>NZ_JBEYUY010000009.1:0-349323 GCF_040643775.1 Streptomyces sp. NPDC047081 | reverse complement strand
CACAAGTCCGGCACCATCAAGGGCCTGTCCGCGGAGATCGGCGGATCCGTCAGCTCCGGCGCCGCGATCTGCGAGATCAAGGACTGACACCCGCATCTCGACGAGGCGCCCGCCGGACCGGAGCAGTCGGTCCGCCGGGCGCCGCGTCTTTCTCCCCGTCCCCCGTGACGGTGGTCGAGGGCGGGGGCGCCGACGACAGCGAGCCCCCGCTCACCCCAGTGAAACGGCACCCGCCACGCACCACCAGCCGTCAAATCTGAGGTGTCGCGACATAGCGCCACGACGGCTCAGTCACCGATCAGCCCGAGGTCCCGTCCCCTCCGCAGCAGCGCGGCCGTGTGTCCCGCCTCCAGCTTGCGGTGCAGGGAGGCGATGTAGCCGCGCACGGTGGCGGGCGCGAGCCGCATCCGCCGGGCCGCCTCGGTCGCCGTATGCCCCTGGTGGAGGTGGAGCAGCGTCCGGTGCTCCTGCTCGGTGACCCCCAGCACGCGTGCGACGGCCCGCGCCCGGGCGAGGTCCCGCAGCAGCAGCATGGCGGGCATTCCGGCCGTGGCGGCGGGAACGTACCGCACCTCGATGTCCCGCACGGTGAACGACTCCCCGCGCGTCAACCGCGGATCGTCCTGTACGACGGCCAACAGCCCCGCGGCGACGGCGTTGAGGGCGTACGGCCGCCCTTGCCCGTCGAAGGAGACGACGCCTTTCTCCAGCCCTCCCGCGAGCTCCAACGCAAGCGCGGACAACAGCCGCAGCTGCTCCCGCTCGCGCAAGGTCCGTTCGGCGACGGAGAGTTGGAGCTGGGCGAACCCGAACAGATCCCGTTCCCGCTCGCTGAACTCGGTCCCGGAGCGGGTGAGCGCGTACCCCTCCACGACGGTCATGTCCGAGCCGGCGGAGGCGACAAGATGGCGCCGCATGCCGAACGGCCGGAAGTCCAGGTTGTAGCAGTGGGTCCGCTGCCACTGCCGGTCCCCCGCGACATCGCTGACCCGCCAGGCCTCCGAGGTCGGCGTCTGCAGCATCACCTCGGTGAGCGGGTGGTCGTAGATGACCATCGGATCCTCATGAAAGGACTCCTGAGGCAAGGACAGGGTCTGCAGCCCCACCCCGTCCACCGAAAGCCGATAACACTGGGCGGCATCGGCCGCGATCAGCCCCAGTAACCCGGGCAGCGCCCGTTCCTGCAACTCGCGGACGGAGTCCGCCTCTTCGAGCTCTCGTACGAGCGTCAGCACACGACGTGCGTCCACACCACTGATGTCCATCACATTCCCCCGGCGCTGCTCCCGCCTGAGAAGAAGGTACGGCTTGCGCGGGGCGCGGGGAGCCTGTGTGCGTGGGCTCGATGGCATCCTGGGAGCACTGACGGCGCACAGAGGGAGCAGGTGGGAGGCATGGTGGGCGCAACCTCGTCAGAGGCCCGGGAGGACCGGGGCACGGCGGTGACCCCTGAGCCTCCGCGCGCCATGCGTGCCGACGCCCGCCGCAACTACGAGCGGCTGCTCGCCGAGGCCCGCGCGGCCTTCGCGGCGCACGGCACGGACGCCTCCCTGGAGGACGTGGCGCGCCGCGCGGGCGTGGGCATCGGCACCCTGTACCGCCATTTCCCCAACCGGCACGCCCTGCTCAGCGCGGTCTTCGAGGACGCGGTGAACGACCTGCTGACCCGCGCCCACGAACTGCGGCACGCGCCCGAGCCGTGCACGGCCCTGGTGACCTGGCTGGGCGAGATGGTCACGCACGCCGGCGAGTACCGGGGCCTGTCCCGGGCCCTGATGACGGTGACGTCGGACCGCACCTCACCGCTGTCCCGGTGCAGTGCCCCCATCCGCGAGGCGGGCGAGGCCCTGCTCCGGCGCGCTCAGGAGGCGGGCCGGGTGCGGGAGGACGTGGCCATCACGGACCTCCTGCAGCTGACCCATGCGATCGCGCTGGCCGCGGAGGAGTCCCCGGCCGACCCTCAACTGGCCGACCGCCTGCTCCACTTGACGCTGCGCGGCCTGGCGACCGGGCGCGTCTGACGCCTAACGCCGCCGCAGGTCGGCGACGCGCGCGGCCCGCTCGGCCCCCTGTGGGCTCTCACCGAGCACCGTCGCGGCCCGCAGCCCCGGTCCCGCCCCGGGCACCTGTCCGCGTCGAGGCCCCGGCAGAGCCACGTCCCGGCGCGGTTGACGCGGGGGGACGGAATCACCGCCCGCACCCGAGCCCCCCGACGCTCCGGCGACGGCGATCTGCACACCCTGGTCGGCGAGGGCCTGGAGCTCGGTGGCCGCGCGGTCGTCATGGGCGGGCGGCTCATCGGTCACGAGCCGCGTGATCACATCGGTCGGCACGGTCTGGAACATGGTGTCCGTCCCGAGCTTGGTGTGATCGGCGAGGACGACGACCTCCGCCGCGGCCTGCACCAGCGCCCGGTCCACGGACGCGGAGAGCATGTTGGACGTGGACAGCCCACGCTCCGCGGTGAGCCCGCTCCCGGACAGAAAGGCCCTGGACACCCGCAGCCCCTGCAGGGACTGCTCGGCACCGCTGCCCACGAGCGCGTAGTTGGAACCACGCAGAGTCCCGCCGGTCATGACGACCTCGACCCGGTTGGCATGGGCCAACGCCTGTGCCACCAGCAGGGAGTTGGTGACGACGGTGAGCCCGGGCACCCGGGCGAGCCGGCGGGCCAGCTCCTGTGTAGTGGTCCCCGCCCCCACCACGATGGCCTCGCCCTCTTCCACGAAGCCCGCGGCAAGGTCGGCGATGGCCGTCTTCTCGGCGGTCGCGAGATGTGACTTCTGCGGAAAGCCGGACTCCCGCGTGAACCCGCCCGGCAGTACCGCACCGCCGTGCCGGCGGTCGAGGAGTCCTTCTGCCTCCAGTGCGCGCACGTCCCGCCGTACGGTCACTTCGGAGGTCTGGACGACGCGGGCGAGCTCACGGAGCGATACAGCCCCATTGGCTCGCACCATTTCGAGGATCAATTGGCGACGTTCTGCAGCGAACACGAAACTGACAGTAACCCCAACGACCGTCTGCTTTCAGCAGTATGCGCCGAATAAACGAAGTTGTTCGCACACAGGGGCGGGAAGTGGTATAGGGCCTACCCGCCCCGCCTATGCCGTACGCATGCTCGACAACTCCCTGTGACCAGCGAGGAATCGGTTTCGGCCGTCAGACCTCGCCACCCGACTTACGGGTGTGCAGCTGCCGTGCGACCTCCGCGATCGACCCCGAAAGGGAGGGATACACGGTGAACGCGTTCGCGATCTGTTCGACCGTCAGATTGTTGTCGACGGCGATCGAGATCGGATGGATCAGTTCCGAGGCACGCGGCGAAACAACCACACCGCCCACCACGATGCCGGTCCCCGGCCGGCAGAAGAGCTTCACGAACCCGTCCCGGATGCCCTGCATCTTGGCGCGCGGATTGCGCAACAGAGGCAGCTTCACGACACGGGCGTCGATCTTCCCGGCGTCCACATCGGCCTGCGTGTACCCCACGGTCGCGATCTCAGGATCGGTGAACACATTCGAGGACACGGTCTTCAGATTCAGCGGAGCCACCGCATCACCGAGGAAGTGGTACATGGCGATACGCCCCTGCATCGCAGCGACCGAGGCGAGCGCGAAGACACCGGTCACGTCACCGGCGGCGTACACACCCGGAGCGGTGGTCCGACTGACCTTGTCGGTCCAGATGTGCCCCGACTCCCGCAGCCGTACTCCGGCCTCCTCCAGCCCCATCCCCGCGCTGTTGGGAATGGCGCCGACGGCCATCAGACAGTGCGACCCGCTGATGACCCGCCCGTCCGACAGGGTCACCTCGACCCGGTCGCCGACACGCTTGGCGGCGGCGGCCCGGGAGCGGGCCATGACGTTCATCCCCCGACGCCGGAAGACATCCTCAAGCACGGCGGCAGCATCAGGATCCTCCCCCGGGAGCACCCGATCCCGAGACGAGACAAGGGTGACCTTCGACCCGAGCGCCTGATAGGCCCCGGCGAACTCGGCACCGGTGACACCGGACCCGACCACGATCAACTCTTCGGGCAGCTCGGTCAGGTCATACACCTGCGTCCAGTTGAGAATCCGCTCCCCGTCGGGCTGAGCGTCGGGCACCTCCCGCGGATGCCCCCCGGTGGCGATGAGCACCGCATCGGCGGTGAGCGTCTCCTCACTCCCGTCCGCGGCCGAGACGACGACCTTCCGGGACCCGTCCAGCCCCTGCATGCCCTCGAGCCGCCCCCGCCCGCGCATGACACGCGCCCCCGCACGAGTCACAGAGGCGGTGATGTCATGCGACTGGGCAAGCGCAAGCCGCTTGACACGCCGGTTGACCTTCCCGAGGTCGACCCCCACCACCCTCGCGGCCTGCTCCAGAGGCGGAGTGTCATCGGCGACGATGATCCCCAGCTCCTCGTACGACGAGTCGAAGGTCGTCATGACCTCAGCCGTAGCGATAAGGGTCTTCGACGGCACGCAGTCGGTCAGCACCGACGCTCCGCCCAGACCGTCGCAGTCGACGACGGTCACCTCCGCGCCGAGCTGGGCGGCCACCAGGGCCGCCTCGTATCCGCCGGGTCCGCCACCGATGATCACGATCCGAGTCACGTACCCCATTGTCCCGCACGCTTCAAGGTGCTACCGCCCGGGGGCGGGGCAACGGGTCGGCAGGAGGCGCCTGATCCCTGTGAGCCCCCTGTTGCCACTGCCGTACCCTCGACCCATGTCGCTCTACGCCGCGTACGCCGGCAATCTCGACGCGCGGCTGATGACCCGCCGCGCTCCCCACTCGCCGATGCGTGCCACGGGCTGGCTGAACGGATGGCGGCTGACGTTCGGCGGCGAGCACATGGGCTGGGAGGGCGCGCTGGCGACGATCGTCGAGGACCCGCTCTCCCAGGTCTTCGTGTCGCTGTACGACATCGCGCCGCCGGACGAGGAGTCGATGGACCGCTGGGAGGGCGTGGGCCTGGACATCTACCGCCGCGCCAGGGTCCGCGTCCACACCCTGGAGGGCGAGGAACAGGCGTGGGTCTACGTCCTCAACGGCTACGAGGGCGGCCTCCCGTCGGCCCGCTACCTGGGCGAGATCGCCGACGCGGCGGAGTCCGCAGGAGCCCCCCACGACTACGTGATGGAGCTGAGAAAACGCCCCTGCTAATGACACAGCCGAGGCACAGCAGCACCACAGTCATCACATAGATCCCGTTCCGCCCCATCCTTCGTTGGAAACGACAAGACAACGATCGCCATCCCGTGAGCTCTGTCATCTACGCGCGTAGGCCCAGACCAGCTACCCTCGACCGCGTGAACGCATCTCTTCTTCCGGACGACATCCAGGGCGACCCCCACGCCGCCGCCGACGCCGCCGCCGCGCGCCTGCGCGAACTGACCGGCGCCGAGACCCACGACGTCGCCCTCGTGATGGGCTCCGGCTGGGCGCCGGCCGTCGACGCCCTCGGCAGCCCCGACGCCGAGTTCCAGGTCACCGAGCTGCCCGGCTTCCCGCCGCCGGCGGTCGAGGGGCACGGCGGCAAGATCCGCTCGTACAAGATCGGCGAGAAGCGCGCGCTCGTCTTCCTCGGCCGCACCCACTACTACGAGGGCCGCGGCGTGGCCGCCGTGGCCCACGGCGTCCGCACCGCGGTAGCCGCCGGCTGCAAGACGGTCGTCCTCACCAACGGCTGCGGCGGCCTGCGCGAGGGCATGCGCCCCGGCCAGCCGGTCCTGATCAGCGACCACATCAACCTCACCGCCACCTCCCCGATCATCGGCGCGAACTTCGTCGACCTCACCGACCTCTACTCCCCGCGCCTGCGCGCGCTGTGCAAGGAGATCGACCCGACGCTCGAAGAGGGCGTGTACGCGCAGTTCCCCGGCCCGCACTACGAGACGCCGGCCGAGATCCGCATGGCCCGCGTGATCGGCGCGGACCTGGTGGGCATGTCGACGGTGCTGGAAGCGATCGCCGCGCGTGAGGCGGGCGCGGAGGTGCTGGGCATCTCCCTGGTGACCAACCTCGCCGCGGGCATGACCGGTGAGCCGCTGAACCACGAGGAGGTTCTGCAGGCGGGCCGTGACTCGGCGACGCAGATGGGTTCGCTGCTGGCGCAGGTACTGGGCAGGATCTGAGGGTCGCAGGAGGGGGTGCCAGGATCGGTCACAGGGCGAGCCGGTGGGGGCTGATCGCGCAGTTCCCCGCACCCCTGATGCGCCGCTGAAGGGGCGCGGCAGCCGCGTACGGCGAGAAGGGGACGGGGCGGGGGTGTCCGCCCGCAGCGAATGGCGCGTCAACCCCAGCACCTTCCTGGCCGACCGATTCCGCGCCATTCCGAGGACGGACACCCCCGACCCGGCCCCGACCCACAACCAAACCAAAGGCGCTACACAAGCCCCCACCAAACCCGCAGCGGCGCCGCAGGCATCCCCACCTCAGCCCCCGGACGTGTCGAGCTCGGCGTCCTCACCGATCCCCGCACAGTCGTACGGATCCTTCAGCCACCCGTCCGGCAACACCACCCGGTTGTTCCCGGACGTACGCCCCCGCGGCCCGTCCGCCCCCACCGGCCACGGCTGATCGAGCTCCAACTCGTCCAGCCCGGCCCGGAGTTCCGCCAACGACGACGTGATCGCGAGCCGCTTGCGCATCTCGCTCCCGACCGCGAACCCCTTCAGGTACCAGGCCACATGCTTACGGAAGTCGACAACACCCTTCGACTCGTCCCCGATCCACTCCCCGAGCAGCGTCGCGTGCCGAACCATGATGTCGGCGACCGAACGCAGCGACGGCCGCGCGATGTCCTGCTCCCGCCCCTCGAACGCCGCCACCAGATCCGCGAACAGCCATGGCCGCCCAAGGCAGCCCCGCCCGACGACCACTCCGTCGCAGCCCGTCTCACGAACCATCCGCAGCGCGTCCTCGGCCGACCAGATGTCACCGTTCCCGAGCACGGGAATTTCCGGCACGTGCTCCTTGAGCCGGGCGATGGCCTCCCAATCCGCAGTACCCCCATAGTGCTGCGCGGCAGTACGCCCATGCAGCGCGATCGCGGTCACCCCCTCCTCCACCGCGATCCGCCCCGCATCGAGGTACGTGATGTGATCGTCGTCGATCCCCTTGCGCATCTTCATCGTGACCGGCAGCTCCCCGGCCCCACTCACCGCCTCCCGCAGAATCGCCCGCAGCAGATTCCGCTTGTACGGCAGCGCCGACCCCCCACCCTTCCGCGTGACCTTCGGCACCGGACACCCGAAGTTCAGATCGATGTGATCGGCCAGCCCCTCCTCCGCGATCATGCGGACGGCCTTGCCGACAGTCGCCGGATCCACCCCGTACAGCTGAATCGACCGCGGCTTCTCACTCGCGTCGAAGTGGATCAGCTGCATGGTCTTCTCGTTGCGCTCGACCAGCGCCCGAGTGGTGATCATCTCGCTGACGAACAGCCCTTTACCCCCACTGAACTCGCGACACAGAGTCCGAAAGGGCGCGTTGGTGATCCCGGCCATCGGGGCCAGGACAACAGGCGGCTGAACGGTGTGCGGACCGATCCGCAGAGAGGACAAGGGCATGGACATTGCCCCATTGTCGCGCACCGGCAATGATCATGTAACACACATTAGTTAGCGGCACTATTAGTTAGACACACTATCGAAGTCGGCGTACTCTGGACCACATGCCCGAGCTCAGCCACCGCCGACGCTTTCTGATCCTCGCGATCTGCTGCATGAGTCTGCTGATCGTGAGCCTCGACGTCACCGCCCTGAACGTCGCCCTCCCGTCGATGCAGCACGAACTCGACGCCAGCACGTCGGGGCTCCAGTGGACGATCGACGCGTACACCCTGGTCCTGGCCTCGCTGCTGATGCTGGCCGGCTCCACCGCCGACCGGATCGGCCGCAAGAAGGTCTTCATGGCGGGCCTGATCGTCTTCTCCCTGGGCTCGCTCCTCTGCTCGCTCGCCCCCAGCCTCGACGCGTTGATCGGCTTCCGGATGCTCCAGGCGGTAGGCGGCTCGATGCTCAACCCGGTCGCGATGTCGATCATCACGAACACCTTCACGGACCCGCGCGAGCGGGCACGGGCGATCGGCGTGTGGGGCGCGGTCGTCGGCATATCCATGGCGGCCGGTCCGCTCGTCGGCGGCGCGCTGGTGGAGTCGGTCGGCTGGCGCTCCATCTTCTGGGTCAACATCCCGGTGGGCCTGACGGCACTCCTGCTCACCCTCCGCTTCGTCCCCGAGTCCCGCGCGCCCAAGGCCCGCCGCCCGGACCCGATCGGCCAGGTCCTGGTGATCGCGCTGTTCGGCTCACTGACGTACGCGATCATCGAGGCGCCGGACTCGGGGTTCACCTCGATCCTGCCGTTCGTGGTGATCGCGGCGCTCGCACTCACGGGACTGCTCCGGTACGAGCCTCGGCGCGCCGAACCCCTCATCGACCTGCGCTTCTTCCGGTCGGTTCCGTTCAGCGGGGCAACGATCATCGCGATCGGCGCGTTCGCGTCACTCGGCGGGTTCCTGTTCCTGTCGACGCTGTACCTGCAGAACGTGCGGGGTTACGACGCCTTGCACGCCGGCCTCTGGATGCTGCCGATGGCCGTGCCGATGTTCCTGTTCGCGCCGGTGTCGGGGCGGCTGGTCGGGAACCGGGGGCCGCGGCTGTCGCTCGTGATCGCGGGGGCGGCGATGACGGCGAGCGCGGTGCTGTTCGCGGCGTTCGACGCGGAGTCCTCCGACCTCACGTTGTTCATCGGGTACGCGGTGTTCGGGGTCGGGTTCGGGTTCGTGAACGCGCCGATCACCAACACGGCGGTGTCGGGGATGCCGAGGGCGCAGGCGGGGGTCGCGGCTGCTGTCGCCTCCACGAGCCGGCAGTTGGGGCAGACGCTCGGGGTTGCCGTGATCGGGGCGGTGTTGGCGTCCGGGGTGGGCTCGTCGTCGTACAGGTCGGCGTTCGCGTCGGCTGCGGTGCCGGGGTGGTGGATTCTGGTGGGCTGCGGTCTGGTGGTGCTGGTGCTCGGGGCGCTGACCAGTGGGCGGTGGGCTCGTAAGACCGCTGAGCGGACGGCGGACGAGCTGGAGTCTGCCGAAGTTCGCCAAATCGCGGGGGTCAGCGCGTAGTTCGGCGGCTGCGGGTCGGTGGGGGCTTGTCGCGCCGTTCCCCGCGCCCCTTAGGGGGTTGCTCTCTCCAGCGCTATTTTGTGCAGTTTTTCCAGCTTCTCCCTCGACTGCTCGTCCGCCGGCGCATACGTGACCATCCGCGGCCCCAACTCCGGCCCCAGCCACAGATCCGTGTGATCCACGGTCACCCGGCCCACATACCGGTTGTCGAACTCCTTGCGCTTCGTGCTCGGCGCGATGACCTCGTGCCGGTCCCACACCTCGCAGAACTCCTCGCTCTCCGCCCGCAGCCGCTTGAGCAGCATCTTCCAGGCGGGCTCGGCGAGATGGCCCGCCATCGCGGCGCGGAAGCGGGCGGCCATCATCCGCTGGGCGTCCTGCAGGTGCACGATCGAGGACTGCCACTCGGCATTCGTATAGGAGAGGACCAGCGCGTTGCGGTCCTGCGGTGGCACCGTGTCCATGTCGCACAGGAGCAGGCCGTACGTGCGGTTGTGGGCCAGGATGTCGTACCGGCTGTTCTGCACGCTCACCGGCACCGGGTCCAGCTGTGCCAGCAGCGCGCGCACCGCCGGGGTGATCGACGGGCAGACGGTGGCCGGTGTCGGGTCGACCTGGCCGGCCAGCTGGAAGAGGTGGGCCCGCTCCCCGGGGTCCAGGAAGAGGGTGCGGGCGAGGGCGTCGAGGACCTGGACGGAGACCTGGATGTCGCGGGCCTGTTCGAGCCACGTGTACCAGGTCACGCCGACCGCGGCGAGCTGCGCGACCTCCTCGCGGCGCAGACCGGGGGTGCGGCGCCGGCGGCCGCGGGGCAGGCCGACCTGCTCGGGGGTGATGTGCTCACGGCGGTGACGCAGAAAAGCCGCGAGCTCGTGCCGCCGGACCGAACCGGCCACGTCCCTGCTCGGCGGGGTACCGGTACCGCGTACTGCCTGTTCCTGGGCCATCGTCGCCATGCCTCCAGCCTGCCGCCCCGCGCACCCTGTTTCCAGGTAGTGGTTCTACCAGGATAAGAAGACTCTGGTACCAGCCTGGGAACGGGCGCACGCTCGTAGGCGTGACCGAAACCATCACCTCACGGACCACCTCCCGCTCACCGGCGGCCCCGCCCACCCTCGGCGGCCTCGGCCTCTTCACCGTGCTGCTGGCCGCGGCGCTCCCCCTCATCGACTTCTTCATCGTCAACGTGGCCCTGCCGACGATCGGCGGGGACCTGAACGCGAGTGAGTCCGTCCTCGAACTCGTCGTCGCCGGCTACGGGTTGGCGTACGCCGTCCTCCTCGTGCTCGGCGGCCGGCTCGGCGACCTTTTCGGCCGGCGCCGTTTCTTCCTCGGCGGTATGGCCGCCTTCGGCCTGACCTCGCTGGCCTGCGGACTCGCGCCGAGCGCCTGGACGCTGGTCGCGGCCCGGGTGCTGCAGGGCGCGTCGGCCGCCGCGATGCTCCCGCAGGTCCTCGCCACCATCCAGTCGGCGACCGCGGGACAGCGCAGGGCCAAGGCGATGGGCCTCTACGGCGCCACGGCGGGCCTGTCGATGGTCGCCGGGCAGATCCTGGGCGGCGTGCTGGTGGCCGCCGACATCGCCGGCACCGGCTGGCGCGCGGTGTTCCTCGTGAACGTCCCGGTGGTCGTCGTAGGCCTGGTCCTGGCGGCCCGTGGCGTGCCCGAGACCCGCTCCCAGCACCCGGAGCCGGTGGACGGGCCCGGCACCGTGCTGCTGACCGCGGCCCTGCTCGCCCTGCTGGCCCCGCTCACCGAGGGGCGGACCGCGGGCTGGCCGCTGTGGACGTGGCTGTCGCTGGTCGCGTTCCCGTTCCTGGCGGCGGCCTTCTACCTGGTCGAGCGCCGGGAGGACCGGCGCGGCCGTACGCCCCTGGTCCCGCCGAGCCTGTTCGCGCTGACCTCGCTGCGGCGCGGGCTGGTGATGATCCTGCCCTTCTCGGTCGGCTTCAGCGGGTTCATGTTCGTGATCGCGGTGGCGTTGCAGCGGGGCGCGGGCCTCGGCCCGGTCCCGGCGGGCATGGCCCTGGCGCCCATGGCCGTGGTCTTCTTCTTCGTCTCGCTCGCCGGTCCGCGGCTCGTCGCGCGGTACGGCACCCGGATCGTGACCGCGGGCGCGCTGCTCCAGGCGGCCGGCGTCGGCCTGATGGCCCTCGCGGCCTGGCGGGCCTGGCCGGACCTCGGCCTTCTCGAACTGCTTCCCGGAGCCGCCCTCGCCGGAGCGGGCCAGGCGCTCCAACTCCCCATCATCTTCAGGGTCGTTCTCTCCGAGGTGGAGCCCGCGCGGGCCGGTGTCGGCAGCGGTGTGATGATGACGACCCAGCAGTCGGCCCTCGCGCTCGGCGTGGCCGCCCTGGGCACCCTCTTCCTGTCCCTGGTCCCCCACTTGGGCATGCGGGACGCCCTGGTCGTCACCCTCCTCACCCAACTCGGCTGCGTGGCCCTGACCGGCCTGCTGAGCCTGCGGCTGCCGAGGACCATCGGCTGAGCAAAGTTCACGGGTTGGACAACTCGTCGTGAAGATACTCCTGTTGATATTGGTCTTGCTGCACACTCCAAGCCGGAGGCGAGGCTTCATGCTGCAGATCAACACGAGCAAGGTGAGCCGCTGGGACCAGCACGGCCGCGAGCACGTCGTCCAGGTGCTGCGCAAAGGTCCGCAGCGCACGATCAGATGTGACACGTGCGGCTGGCGCAAGGGGGCGCAGTTCCTGCCCTGGCTGAAGGCGGAGGAGCACCTCGCCGAGGCCCACCAGGCGACCGTGAACCCGGCGGACGAATAGCGGGCGATGACTTTCCGCCGCGACGGGAGTCGTACGCAGGACGACCGCCGAGACCGGAAGGCCGAGCGATGAGTGCGCTGTACGACACCCTGCGACGGTATGTGGACGACGGGAAGCTGCCGGGTGCCGTGGCCCTGGTGGCCCGCGGCACGGACGTCGAGGAGGTGACCGTCGGCTCGGTGGACGCCGACGGCACCGCCCCGATGGCACGGGACTCGATCTTCCGTATCGCGTCCATCACGAAGCCGATCACGGCGGCCGCCTTGCTGATGCTGGTGGAGGACGGGGTGCTCGCCCTGGACTCGCCGGTCTCGAAGTGGCTCCCGGAGCTGGCCGGGCCGAGCGTGGTCCGTACCCCGGACGCCCCCGTGGACGACGTGGTCCCGGCGGCCCGCCCGATCACGGTCGAGGACCTGCTGAGCTCCCGCACCGGCTGGGGCTTCCCGGCGGACTTCACGCTCCCGGCGGTGCGGTCGCTCTTCGAGGTCCAGAAGGACGGCCGCCACCTCCAGGACTGGCCGGACCACGGCACCTGGCTGGGTCTGCTCGCCGGGGTCCCGATGCTGTACCAGCCGGGCGAGGCCTGGCTGTACGGCACCTCGTCCGACCTCCAGGGCATCCTGATCGCCCGGGCGTCCGGCCGTACGCTCCCCGAGTTCCTCGCGGAACGGCTCTTCGAGCCGCTGGGCATGACGGACACGGCGTTCGAGGTGCCGCCCGCCAAACGCGACCGCTTCACCTCGGCGTTCGCCCCGGCCCCGGACGGCACGCTCCGGCTCGTCGACCGGCCGGACGGCGAGTGGACCCGCACCCCCCGCTTCCACTCGGGCGGTGGCGGCCTGGTCTCCACGGCCGACGACTGGCTGGCCTTCGCCCGGCTCCTGCTGAACTCCGGGGAGACCCCGTCCGGCCGCCGCCTCCTGACCCCCACCTCGGTCAGCCGCATGACCACGAACCACCTCACGGCCCAGCAGCGCGACCGCGTCCCCCTCTTCCTGGAGGGCCAGGGCTGGGGGTACGGCGGCCAGGTCGACGTCACCCCGTCCGACCCGTGGAACGTCCCGGGCCGCTACGGCTGGGTCGGCGGCACCGGCACCGCGGCGCACGTCATCCCGCCCACGGGGACGGTCGCGGTCCTGCTCACCCAGGTGGAGATGGAGAGCCCGACGCCGACGGATGTGATGCGGGACTTCTGGAGGTGTGTCGCGGGCTGAGGCCCAGGACGACATCGCGGCGCGATCGGAGTCACCGCGCAGGACGCAGAACTCGTTGCCCTCGGGATCCGCGAGGACGGCCCAGCCCCCGCCATCGGGCTCGCGCGAGGTCGTCGGGCGCAGGCAGAGGTGGATCCGGTTCTTGACGGTCTTCGCACCAGGCCCTAGGCCCGCAGGCCGCGTACCAGCAGATCGACCACGGCCTCGAACTCGGCCTCCGCGCCCGGTAGTTCCCACTCCCTGGCGTAGTGCGGGTCGTGGAAGCAGGCGGTGGCCCGGAAGAGGGCGTTGGCGGCGGTCGCCGGGTCGTCGACGGCGAAGGCGCCCGACTCGGCACCGTCCCGCACGATGTCCGTCAACTGGCCGGTGAGCTCGGCGATATGGATGCCGACCACCTCCACCGCGTCGACGGCCAGGACCGAGTAGGTGGCGAACAGCTCCGGGTCGATCCCCGCCTTCTGGCGCTTGGCGGCGAACAGCGCCGCGAGCCACTCGCGCACCCGCGCCTCCGGGTCCCGGCCGGTGTCGGCGGCGATGGCCGCGAGCAGCTCCGTCGTACGGTCCAGCCACTGCTTGGTCACCGCCGCCCGCAGCTCCGCCTTGGTCCGGAAGTGCCGGTAGACGCTGCCGTGGCTGACGCCGAGCGATCGGGCCACGTCGACCACGGTGGCCTTGGCCGGGCCGTAGCGGCGCAGCACCTCCTCGGTGGCGGCGAGGATGCGCTCGGCGGTCAGGGTTTCGCTGGTCGGGGCCATGCCTAGACGGTACCCGGCACCGGGATCAGCGTTCGCTGTCGAGCATCGCCATCTGGGCGGGCGCGTACCGCTCCCCGGCCGCCGCGTCCGCCGGCACGGCCGCCTCGATCGCGGCGAGGTCGGCCGCGTCCAGGGTCACGTCCAGCGCGCCGAGCGCCTCCCCGAGCCGCTCACGGGTCCTGGCGCCGACGAGCGGCACGATGTCCTCGCCCCGGGAGAGCACCCAGGCGATGGCGATCTGCGCGACGGAGACGCCCTTCTGCTCGGCGACCTTGCGCAGGGACTCGACCAGCGTGAGGTTGTGCCGGAGGTTGTCGCCCTGGAAGCGGGGCGTGTGGGCGCGGAAGTCGTTCGCGGCGAACCCCTGGCCGGCCGTGAGATGCCCGGAGATCAGCCCGCGGGAGAGCACGCCGTACGCGGTGACGGAGATGCCCAGCTCGCGCAGGGTGGGCAGGATCTCCCGCTCGGGGCCGCGGGAGATGAGCGCGTACTCGATCTGGAGGTCGGCGATCGGGGCGGTGGCGGCGGCCCGGCGGATGGTCTCGGCGCCGACCTCGCTGAGGCCGATGTGGCGGACGTATCCCTGCTCGACGAGTTCCGAGATCGCGCCGACGGTCTCCTCGATCGGCACGTTCGGGTCGAGCCGGGCGGGGCGGTAGACGTCGATGTGGTCGACGCCGAGGCGCTGGAGGGAGTACGCGGCCCAGGTCTTCACGGCGGCCGGGCGGGCGTCGTAGCCGAGCCAGGAGCCGTCCGGGCCGCGGTGGGCGCCGAACTTCACGCTGGTCAGCGCGTTCTCCCGGAGGGCGGCCGGGGCGGTGCGCAGGGCCTCGGCGACGAGCAGTTCGTTGTGGCCCATGCCGTAGAAGTCGCCGGTGTCGAGCAGGGTCACGCCGGCCTCCAGGGCCGCGTGGATGGTGGCGACGGACTCGGCGCGGTCCGCCTCGCCGTACATCCCGGACATGCCCATGCAGCCGAGGCCGAGGGCGGAGACCTGGGGGCCGGTGGTTCCGAGCGTGCGTGTCTGGATCGTCATGGGATCCACCCTGACATGACAGCTGACAGATTTCAATATCTGTCAGCCCATACTTGTCCAGCATGGTCCAGACCTATTGACGAGAGGTCTGGACCAGAGCACTGTCATGGCTACGACACCTCACCGCACCCCCACCGGGAGGCCTCGCATGATCCGTCGCGCCCTGAGCCTGCTCGCAGCCGCGCTCGCGACCGCCTGTCTGACCCAGCTCCCCGCCGCCGCACCCGCCTCGGCCGCCGACACCTGCGCGGTCAAGTCCCGTCCCTCCGGCAAGGTCCTCCAGGGCTACTGGGAGAACTGGGACGGCTCCGCCAACGGCGTCCACCCGCCCTTCGGCTGGACCCCGATCACCGACTCCCGTATCGCCGCGCACGGTTACAACGTGGTCAACGCGGCGTTCCCGGTCATCCGCTCCGACGGGACGGCCCTGTGGGAGGACGGCATGGACAGCGGGGTGAAGGTGGCCACGCCCGCGGAGATGTGCGCGGCGAAGGCGGCCGGCCAGACGATCCTGCTGTCGATCGGCGGCGCGACGGCCGGCATCGACCTCAACTCCACCGCCGTGGCGGACAAGTTCGTCGCGACGATCGTGCCGATCCTGAAGAAGTACAACTTCGACGGCATCGACATAGACATCGAGACGGGCCTGGTCGGCAGCGGCAGCATCACCCAACTCTCCACGTCCCAGGCCAACTTGATCCGCATCGTCGACGGCATCCTGGCGCGGATGCCGTCGAACTTCGGCCTGACGATGGCCCCGGAGACGGCGTACGTCACCGGCGGCAGCATCACCTACGGCTCGATCTGGGGCGCGTACCTGCCGATCATCAAGAAGTACGCCGACAACGGCCGGCTGTGGTGGCTGAACATGCAGTACTACAACGGCAGCATGTACGGCTGCTCCGGCGACTCCTACTCGGCGGGCACCGTCGCCGGCTTCACCGCCCAGACCGACTGCCTCAACAAGGGACTGGTCGTGCAGGGTACGACGATCAAGGTCCCGTACGACAAGCAGGTCCCGGGCCTGCCCGCCCAGTCGGGCGCGGGTGGCGGCTACATGTCCCCGTCCCTGGTCTCCCAGGCCTGGAAGCACTACGGCACCTCGCTCAAGGGACTGATGACCTGGTCGATCAACTGGGACGGCTCGAAGAACTGGACCTTCGGCGACAACGTGAAGTCCCTGCAGGGACGTTGACGGCCGGGGTTCCTCCGTTGGACACCGCTCACCGACGCTCGGAGAATGGGGAGTGTCGGCGAGCAGTCTCCTCGGCGGCGCCTGCCGTCGGCCGCGCGGTGCTCCTGCGCCGCCCGAGGAGGCGCGCCATGACCATCCGTATCGCCACCTTCAACACGGAGAACCTGTTCCGCCGCCCCAAGGCCTTCGAGCTCGAGGACGACAACGACCGCCAGGAAGTCCTCAACGACTACGCCGAGTTGGTGTCTCTGCTCGAGCAGCCGGTCTACCAGGAGGCGGACAAGGTGCGGATCGCCGAGCTCGTCGTGAAGTACCGGGCCTACGACTCCGATCCGAAGAACCCACCGCTGATCTACGTCAACCAGACCCGTGGCGGCTCGGCTCAGCTGTTCAAGAAGACCGGGGACAAGAACTCCCCCACGATCGAGGTCACCGCCAAGGGCCGGGGGAAATGGTCGGGTTGGGCCGAACTGACCCGGACCGAGCTGGACTGGACCGTCGTGAAGAACACCGGCCGGGTGGTCGCCGAGGTCAACGCCGACATCCTGCTGACCGTCGAGGTCGAGGACCGGCTCGCCCTGGCCCGCTTCAACGAACAGGTACTGGGCGGTGCGCTGGGCAAGCAGCCGTACCCGTACACCATGCTGATCGACGGGAACGACCCCCGGGGCATCGACGTCGGGATCCTCAGCCGCCACCCGATCAGGTCCATCCGGTCGCACCTTTCCGAGCTGCGCTCGAAGGGGCACCCGCTGTTCAGCCGGGACTGCCCCGAGTACGAGATCGCCCTGGACGGAACGAGCCTGTGGGTGCTCGGCAACCACCTCAAGAGCAAGCGCAGCGGCGGCGCGTCGCTGCGCCTGGCCCAGGCCCGGCGGGTCGCGGAGATCTACGGCGAGGCCCTGGACCGTTCTCCGTACGTGGTGGTGGCCGGGGACCTCAACGACTCCCCGGACAGCGAACCGGTCAAGCAGCTGCTGGCCACCGGCGCCCGGGACGTGATGAGTCCCCCCGTGTACACGGGAGACCCGGGCACCTACGGGACCGGGCACTCGCTGAACCAGAAGATCGACTACCTGCTCTGCTCGCCGGAGCTCCTCGGCCTGGTGCGGCACGTGGACGTGGAGCGGCGCGGGGTCTGGGCGCCCCGGACGTTCAAGTCCTTCGACACCGTGACGTCGAAGGCCACGGAGGCCTCCGACCACGCGGCGCTCTACGCGGACGTGGACCTGTGAACGCCGGTGCCCCGCACCCCTGAACAGGGGCGCGGGGCACCGAACGACCGCTAGGCGCCGATCAGGCGGCTGGCCAGGTAGCTCTCGATCTGGTCCAGCGACACGCGCTCCTGCTTCATCGAGTCGCGCTCGCGGACCGTCACCGCGTTGTCGTCCAGGGTGTCGAAGTCGACGGTCACGCAGAACGGCGTGCCGATCTCGTCCTGGCGGCGGTAGCGGCGGCCGATCGCGCCCGCGTCGTCGAACTCGATGTTCCAGTGCTGGCGCAGCGTCTGGGCGAGGCCCTTGGCCTTGGGCGACAGCTCGGGGTTGCGGGACAGCGGGAGGACGGCCACCTTCACCGGGGCCAGGCGGTGGTCGAGGCGCAGCACCGTGCGCTTCTCCATCTTGCCCTTGGCGTTCGGCGCCTCGTCCTCGATGTAGGCGTCGAGGAGGAACGCGAGCATCGCGCGCCCGACACCGGCCGCCGGCTCGATGACGTACGGCGTCCAGCGCTCCTGGGCCTCCTGGTCGAAGTAGGAGAGGTCCTGGCCGGAGGCCTTGGAGTGCGCGTTCAGGTCGTAGTCGGTGCGGTTGGCGACACCCTCCAGCTCGCCCCACTCGTTGCCGCCGAACTGGAAGCGGTACTCGATGTCGGCGGTGCGCTTGGAGTAGTGGGAGAGCTTCTCCTTCGGGTGCTCGTACCACCGCATGTTCTCTTCACGCAGGCCCAGGCCGGTGTACCAGTTCCAGCGCTGCTCCATCCAGTACTCCTGCCACTTCTCGTCCTCGCCCGGCTTGACGAAGAACTCCATCTCCATCTGCTCGAACTCGCGGGTGCGGAAGATGAAGTTGCCGGGCGTGATCTCGTTGCGGAAGGACTTGCCCATCTGCGCGATGCCGAACGGCGGCTTGCGGCGCGAAGTGGTCTGCACCTGGGCGAAGTTGGTGAAGATGCCCTGCGCGGTCTCGGGGCGCAGGTAGGCGATCGAGCCGGAGTCCTGCGTCGGGCCGAGGTGGGTGGAGAGGAGACCCGAGAACTGCTTGGGCTCGGTGAACTGGCCCTTGTTGCCGCAGTTGGGGCAGTTGACGTCCGCCAGGCCGTTCTCCGGCAGGCGGTTGTGCTTGGCCTCGTAGGCCTCCTCCAGGTGGTCCGCGCGGAACCGCTTGTGGCAGGAGGTGCACTCGGTCAGCGGGTCCGTGAAGGTGGCGACGTGACCGGAGGCGACCCAGACCTCGGGGGCCAGGATCACGGACGAGTCGATACCCACCACGTCCTCGCGCGACGTCACCATGTAGCGCCACCACTGGCGCTTCAGGTTCTCCTTGAGCTCGACACCCAGCGGCCCGTAGTCCCAGGCGGCGCGCTGACCGCCGTAGATCTCACTGCAGGGGAATACGAAGCCACGGCGCTTGCTCAGGCTGACGATGGTGTCGATCTTGTCGGCGGCCACGGTGCTCTCTTCATTACGACGGTGGACGAGCGAATGCTTCAGGGTACCGGCGGGGGATCCCCCTCAATCAAATCGGTTGGGTGAGGACGCTTTGCAGAGGGTTTATTGACAACGGTTTCCATGTTTGATGAAAATGACTGTCATGAACGTACGACGACAGCACATATCCGGGGTGGCCGTGGCGGCCGTCACCGCCCTCGGCCTCGGCTCGCTCTCCGCCTGCTCCTCCGACACCGCGGCCGCGGCCGGCACCGGCAAGTTCGACGTCGTCGCGTCGTTCTATCCGATGGCCTACCTCGCCGATCAGATCGGCGGCGCCCATGTGCACGTCACCAGCCTCACCCAGCCCGGCCAGGAGCCGCACGACCTGGAGATCAGCGCCAAGCAGACCGCGCAGCTCCAGGAGTCCGACGCGGTGCTCTACCTGAAGAACCTCCAGCCCTCCGTCGACGACGCGGTGGCCCAGTCCGAGGTCAAGACCAAGATCGACGCCGCCTCCCTCACCGATCTGGAGAAGCACGGCAACGAGGTCGGCGGCCACGCGAGCGAGAGCGACCACTCCGAGAACGAGGAGCTGTCCGGCCTCGACCCCCACATCTGGCTCGACCCGGTGCGCTACGCCCAGGTCGCCGAGGGCGTCGGCAAGGCCTTCGAGAAGGCCGACCCCAAGCACGCGGCCGACTACAAGAAGAACACCGCGGCCCTGGTGAAGAAGCTGGACGCGCTCAACACCCAATTCAAGGACGGGCTGGCGAACACCAAGACCAAGGTCTTCATCACCACGCACGCAGCCTTCGGCTACCTCGCCGAGCGCTACGGCCTCACCGAGGAGGCCATCAATGGCCTCGACCCCGAGTCCGAGCCGAGTGCGGCCCGGGTGAAGGAACTTGAGAAGATGGCGAAGGCCGACGGCGTCACCACCGTGTTCTACGAGACGCTCGTCAGCGACAAGACCGCGAAGACCATCGCCTCCGACGCCGGCCTGAAGACCGACGTCCTCGACCCGATCGAGGGCATCACGGACAGGTCCCGCGGCAAGGACTACTTCTCGGTCCAGGAGGCCAACCTCAAGGCGCTGCAGACGGCCCTGGGAGAGAAATGACTGTGGAGGACGGCATGACCGAGCCCGTCATATCGCTGCGCGGCGTGACCGCCGAGCTGGGCTCGCGCCCCGTCCTGCGCGGAATCGACCTCACCGTGTCCCGCGGTGAGGTCGTCGCGCTGCTCGGCGCCAACGGCTCCGGCAAGTCGACGGCGATCCGCACGATCATCGGGCAGGTCCCGGTGAGCGCGGGCGAGATCGAGCTGTTCGGCACGGAACGCAGGCGGTTCCGGGACTGGGCGCGGGTGGGTTACGTCCCCCAGCGCACGACGGCCGCGGGCGGTGTCCCCGCCACGGTCACCGAGATCGTCTCCTCGGGCCGCCTCTCCCGCGCCCGCTTCGGCGTACTGCGCAAGGCGGACCACGCGGCCGTGCGCCGGGCCCTGGAGCTGGTCGGCATGGCGGACCGCGCCAAGGACTCGGTGAACGCCCTCTCCGGCGGCCAGCACCAGCGGGTGCTGATAGCCCGCGCGCTCGCCGCCGAACCCGAGCTCCTGATCATGGACGAGCCGATGGCGGGCGTCGACCTGGCCAGCCAGGAAGTGCTCGCGCAGACCCTGCGGGAGCAGGTCGCGGCCGGTACGACGGTCCTGCTCGTCCTGCACGAACTCGGCCCGCTGGAGCCCCTGATCGACCGCGCGGTCGTACTCCGCGACGGCTGCGTCCTGCACGACGGACCACCGCCGCGCGCGGTCGGCCAGCACGCCCTGCCGGGCCACGACCACGTCCACCCGCACGAGCCGGCGCCCGTGCGCACGGGACTGCTGAGCTGAAGGACCTGTGATGGATTTCCTCGACTACGCCTTCATGCAGCGCGCCCTGCTCGCCGCCGTCCTCGTCGGCATCACGGCCCCGGCGATCGGCATCTACCTGGTCCAGCGCCGCCAGGCCCTGATGGGCGACGGCATCGGCCATGTGGCGATGACCGGCGTCGGCCTCGGCTTCCTCCTCAACACCTCCCCGGTGTGGATGGCCACCCTGGTCTCCGTCCTCGGCGCGGTGCTGATGGAGCTGATCCGCTGGTACGGCCGCACCCGCGGCGACATCGCCCTCGCGATGCTGTTCTACGGCGGCATGGCCGGCGGCGTGATGTTCATCAACCTCGCGCCGGGCGGCTCCAACGCGAACCTGACGTCGTACCTCTTCGGCTCGCTCTCGACGGTCTCGCAGTCGGACGTGACGGCGATCTGCCTGCTGGCGGGCTTCGTGGTGCTGGTCACCCTCGGCCTGCGCCGCCAGCTCTTCGCCGTCAGCCAGGACGAGGAGTTCGCGCGGGTCACGGGTCTGCCGGTGCGCGCGCTGAACCTCCTCACCGCGGTCACGGCGGCGGTGACGGTGACGGTCGCGATGCGCGTGGTGGGCCTGCTGCTGGTGTCCGCGCTGATGGTGGTGCCGGTCGCCGCGGCGCAGCAGCTCAGCCGGAGCTTCGCGGCGACCTTCGCGATCGCCGTCGCCATCGGGGTGAGCGTGACCATCGGCGGCACGGTGACCTCGTACTACCAGGATGTGCCGCCCGGGGCGACGATCGTGCTGCTGACGATCGCCGCGTTCATGGCGCTGACCGTCCTCGCGACCCCGCTGGCCCGTCGCCGGGCCCGGGCGGCAGCCGCCGCGCGGCCCGCCGGGGACCCCGTGGAGTGCGCGATTCCGGCCAGTAGGGAGGCCGACGGGAAGGTCGGCGTCTGACCGTCCACAGCCCGGACTGGCACAATGTCCGGGCAGGCGCAGACGTGAGGAGACAACGGTGACGACCGCTGGACCGCCCGTGAAGGGCCGTGCCACCCGGCAGCGTGCCGCCGTGGCGGCGGCGCTCGACGAGGTCGACGAGTTCCGTAGCGCGCAGGAACTGCACGACATGCTCAAGCACAAGGGCGACTCGGTCGGCCTGACCACGGTCTACCGCACCCTCCAGAACCTCGCCGACGCGGGCGAGGTCGACGTCCTGCGCACCTCCGACGGCGAGTCGGTCTACCGTCGCTGCTCGACCGGCGATCACCACCACCACCTGGTCTGCCGCGTCTGCGGCAAGGCGGTGGAGGTGGAGGGCCCGGCCGTGGAGAAGTGGGCGGAGGCGATCGCGGCGGAGCACGGGTACGTCAACGTGGCGCACACGGTGGAGATCTTCGGTACGTGCGCGGACTGCGCGGCCGCGGCGAGCTGACGCCGCTCAGACGCGGGTGAGGTTGCGGTCGAGGATCTCGCGCAGGCGGTCGGCGTCGGCGGGGGTTGCGAGGCCGCGCTTGGGCAGCACGGTGAAGCAGGTGGCGTTCTTGTCGTCGCTGTAGAGGACGAAGGCGTCCTTGGTCTCCCGGTAGCGGGGCTGCCCGGTCCAGTTGACCGACGTGGTGCTGTGGTCGTTGGCCATGGTCAGCCCGGTGTCGGTCACCGTCACCCGGTACGAGCCGTTGCGGGCGGCGACCTTCATAAGCTGGCGGGCCTGCAGCTGCGGTGTGAGCAGCAGCAGTACCGCGACCACCGGCATCCAGATCAGCAGGAACCAGTCGGGATCACCCTCGGGCACCGAGACCGCCAGGTTCAGCACCCAGGCAATGCCCAGCAGGATCAGGGCCGTGCCCTGGATCTTCCCCGCCCGGTTGAACCGCTTGCGGGCGCGCAGCGCCCCCGCGTAGTCCTCCACCACCGGCTCGTACGTCAACTCGACCACGCCCTGCCCGGCGTCCCGCCCCATGTTCATGACCATGAGGCGGGATCGTACAACCGTCGGCTACGACCTGCCGAAGCAGCGCTCCAGTTCGTCCAGGTCGTAGAACTTGCTGCCCTTCGAGATCGGCGTGCAGCCCGCCTTGAAGGACGTCTCCTTCTCGTTGTAGAGCATGCGGACCAGGTACTGGTCGCCCTTCCTGAACACGTCCCACTGGATGTTGGAGCCCAGCGGAGCCACATCCGCGCCGCGCCACGGGTTGTTCGCGTAGGTGTACGGCACTCCCGGCGTCGCCGCCTCCGTGCTGCCCGGCAGCCCCATCAGCGCCGCCAGCGGGATGATCTCCTCGGCATGGGTGAAACGGAGTTCCGCGCCGAGGGTGCTCGTGCCGGCCTTCTTCGCCTCGACCTGCTTGAAGAAGTCGTCGAGCAGGACGTCCGCCATCTTGTAGGTGATGTCGCTGTCCGAGAAGCCGGGACCCTTCTCGTAGAAGTCCTCGGCGTCGGAGAGGTACCCGAACCAGGCCGCGTTGGAGGTGGAGATGTAGCGTTCCATCCCCCAGCCCTTGCCGTCCGGGCTCTCCTCGCTCATCGCCGGGGCGATGGCGTACAGGTTGTAGACCGCGGTCGCGGCGGCCACCTGGTCGTCGCTGCTCAGCGTGTCGACGAAGTCGGCGGTGAACAGCCGGCGCAGCACGCTGTACGCGGCCTTGTGCGTCTTCGGCTGGTCGGTGATCGACTCCAGGGTCGAGGCGAGCCGCTGATCGCCCGCGATGTAGTCGCGGTAGGCCGCGCCGCCCGCCGCCTTGTGGAAGTACAGCAGGTCCTTGTCGGTGCGGGTCGCGCCGATCAGCGGCTTGAGGTCGGGGTCGGCGGTGGCGAGCGCGCCCGCGTACAGGTTCGCGCTGTCCACCGCGCGGCCCTGGCCGGAGCTGACGACGTCGATCTTCTCGCCGTTCGCGGCGATCGACTTGAACAGGGAGGGCAGGCGGTCGGCCATGCGGTCGGCCGTGTCCTGGATCTCCTGCTTGCCGCGGGCGCTGAGGTTGCCGTACCCGATCGTGGCCATCGCGTCGAGCAGCGCTTGCACCTTGGGGCCGAACTCGGCGCCCTTGCGGGTGAGTTGGTCCGCGGCCTGCGCCTTGTTCCACAGGGCGAGGATCAGGTCGCCGTCCTCGCTGTCGGTCGCGGAGCGCGAGCCGTGGCGGGAGACGTTCTCCGTGAAGACGGGGGTGAAGCCGGCCGGCACCCTCTGGTAGGTGCGGGCGCTCTGCTCGGCCTCGTAGGTGGCTTTCGTGCCGTAGGTGTCGCGGTGGGCGAGCCGGTCCGCGGCCTGGGAGGGCAGGGCCGCGGCCAGCAGGGTGCACAGGGCGACTACGGGGATGGCGGGGGTGACGCGCTTCATGGCCGGATCGTCAACGATCTCCGTGAACCCCCGGTGGCCGTGAGATGACCGCCCCAGGCCCCCACCTGTGAGTTCTTACCGCTCACCCTCGGGCCGGCCCCTCATCGCGGCCTCCATGGCCAGCAGCTCCTCGTTCGGCACCGCGCCCCCGAAGCGGCGGTCGCGGGAGGCGAACTCGACGCAGGCCCGCCACAGGTCACGGCGGTCGAAATCCGGCCACAGGACGTCCTGGAAGACCATCTCGGCGTAAGCGCTCTGCCAGAGCAGGTAGTTGGAGGTGCGCTGCTCGCCGCTGGGCCGCAGGAACAGGTCCACGTCCGGCATGTCCGGGTAGTACAGGTACTTCGCGAGGGTCTTCTCGTTGACCTTCGAGGGGTCGAGCCGGCCGGCCTTCACGTCCTCGGCGAGGGCCTGCGCGGCGTCCGCGATCTCGGCCCGGCCGCCGTAGTTCATGCAGAAGTACAGCGTGAGCTGGTCGTTGCCCTTCGTCTGCTCCTGGGCGACCTGGAGCTCCTTGGCGACCGACTTCCACAGCTTGGGCATCCGGCCCACCCAGCGGACCCGGACGCCGAGTTCGTCGAGCGTGTCGCGGCTCTTGCGGATGAAGTCGCGGTTGAAGTTCATCAGGAAGCGGACCTCGTCGGGCGAGCGCTTCCAGTTCTCGGTGGAGAAGGCGTACAGCGAGATGTTGCCCACGCCCATCTCGATCGCGCCCTGCAGGACGTCGACCACGCGCTCGGCGCCGACCTTGTGGCCCTCCGTGCGCGGCAGGCCGCGCTGCTTCGCCCACCGGCCGTTGCCGTCCATGACGATCGCCACGTGGTTCGGGACGAGCTCGCCCGGGAGCTTCGGCGCGCGGGCGCCGGACGGGTGCGGCTCCGGCGCTTTGTACTCGCGGCGCTGACGCCCCAGGATCCCGCGTACGACCATGTGCCTCTCGTCTCCTCTTGCAGCTCTTACTTCTCTACGTAACGAAGCGAACGCAGCCCGCGTTCCAGATGCCAGTGCAGATACGCGGACACCAGCCCGCTCCCCTCCCGGACATACCGCGGCTCGCACGCGTCCGCGGTCTCCCAGTCTCCCGTAAGCAGCGCGCCGAGGAGTTCCAGGGTCTGCGGCGACGGTACGACACTGCCGGCGACCCGGCAGTCGACGCAGACCGAGCCACCGGACGCGACCGAGAAGAAGCGGTTCGGGCCGGGCATTCCGCACTTCGCGCAGTCGCTGAAGGTGGGGGCGTAGCCGTTGACGGCGAGGGAGCGCAGCAGGAAGGCGTCGAGGACGAGGTGCGGGGCGTGCTCGCCGCGGGCGAGCGTCCTGAGCGCCCCGACCAGCAGCAGGTACTGCTGCACGGCCGGCTCGCCCTCGTGGTCGGTGAACCGCTCGGCGGTCTCCAGCATCGCCGTCCCGGCGGTGTATCGCGCGTAGTCGCTGACGATCCCCCCGCCGTACGGCGCGATGGTCTCGCTCTGCGTACAGAGCGGCAGCCCCCGCCCGACCAACTCACTCCCCCGCGCGAAGAACTGCACGTCGACATGGGAGAAGGGTTCGAGCCGGGCCCCGAACTTGGACTTCGTACGCCGAACCCCACGAGCCACGGCCCGCACCCGCCCATGACCGCGGGTGAGCAGCGTGATGATCCGGTCCGCCTCGCCCAGCTTCTGGGTGCGCAGCACGATGCCGTCGTCGCGGAACAGACTCATGGACCCATTCTCGCGTACCGCGGGGGTCAGCGGGTTCGGTCGGGGTTACTGATGGTGTCCCAGGGGGCCAGATTCCAGGGGCTGGAGGCGTTCGCCGGGTCCAGCAGGGCGCGCAGGTGGGCGTCGGCGACCGTCTGCGGGGCGGGGAGGTCCGGGTCCCCGGCGCCCCGGAGGCCGTCGCGCCACACCTGCCGGCCGAGCAGGTAGTGGTCGGCGTACTCCTGCCAGGAGGCGTACGTGCGCACCACCGACGGCACGATGTTCCTCAGCGCGGTCCAGGCGTCGGCCTCGGTGATCAGCCCGCAGCCGAAGCCGCGCCGCGCGATGTCGACGTACAGGGCGGCGTCCCAGGCGAGCGGCGCGACGCCGAACAGCCGCTGGGCCCGCGCGCGGTAGCCGGTGCGGGAGAGGTCGTCGAGCCGGTCGACCAGCTCTTTCCGCGAGGTGATCTCCCACTGCTCGGCGAGCCAACCGCGGGCGGTCTCGTCGTCGACGCGGGTGAACGGGTACAGGGTGGTCCGCGAGGCCGTGCGGTCCCGGCTCACCGGCGCGCTCAGCGACACCATCCACAGCTGGTGCGTGGTGAGGGGGACGGGGTACCGCTTGGCGGCCTTCGGCTTCAGCCGGTTCCGTATGTTCCACAGACCCATGCGGCCGCACCCTATCCACACGTCAAGGGACCTCGCCCCGGCTGCGTGCGTTGGCGTACGCCGTCGCCGCGCTGAGCCGCTCGGCCTGGGTGGCACCCCGCACCACGCCCGGCTCGGCGTCCCACTCCCTGCCTCCGCCGTACGGTCTGAGTTGGACGTACGGTCCTTCATGTCCCATGACGATGCCGACCTTTCCGGTACGGGTGTCCACTACGTGAGTGCCGACAGGGGGTTTCATTTCTTCTCCTTAACGACCCCCACGGTGTTCCCCTTTCTTTTTGGGTTTCACTCTTCGCATCTCCATCGCGGGCCCTTCCGCCTACACTCGGCAGGAGTCTGTGCACTGTAAGTCCGGTGCAGGTCAGGGGCGTTGCCCATGGCCAACACTTTGCGCGGCCCATTCGAAAATCTCGCCCGTATATCGCACTGGCGGATTTCCGGACGCCCGCGGCACGGCCGCATTTTCGAGCGCTTTTCACTGACGATCGTCACCGGCAAGCAATATGGGGATTGAGACCACGAGCCGTCCATGACAGGCTCATGCCCCATGATCGACGAATTCGCGAAGACCAACCTGCACGGGCGGCTGCGGCGGGACCGCGAGGCCCTGCTCTGGAAACTCGACGGCCTGTCCGAGTACGACGCCCGCCGACCCCTGACGACGACCGGAACCAACCTCCTCGGCCTGGTCAAACACGTGGCCACCGTCGAGGCCAGATACTTCGGCGAGGTCTTCGACCGCCCTTCCCCGGAACCGCTGTGCCGCTGGCAGGACTCCGACGGCAGCGACCTGTGGGCGGCCGAGGACGAGACCCTCGACCAGATCGTCGGGTTCTACCGGCGCACGTGGGAACACTCGGACGCGACGATCGACGAGCTCCCCCTCGACGCTCCCGGTCACGTCCCGTGGTGGTCGGAGCCGTATCCCAACACGAACCTGTTCGCCATCCTGACCCATGTCCTCAGCGAGACCGTCCGGCACACCGGGCACGCCGACATCCTGCGCGAGGGCCTCGACGGCCGGACCGGGCTGCGCCCCGAACACGAGAGACCGATCGACGAGGAAGCCCGCGCGGCCCACCGCGCGAGGATCGAGCAGGCCGCCAGGTCGGCCGCACCGCTCCAGGCTTAGCGGCCGCCCGCTCGCGGCCACACGCCGGTGGCCTCTGGCCACCAGAAGTCATGCCTTGTAGAATTCAACGCCGGGTGCATTCATGGGCATGTCCAGCGACGGTGAGGCCTGCGATGACATACGACGTCGGCGTGATCGGAGGCGGCTTCGCGGGGTCCGTCCTCGCGGCCGCGCTCGCCCGGAACGGCGTACGGACGCTGCTGCTCGAATCCCGCCCCTCCCCCGGCTTCCGCGTCGGCGAGACCCTCGTCCCGTACGCCTCCTCCTTGCTGCGCGCGGTCGCCCGGCGCTACGACGTGCCCGAGGTGGAGGCGCTCGGCACGCTCAGGTCGGTCGAGCGGGACGTCTCGCAGGGCTGTGGGGTCATGCGGAACATGGGGTTCGTACTGCACCGGGAGGGCCTGCGGCAGCACCCCGGCGAGGTGTACCAGGTCGTCAACCCCAAGGTCGTGCCCGACCCGCCGCACCTCTTCCGCGCCGACACCGACGCGTACCTCCTCGACGTCGCCCGGCACCACGGCACCGACGTGCGCACCGGCGCCGAGGTCACGGACGTGCGGATCGAGCCCGGCGCCGGCGCTCACCTCAGTACCGCCGACGGCGCGGACTTCCACGTGCGCTACGTCGTCGACGCGGCCGGTCACCGGTCCCCGCTGGCACGGGAGTTGGGGCTGCGGGAGGAGCCACCGGCGTTACGGCACCGCTCGCGCGCCTTCTTCACCCACATGACCGGCATCCTGCCGTACGACCGCACACCCGCAGGACGCCAGACCGGCCAGCCCAGTCCCTGGCACGAGGGCACCCTCCACCACGTCTTCGACGGCGGCTGGATGTGGGTGATCCCCTTCGGCAACCAGCGCCAGGCGAGGGCGAGTTCGGTGTGCAGCGTGGGGGTGGTACTGCGGGAGACGGGGAGTGAACTCCGGCCGCCGGAGGAGGAGTTCGCGGGCGTGCTCGCGCGATACCCGGACATCGGCGCGCAGTTCGAGCACGCCGTGCCCGTGCTGCCGTGGACCTCCGCCCCGCGGTTGCAGTACTCCTCCCGGTCGACCGTCGGCGAGGGCTACTGCCTCCTCGCAGACGCCGGCGGTTTCGTCGACCCGCTCTACTCGCGCGGGCTCGCGCACAGCCTCGAAGTCGTCGGCGCCCTCGCCCGCCCGCTGATCGACGCGGCGCGGGACGGCGACTGGTCGGCCGCGCGGTTCCGCCCTGTCGAGGCACTCCAGCGCGGGCTGCTGACCGCACACGACGACCTGACGTACGCCTCCTTCGTGGCCTTCCGGGACTACGACCTGTTCAACGCCGTCGTCCGGGTGTGGACGCTGAGCACGGTGCTGGGCGCGCTCGCGGTGGAGAACGCCTGTGCCGCGTACGCGAAGAGCGGCGACGAGGGCGTCTTCGCGGCCGCCCGCCCCGGTGGCGAGCACTTCGCATCGCTGGCGCCGCTCGCCCGCGACCTGTGCCAGGAGGTCGAGGCCGGCGGCCGTACCCCGCAGGACGCGGCGGAGCGGATCTTCGCCGCGCTGGGTGCCGCCGACTACGTGCCGCCCGCACTGGGCCTCGCCGACCCCGCCGACCGCTTCTTCCACAACACCCCGGCACGCATGGTGCGGGCCGCCCGCTGGGTGCGTACCGAGGCGCCCGAGGAGACCGCAGCGCTGCTGAAGGGAGCCATGGCCGGGCTGGTCAGGGAGCGGCTCAGGAGCCGCCGACGACGACAAGGAGAGAGCACCTCATGGAGCCACAGGCAAGCAGCACGTTAGAGCCCGCCAAGGAGAAGGAGACGTACGACGTCGCGATCCTCGGATCGGGGGTCGCCGGTTCCATCCTGGGCGCGATCCTCGCCCGACAGGGTGTCAAGACCCTTCTGCTGGACGCCGGTTCGCATCCGCGGTTCGCGATCGGCGAGTCCACCATCCCGTTCACGCTGGTGTCGATGCGCACCCTCGCCGAGCGGTACGACGTACCGGAGATCGCCCATCTCGCCTCGTTCACGGACACCACGCGCGCCATCGGACCCCGGTTCGGCGTCAAGCGGCACTTCGGGTTCCTGCTGCACCGCCCGGGCGCGCCGCAGGACCCGCGCGAGGTCAACGAGTTCAACACCCCGCCCCAACTCCTGCACGAGGCCGCGCACTTGTTCCGGCAGGACACCGACTCCTACCTCTTCCAGGTGGCGGTGCGCTACGGCTGCAGCATCCGGCAGAACTTCTTCGTCACCGACATCGACTTCGACGGCTCGGGCGTGACGCTCGCGGGGCGGGGCGGCGAGTACCGGGCCCGCTATCTGGTCGACGCGAGCGGCTTCCGGTCGCCGGTGGCGGACAAGTTCGGGCTGCGCGAGGACCCGTGCCGGTTCAAGCACCACTCCCGGTCGGTGTGGAACCACGTCGTCGACCTCACTCCCACCGACCGCATCTTCGACCACGTCCCGGCCGAGCAGCGCCCGCCCGTGCCCTGGTACGAGGGCACGGTCCACCACATGTTCGAGCGCGGCTGGGCGTGGGTGATCGGCTTCGACAACAACAAGTGGTCGAAGAACCCGCTGTGCAGCATCGGCATGACGGTCGACCCGCGCCGCTACCCCAAGCCGGAGAATCTCTCCCCCGAGGAGGACTTCGCCCAACTCGCCGCCCCTTACCCGGACATCGTCCGGCAGTTCGAGGGCATGAAGCCGGTCCGCGAGTGGACGTCCACGGGCCGACTCCAGTACTCCTCCAAGCAGACCGCGGGCGACCGCTGGCTGCTGCTCTCGCACGCGGCCGGCTTCATCGACCCGCTGTTCTCCCGCGGTCTGTCCAACACCACGGAGGCCCTGAACCTGCTCGCCTGGCGCCTGTTGCGCGCGGTCAAGGACGACGACTTCTCCGGCGAGCGCATGGCCCCCGTGGACCGCCTCCAGCAGGGGCTCTTCGACTACAACGACACCCTGGTCAACTCCGCCTTCATCTCCTGGTGCGACTACGACCTCTGGAGCGCCGTCTTCCGGATCTGGGCGTGGGGCGCCAACGCGGGCGTCTACCGCATGCAGACCGCCCTCACCGAATTCCGCAAGGACGGCCGCGACAGCCACTTCACGGATCTGGAGGAGGTGCCCTACCCGGGCCTGTACTGGCCCGACCACGAGGGCTTCGCCGAGCTGTACCACGCGATGGTCCGGCAGTGCGAGGCGGTCGAGGCCGGTGCGGTGAGCGCCGAGGACGCGGCGGACTTCCTCTACGACCGGCTCCAGTCCGCCGACTTCGTCCCCAAACACTTCGGCTTCGCCGAGCGGGAGGTGCGCTTCCTGAACCCGCGCCCCAAGACGCTGCTGAAGATGGCCCGTTGGGCGGCGACGGAGGCGGACCCGGTGGTGCGCAGGCTGGTCCTCGGCAACGGACGGGAGGCGGTGAAGGCGCGGCTGAGGGGCAAGCGGCTGCTCTGAGGGAGGGGATGAAAGGGGGGCCGGGACCAGGGCGGGCGCGGGGGTAAACCCCCCTGCGTACAAGGCTGTTGGCCGGATGGGAGGAGCGGGACGGTTCCGGGAGGCTCGTGGGCATGAAGGAGATCACGAAAAGCGCCGCCCTGATCGCGGCCGCCTCCGGCATCGTCTTCGGTGTCCTCACCCCCCTCACCGCGTCCGCCGCCGACGCACCACTGGCGTGGGGTACGTGCTCGGGCTCGGGCCTCGACCCACGTCAGCAGTGCGCGACCCTCCAGGTCCCGCTGGACCACGACCGCCCCGGCGGCCCGAAGATCGACCTGGCCCTCTCGCGCATCCCCGCCGAGAAGCCGTCCGCCCGCCGGGGCGCCCTGCTGCTGATCCCCGGTGGACCGGGCGGCACCAGCCTCAACGACCCTTCCGGCAAAGGGCAGAAGCTCCCGCAGAGCGTGCGGGACGCCTACGACCTGATCGGGTTCGCGCCGCGCGGCAACGCGCCCTCCACGTCCGTGAGTTGCGGCCTCGGCCACGCCGACCTCGCCCTGACGACCCTGCGGCCGTGGCCCGGCGCCGACGGCTCGGTCACCGGCAACATGGCCGCCGCCCAGCGCATGTCCGACGCCTGCGCCCGCAACGGCGGCGAACTGCTGCGGCACATCAGCACGGTCGACAACGCGCGTGACGTCGACCGGATCCGGGCCGCGCTCGGCGAGCGCAGGATCTCCGCCTGGGGCGTCTCGTACGGCACGTACGTCGGCGCGGTCTACGCCCAGCTGTTCCCTCAGCGCACCGACCGGATCGTCCTCGACAGCAACGACAACCCGGATCCCGTGAACCCGGAGCGCGCCTGGCTGAAGGCGGCCGAGGTCGGAGTCGAGGACAACTTCCCGGAGTTCGCCGAGTGGGCGTCCACGCCCGGCAATCCGTACCGCCTGGCCGATACGGCCGCCGAGGTCCGCCCGCTCTTCCTCCACCTCGCCGCACGCCTGGACCGCGAGCCGATCCCCTGGCCCGGCGCCAACCCGGACGAGCTCAACGGCAATGTGCTGCGTCAGACCATGCTGAGCGCCCTGTACGACCCCGACGACTACCCGGCGCTGGCCCAGCTGATCCTGGCCGCGAGCAAGGGCACGGTCCCGCCCGCGCCGGTTTCCGCTCCGGACGCGGCGCTGCAGAACGTCACCGCGGTCGGCGCCGCCACCATCTGCAACGACGGCGCCTGGCCGCGTACAACGGCCGTGTACGAGAAGGGTGTTGAGGAGAGCCGCGCCAAGTACCCGCTGACGGCCGGCATGCCCCGTAACGCCATGGTGTGCGCCGCGTGGCAGTGGCGGCCCGAGCGGGCGCCGGTGCGGATCACCGACCGGGGGCCGTCGAACGTCCTGCTCGTGCAGAACGAGCGGGACGTGGCCACCCCGTTGAGCGGCGCGCGCAAGCTGCGCGAGGCCCTCGGCGGGCGGGCCGTCATGGTGACCGTCGACGCCACCGGTCACGGCTCCTACCTGCGGAACGGCAACGCGTGCGGAGACGCGACGGTCTCCCGCTTCCTGGCGACCGGTGCGCGCCCCGGCTCGGACGTCTACTGCCCCTGAGCGCAGCGGCCGTACTGCCGGGCCAGCGCGTGGAACGCCTCCTTCGGCTCCCAGTGCCAGCCCGAACGGGGGTCGTCGGGGCGGTCCTTGACGACCTTGGTGATGCTGTAGCTCGCCATGTCGAGGTCCTTGCGCGGGTCGTCGGCGCGGTGCGGGGCGTCGGGGGTGACGAACTCGAAGGCCATCGCGCCGTACAGGCCCATCGACTCGAAGACCGACAGCAGGTCCGTGAGGTAGGCGGCCTGGGTGTGCTCGCTGCGGACCAGGTCGCCCTTGATCTCGCCCTTCTCGTAGTCGACGACGTCCCAGCCCATGCCGCCGGCCTGGGGCGCGCCCTTGTAGGCGCAGGTGCCGAACTCGGTGATGGCGAGGGGCTTGCCCCAGCGCAGGTACTTCCTCAACTCCCGCACATAGTCGTCGTGTTGACGGAAGTACGAGTAGTAGTCGATGCCGACGATGTCGAAGAGCCGCCAGTCGACCTGGTCGTCCTGGGCGGCGGCGTAGGCGAGGTTGCCGTGGAAGACGGAGCGGCCGGTCTTCGCGGCCTTCGCGGTGAAGCGGTCGAGGCGCCGCTGCATCTTCACGGGGTCGAAGGTGCCGTTCTGGAGATTCTTCACCCGCTCCAGAACCGTCTCCCCCGGCACGATCCCGGGCACGAACAGCCAGAACTCGCAGCCCACGCTGAAGTCGACGCTCGCACCCTGCCGGCGCAGCCGCTCCGCGAACCGGCCGCACTCGGCCATGTGCTCCAGGATCTCCCGCTCGGGCGCGTCCGCGAGGGTCGGCTGCAGCCAGACGTGCAGCCCCTGCTCGGCGGCCTCGGCGGCGGTGGCGGTGAGCCGCGCGACGCCGTCACCGGTGACGTCGACGGCGTCGGCGTGCAGCCGCTCGCGGATGACACGGACATCCCGGCGCATCCGGCCTGCACTCCAGGCGGTACCGGGGGTCTCACCCTCCCCGACGGTGTAGACGACACCCCGGTGCCGCAGCCCCCGCCCGCTCGCCCCCGCCGCCCCGCCCGGCAGCACCACCGCCGACACCCCCAGAGCCGCGGCCCCCGCCAAGAACCGGGCCCGACTGATCCCCTTCGTCTTCTCCATGCCCTTCACTGTGGCGTCCCCGGGCCCGCCCCGCCGTCCGCCGATGGTCTACGGCCCGGCAACCAAGGAATGACTTACGGCGTCGGTCGCTGATCGCCGAACGAAGCAGACCGAGATCCCAGCCCACGCCACCACCACCGACCGCCTGCCCGAACTGGAACAGCCGGGGCGTCCTAGTCCGGCCGTCCGTCGGCCGCCTGTGGAATGCCCGCGCCCGGCAGCCTCAGCGTCGCGTCCCACAAGCGGGTGAACTGGCGCATGCGGTGTTCCACGTGGCCGGGGCGGGCGTTGAGGGTGGTCTTGGCGTTGACGTCCTTCGTGTCCTGGTCGATCTCGTACGACAGCTCCCGGTCGAAGATGATGAAGTCGGACTTCGTGCCGAGCTGCGCCCAGGCCGGCAGTTCGGACAGGGCCACCACACGGGCGTCGATCTCCAGCGCGCGCTGGTTGTTGCACAGGGCGCGTACCTCGTCGTCGATCTCCTCCGGGGTGTCGACGAGGAACAGCCGCCGTATCTCCACGCCGTTGGAGAGCGCGTCGCTCTGCGCCTCCAGATAGCGGGCTGCGGGCTCGCTGCCCCAATAGCCCCGGTCGACGGAGGTGCTGGTCGCGTCCAGGCTGTACTTGATGCAGTGGGTGAGGCCGATCAGCCAGTCGTCGTTCTCGCCGAGGCAGTCCGCGCTGCGGCTGCTGAGGTTCTCCAGCAGGCCCGCGAGCCGCTCTATCTCCTCGCTGGCGAAGGTCTTCACGGTCTCGTTGTTGAGCTTGCCGCACTCCGTGGCCCGCCGGGCCAGCTTGATGACGGCGTCCGAGCGCAGCACCGAGCGGTCCACGTTGCTGAACAGCTCGGTCGCCGCGTTGATCTGCCGGAAGCGGTCGTCGACCAGTCCCGTGAGCGCGACATGGTGGCTGACCAGGTTGTCCTTCACGTCCCGGATCATGTCGGCCTGGCTGGTCTCGATCTCCTCCAGCCGTTTCTCGAAGTCGACGAGGTACTGCACGATGAGCGCCGCGCCGCCGATGACGACGGAGGCGGTCAGGTTCCACACGTCCCCGGCGCCCTGTTTCTGGTCGAGCGCGTTGGTGACCAGCAGGGCGATGACGAAGACCAGCGAGGTCACCAGGATCTTCATCAGGACCGGCGGTACCCGCAGCCCCCTGGATTCGGGGCGCTGCGGCGCCGGGGCGGCGGGCGGCGGCTGGCCCGTGGTCGTCGTCGTGGTCGCCGGTGCTCCGTTCATGGCCTCTCCCCCGTCATGTCGACTCCCCCGGTCATGTCCTGTCCCCCGTCATGTTTTCTCCCCCGCCCGGGCGGGCTGCGCGATCGGCTGCTTCGGCAGGGCGTTGAGCAGAGCAAGTCGGTCCCGGACCCGCTGGACGAGGTTGTCCCACTGGCGGGTGAATCCCGGGTCGTGTTCGAGTACGTCCCACAGGGCGCGCAGGGCGCGGTCGCCGCGTGCCCGTGGCATCCACAGGTGCATCAGGTGCTCCACGGCCGGCCGCAGGGCGGTGAGCGCGTCGGGGCCCTCGACCGGGCCGAGCCGGCCGTCGAGCAGTCGTACGACCGTGGTGAGCAGCCAGTCGTGGAGCGCGAAGTCCTCGCACAGGGCGGCGATCGCGGCCGGGTCGGTACCGGCGGGCACCCGCAGTCGTACGGTGCGCAGGTCGTCCTCGGCGAGGGTGAACTCCTCGATGGCGGGCCCCTGTCCGGGTTCGGCGGGCAGCGCGGCCCAACGCAGGCGTGTGTGCCGGGACTTGAGGGGTGCGCGCTGGTCGAGCAGCGGGTGCCGGACGAGGGGGGTGAGCACGCCGTCGGCGATCAGGCCGAGGTCGAGTTCGCCGGGCCGGCCGCCGGTCAGGACGCCCTGGGCGGCGGCCGACTCGGGGAGCCTGCCGAGGGGTTCGAGCACTCCGGGCCGTATCAGGTAGTGCCCCCAGGGGCGGCGCCGGTCGGGGCCCTGGGCCGGGGTGCGGAAGTAGGCGCTGCTCTGCAGTATCCGGCCCTCGGTGAGGGCGGCGCGCACGGCGACCGTGCCGACCACGCGGACCTTCGCGCCGTTGGCCGTGGGCAGGCGGCAGTCGACGCCGGTGAGGGTCTGCGGGGAGAGCGCGTAGAGGTTGGGGCGCTTGGAGACCAGGACGCGTTCGTCGGCGCGCAACTGCAGGAGTTGGGCGGCCGCGTCGATGTCCAGGGGCTGGCGGGAGGGCAGCACGCAGGTGCGTACCTCCCCACAGGCCAGGACCGTGGGCGCGGTGTCCGGCGGGGCCGTCATGTCAGGGTTCCGGGTAGAACACGTAGGAGACCCGGTCGACGACGGAAGCCGGCGTCGGATGCCGCTCGCTGCCGGTGCGCCTGGTGATCTGGTCGACGGCTCCGGCGTCGACGTCGGTCTGGTCGAGGATCACCCGCACCGCGTGCTCGACGGACAGGAAGCGGGTCGGCAGTACGGAGCAGGTGCGATACGCGCTGAACGGGTCCGCGTCGGGGTTCAGCCGGACCAGCGGGGGTAACTCGTCCCACGCGCCCGGGAGTTCACCGACGCGCGCGTCGCGCGGGAGCAGCACGGCCTCGCCCTCGTTGCGGAGCAGGCCGAGGCGGGCGAGCTGCCAGACGGCGGCGAGGAAGGGGCAGGACCAGGTGCGGTTGCCCTCCTTGTCCTCGTCCCACAGTTCGACGTCCACGAAGACCGAGTGCCGGCGCGCGTTGGTCTCGCTGGGCGGCTGCCAGGGCTCGGCCCTGCGCATGGCCTGCGGGGAGCGCCCGGCGGGGCTGCGCTGGCCGTTGGCGAGCCAGCCGGACTCACTGACGGGCGGACGGGCGCCGTAACTGCCGGGCGGCGGCGACTCGACGAGGCGGCCCGCGACGGCCTGGGCGAGCGGGACCTTGTCGGCGACGGCGCAGGCCGACTCGCGGGCCAGGTAGTCGATGACGAGCCCGGCCCGCTCGGCCTCCTCCAGCACGAGCGGCAGCAGGTCGGCGGGGGTGGAGAAGCGGCTGAAGTAGTCGTCGACGAGGAAGCAGGTGCTGATCCGGGGCCGTCCGCCGGTGGTCCGGGCGGCGAGGTCGGCACGCGCCGCGTCGGCCCAGGGCCGTACCCGCTCGAAGTGCCTGCGCAGGCCGTCGCGTCCGTCCGCGAGGTCCTCCATGTACAAGTGGCCCAGTTCCAGGGAGAGATGGGAGAGCGGGACCGCCTCGGTGCGGGGCTGTGCCGCGGTCTCCCGGAAGACGTCCGTCACGGCTGCCCCCAGTGGGTGTCCTCGGTGAGGCGGCGGGCGATCGCCTCCATCGCCTCCAGGGTCTCCTTGTTGGCGATCTGGGTCGCCACGACCTCTTCCTCGGTGATCAGCTGTTCCCGCCACTGCAGGATCGGCTCCAGCGGCACGGTCCCCAGCAACACGCTGTCCCCGACGCCGAGTTCGGCCGCGAGCCGGCGCAGCTTCTCGTCGTACATCTGCATCCAGGCGAACTGGGCGGGCGACAGGTGCGACCACAGTGCGGAGTCCGGATCCGGTACGGCGGCGCGCACGAAGCGGATCACGGACCTGAGGGCGTCCTTGTCGTGGCCGCGTTCGGCGCCGCCCTCCAGCAGGCCGCGCTCGGCGAAGACCAGCCCGGCGGCGGCGATGACGTGCTGGCGGGTCCAGCGGTGGAAGACCACCCAGCGGGAGACGACCCGCTGCAGTTCGCGTCCCGCGGTGGCCTCCAGGACCATGTCCATGGCGTAGCTGCGGCCGGCGCTGAGGTCGACGAGGATCAGGTCGAACTCGGCGTTCAGGCGCAGCAGGAGGTCCACGCAGCGGTGCACGGAGTCCTGGTCGGTGACGAACTCGCCGCCGCTCGCGTCGCCGGGCAGCAGTACGAGCCGGCCCGCGCCGATGGGCATGCGGCGCAGGACGGTGTGCTCGGTGCGCCGCCAGATGTCGATCCGGGCCGGTTCGGGGACCGTTCCCTCCAGATACGAGTGCAGGCCGCCGTACTCGATGCCGCGCTGCATGTCGGGCACGTCGAAGACGGCGGGCGCGGTGGGCGAGCCGAAGTCGAAGTCGACGTAGACCACGTCGTCCCCGGCCAGTGCCCGCTGGTAGGCGAGGTTGGCGCTGGTGACGGAGCGGCCGGTGCCTCCCTTGTCGGAGGCGGCGAAGACGATCACCGTCGCACCTCCCCGGCGGCGGCTCCACGAGCCTGGGCGAGGGTGTCGAGCTCCACGAGCACGGCCATCGCGAGCGCGCTCGCGGTACCGGGCTGCCTGCGGACGAGTTCGCGGGCCCGCCTGAGCCGGATCTCGATCATGCGCAGGGACTTCGCCAGATCGCTGTCGGTGGCGACCACGGACTGCATCTGCTCCTTGCCGAAGCGGTGGGTGGCCTCACTGATCAACGCGGTCGCGTAGGTGCCGAGTTGGGGGCTGCGCACCGGCTCACGCGCGTAGAAGCCGTACGCGGCGACCATGCACTCGGTGAGGCGCTCGGTCATGCTCCAGGACAGCGGCCCCTCGCGCTTGGGCGCGACAGGGAACACCGCCTGGACGTCGTCCCAGAGGTCGACGCCCTCGCCGTCCTCGATGCGCCGCTGCCACAGGTGCTCGAAGGTGTCCTCGGCCAGCTCGAGGAGCCGGTTCTGGGTGCCGATGTTGCGGGAGAACGTGGCCAGTTGGACGGTGCGCTTGAGGAGGTGCGCGGAGAAGTCGGTGACGGTCCAGCGCAGTTGGGGGCCGAGGCTTTCGCTGCCCTCCAGGGGCAGGATGACGCCGGGGCTGTGGAGTTCGAGGGAGCGGTCGTCGCGGGTGAGGGGGCTGTTGATGCGGCCGCGTTCGGCCAGGCGCCACAACACCTCGGCCGTACGGGCGAGTTCCTCGTCGCCGGCCCGGCTGCGCACCAGGTCGTGGACGACGAGCGAGGCCACGGAGAGCGAGAAGTACTCGGATTCGAGCTTCTGGTTGGTGACCCGCCAGGGGATGTCCTCCAGCGGCCAGCGGTCCGCGCCGAACCGTGCGATGCCCGACCAGTACTCGCGGGTGACGGTCCAGCGCAGCCGTAGCGCCTCGGCGAGGGTCTGCTGTTCCTCGGTGAGCAGGCCGAGGGAGAGGGTGCGGTCGGAGGACAGGTCCTGGATGCCGTCCAGGGCGACGACGGTGAAGTAGAGGTAGGGCACGGGGTCGGCGACGCCGTCGCGGTCGGTGGGCCGGATCACGGGGGCGTCGCGCACCATGCCCCAGGCCCAGCCGCACTCGAACATCATGCTGGGGTCCTGGAGGCCGTCCGCGACGTCGACGCCGAGGGTGATGCGGTCGGCGATGGTGGCGCGCAGGGCCGCGAAGGTCTCCTGGAACTGCTGGAGCACGGCCCGTTCGGACAGCCGGCGCTGGCCGAGGGTGCGGGCGAGGCGCCGGCCCTGGGTGGTGTCGGCGTCGAAGACGTTGACGGTGAAGGAGCGCAGCAGGCCCACCATGGCGGCGGTGAGCCGCTCGCTGGTGGCCCGTTTGAGTTCCTCCAAGGCGTCCCGTACGTCCGAACGGACCGTGGTGCCCTGGTACTTGTCGATGAAGCCGAGGGTGGCGAGGCACAGGGTGACGGACATGGAGAAAGAGTCGACCACCCCCAAGTCCCGCTGTTCCGGGGTGATTTCGGCGTCCGGGTCCTCGGCGGTGAAGTAGTAGCCGCCGGCGAAGCTGGGGCTGCCGTCGGGTGCGGTGTGCTGGTGCATGAACTCGGTGAGGGCGGCGACCAGGGCCGCCGGGATCTCGGTGCGGCCGCCGACCGGTCTGAGCGCGCGCTGGACGTCCTTCTGGGTGGTGTCCGGCTCGTCCAGCCGGAACTCGGGGATCTCGGTGGCCGGGTACATGAGGCACAGCAGCCGCTCGGCGTCGGCGACGCTGCTCTGTCCTCCCCAGTCGCCCCAGCCCCAGCGTCCGTCTTCGAAGGAGTGTCGGGCGATCGCTTCCCAGATCTGAAGCAGATGAGCCCTCGGCTTGATCTCCATCCCCATGCCCCTCACACAGGTCGTGACCGCTGCCCCGGCCCCGAGACCAGATTCCGGAACGGAGAATTCAGGACCGGGGGCCCTGATTCCTCTTTCCGTAAGCCAGGATGATTCCGGTATGCCCTGGACGCACCATATGGCTCACCTCACCCAGGCGTTTTGTCTGGATTTCCCCGGTGAACTCCTCGAGGCTTTTCCTCACCTCTGCCTCGTCGACGTCGCACGCGGGAAAATGCCGGTTGCCAACGTCATACCCATGGGAGCCCTCCATGAACGCGGCGGCGAAAGGCGCTCCGGGCGCGAGGCTCAGCATGAAGCACTTGATCGCCTGCCGGAACTCGTCGTGCGAGGTGGAGATGGATTCCGCTACGAAGAACATCGTCCCCATCTGCCACTTGCCCTGGGTGTTGCGCAGACCCAACAGCCCCGGCCGACCGAGCTTGAACAGATTCCCCTTCTGAACGCGGACCGTTTTACGAAATCTTTCGTTCCGCTCCCCGTCGATGCCGGCGTAGGGCTCGCACTCGGACAGCACCTTCCAGAAGGCGTCCCAGTCCGGGTCGAGGCGGTCGCGCTGCTGTCGTAGATAGCCGACGTTCTTCGGTGCCCGCTCGAAGAGGGTGATCTCGTCGCACCACGGCAGCATCGCCAACGCCGGATAGAGATTGGCCCCCGCTCCGATGTCAATACCCAGAATCGGCCGTTCGGCATGGTCAGTGCAGCGACTGAAGTGATCCCTTACAAGTTCAAGGATCTCTGCATCCACGTCGAGAAGATCGCGGTAATTCTGGTCAAGGTATGCGCTGGGGTCGAATTCTTCCCATGGTGCGTCGTCATTGAGAACGCACGATTCGACCGGAGCTCGGGAGGTCATGCTCGACCATACACCCCGGCGAGACCGCGGAGAAAGTTACCAGGTTAGTCCGCCCGATCGGGTAACAAGGTCGATAAAATGACATAGCCGAAAGCGTGCTTGTTACAGGTAAGACGTGCCGTCATCCTGATCGGAACCCCCGGGAGGTGGCATGACTGCTCTGCCCGCGCGTCGAGCCGCACGGCGACTCCGGCTGAGAAGCGTCACGGAAGCGGACCTCGACGCGCTGGCCCTCCTCGACCGGGAGGCCTTCCCGGAGGAGCCGTACCCCTACTTCGTACTGCGTCAGATGTACGACGTGTACCCGGACCATCTGCTGGTCCTCGACGACGGCAGCGCCCTCAAGGGCTACGTGCTCGTCGGCACCCGCCCCGACAAGAGCCGCAGCTGGATCCTGGGCCTGGGCATCACCCGGGACGAGCGCGGCCGGGGCTACGGCCGCCGGCTGATGGAGGAGGTACTGGGCCAGCTGCGCGGCATCGGCGTACGCGAGGTGTTCCTCACCGTCGCCCCGTCCAACGCGGCGGCGATCCTCCTCTACGAAACCCTCGGCTTCACCGCCGAACAGGCCGTCCGCAAGGACTACTTCGGCCCTGGCGCGGACCGTCTGGTGATGCGGCTGCGGCTCTAGACCCGGTTGTCGCCGAACCGGCGTACGTACCGCTTCTGCCACGGCGTCTCCACGGCCCGCGGATGGTAGTGCCGCCGCACGAACTCCACCGCCTCGTCGGCCGGTACGCCGTCCAGCACCGCCAGACAGGCCAGCGCCGTCCCGGTCCGCCCACGCCCACCACCACAGCCGACCTCGACCCGCTCGTCGGCGGCCCGCTCCCAGGCCCCGGTGAGGGCGGCGCGGGCGGCCGGCCGGTCGGCGGGGAGCCGGAAGTCGGGCCAGCGGACCCAGGTGAACTGCCAGGGGACGGGCGGGGGTTGGCGACCGAGGAGATACAGGCCGTACGAGGGGATGGGCGCGGTCGGGTCGAGGGGGCGCCGCAGGCCGCGGCCACGGATCAGCCGGCCGGACGGCAGCCGGAGCACACCGGCATCCCGCTCGCCCCACTGCTCACCCATCCAAGCCACCTCCTCGACCACCGCCCACTCGGACCGGCACACACCCCCAGCCGCTCACGCACGGGCCTTCCGCGGGCCTTCCGCACCCCCGCCCCGCTCGTCCGGACCGGCTCACCCGGCCCACTCGCTGCCCACCCGCTCATCCCGAGCGGATCACTCCCGCCCCGCTTCCCTGAGCGCCTTCTCCAGCAGCGCGCCCGCCGCCCATCGCATCACGTCCTTCGCCTCCCCGGGGTCGAGTTCGCAGACGTCGCGGGTGGTGACCAGAGCCTCCACGCCGTAGACCAGGTTGACCGCGTTGGTCAGGTGGCGGTGGACCTCGGGCGGGAGGTCGCGGCGAGAGGCTCCAGGGCGGTGCGGGTGACGTCGAGGCGGCGGCGGTTGCGGATGGGGGTGTCGTCGCCCCGGGACGGCTCGGTCCAGCGGGACAGGGAAGCGATGAGCACCGCCCGCCACACCGCCTCGTCGCCGAGCTGCATGTCCGCGATGCGGGAGACCACGAGGTCCAGCCGCTCGGCGGGGTCGTCGGGCAGGTCGGCGACCGCCTCGAAGCCGCGGGCGACCGTCTTGGTCTCGCGGAGCAGCTCCTGGGGGTTGGAGAAGTAGCGGTGGGCGGTGGCCACGACCTGTCTGCCCTCGCGGCCCCACGGGCACCATCGCACCCGCCGAAATGGAGGTCCTGATCGCGTCCCACATGCCGGCCGAGGAGCACGGCGATCCGGGGATCCCGGCGGCGCTGGAGCGCTACGAGCAGCTGGTCAAGGATATGTGCGTCAAGAGGTCGCAGCGCACGCACACGTACTACTCCGACGACGCGGCGACGGTGGAGGACCTGACCACCGCGGTGGTCACGGGCCAGAGCCGGCATCGCAGCCCAGCTGACTGCAACCCCCCAGGGGCGCGGGGCTGTATCGATTTGCGGCTCCGCCGCGTGGGCGCGACAAGCCCCCACGAACCCGCAGCCGCCACCTAACCGCTACCCCACCCCCCTAGGCGCCTGACCGGCCCGTGCCTCGATCCCACGAAAGTGAACGGCCATCGCCCGCTGCGCACCCGCGACATCGTGGGCGCGCAGTGCCGTGACGATGTCCCGGTGACGGCGGACCGTGACGTCGGGCGTCGGGTCCTCGGCCCGCCCCCGAGCCCCCGCGACCCGACGGAACACCGTCCAGAACGCGCCGAGCAGCTGCGGCACCAGCGCGTTGCCGAGCGGCGCGTAGAGCAACTCGTGGAACTCACGGTCGAGTTCCGGGAAGGGCCGCCCCTCCCGCCCCGCCGCCTCCATCCGGTCGACCACTGTCTCAAGGCGATCCAGCTCAGCCTCACTGAGCAGCTCCGCGACCCGCCTGACCAGCCCCTCCTCCAACACCTCCCGCACCTGAAGAATCTCGGCCAACGCCCCCGTGTCGTCGTCGTGCCGGGCAAGCGTGCGGAAGGTCAGCCCGTCGACCAGCGGAGTGAGCGAGGCCTGCCCGACATACGTGCCGTAACCGTGTCTGATCTCCACGATGTCAAGCGCCTGGAGTGCCTTCAGGGCCTCGCGCACGGAGTTGCGGCTGACTCCCAGGTCCTCCATCAGCTCCGTCTCCGTGGGCAGCGCCGCGCCCGGCCGGAGTTTGCGATCGAGGATGAGCTGCACGACCTCGCGCCGCACCCGGCTGTTCCTGGACTCCTGGTTCCCGGGCCGGTTCCCGGTCGCCGCACTCCTCGGCCGCTCGGACATGCGCCGCATCGTACGCGCGCCGGACGTCCCACGTCCCACGTCCCGCACTGACGTGCACCAACTCCCGCCATTTCGTGCCGCCATTGGCTCGACCTATGGCGGCTACGCCATTCGTGTGCGACCCCTTGACCGCCCCCTGTGCCCCTCCTATGGTCGCGCCTGACACAGGACGTAGGACGTCGTATCTCCTCGTTCCCGAGGGAACTCCCGATGGAATCCCGAGGGAACTCCCGTTGGAACTCTTTGCTGGAGGAACCGTGCACCGCCGGACCTTCCTGAAGCACACCGGCGCCCTGAGCGCGGCCGCCGCCGTCTCCGCGTCGCTGTCGGCCTGCTCCTCCGGGCCCCAGTCCACGAACGACACCGGCAGCGGCGGCGGCAAGGGCCGCACCCTGACCGCGGTCATCGGTTACGGCAACGACGGCAGCTGGGACCCCACCCAGACGGCGTCCGCCTTCTGCATGGCGGCCAACAACCACATCTACGAGGGGCTCCTCGACACCGACCCGATCTCCCGCAAGCCGTACGCGGCGCTGGCGACCGAGGTGCCGAAGGACCCGAACGCCACGACCTGGCGGTTCACACTGCGGGCAGGGGCGAGGTTCCACGACGGCAAGCCCGTCACCGCCGACGACGTCGTCTTCGTCTTCGACCGGATCCTCGACCCGAAGACCCAGACCCTCGCCAAGGGCTTCTTCGCGAGCTGGCTGAAAGAGGTCCGGAGGGTCGACGCGTCGACCGTCGAGCTGGTGCTCAAGTTCCCCTTCCCGGACGGGGTTTCGCGGCTCACCCTCGCCAAGATCATGCCGAAGCACGTCTTCTCCGCGCCCGGCGCCTGGGACAAGGCCATCGCGGGTCTCGCGGTCGGCTCGGGGCCGTACCGGCAGACCGCGCACCACCCGAAGTCGAACACCACCTTCGCCGCGTTCGAGGACTACAACGGCCCGCGCAAGGCGGCCTTCGCCAGGATGAACTGGCTGACGATCGTCGACGCGGCCCCGCGCGTGGCCCGGATCTCGGGCTCCAGCGCGGGCGCGCAGATCTCCGACAACATCCCGTACGCCAATATCGAGCAGCTCAGGAGCGGTGGGCTGACGGTCGCGGGCGGGGCCGGGATGAACAACCTGTTCCTGATGTTCAACACCAGGCACAAGCCCTTCGACGACGTCCGGGTGCGGCAGGCGCTGCACTACGCCATCGACACCGACAAGATGGTCGAGGTCGCGCTCAAGGGGCACGGCAGGCCGTCGTCGTCGTTCCTGAACGAGGGCAACCCCAGCTACCGGCGCGCGAAGACGGTCTACGACTACGACCCCGACAAGGCGAAGGCACTGCTGAAGGCCGCCGGGGTGAAGAACCTGAGGATCAACCTCCTTGCGGTGAACGTGAGTTGGATCGTCGACTGTCTGCCGACCATCAAGTCCTCCTGGGACGCGATCGGCGTGCGGACGACCCTCTCCCCGCAGGAGACCACCGCCGTCTTCACCAAGATGGACCAGAAGCAGGACTACCAGGTGGTCGCGGCCGCCTCGAACCCCAACCAGTTCGGCCTCGACGCCGACCTGATCATGCACTACAACTACGGGCCCACCAACCTCTGGATGGGCTACACCCGTTGGGCCGACAACACCGTCGCCAAGCAGCTCTTCAAGGACATGGACCGGGCCACCCAGGAGCCCGACGCGGACAAGAAGAAGGCGATGATCCAGGACTACATCGACGTCGTCGCCGAACAGGCCGTGCTCTACCCGGTCGTGCACAACGAGCTGATGACCGCCTGGGACCCGCGCCGGCTCACCGGCATAAGGGCACAGCCGTACCCCGGCATCAATCTCCTCCAGGCCAAATGGGTCTAGGGGCGCGCCCGTGATCGCCGTCGTCCGGATCCTGCTCCGCCGCATCGCCCTGCTGGTGCCGCTGATGCTCGGCATCGTGCTGTTCGTGTTCCTGGTGATGCGGTTCTCGGACGTCGACCCGGCGTCCGCGTTCTTCCAGGGTGCGAACCCCACCCCGCGGCAACTGCACGACTTCCGCGAGCAGAACGGCCTGCTCGACCCGCTGCCCGTGCGGTACGTCCACTTCGTCGGCGACCTGCTCCAGGGGGACATGGGCACCAGCGCCCTGACCCGCGCCCCGGTCCTCGACCAGGTCACCACCGCACTGCCGCTCACCCTCCAACTCACCTTCCTGGGCCTGGGAATCGCGGTCGTCCTGTCGCTGCTCGGCGGCGTGACGGCGGCCATCTACCGGGACCGCCTCCCCGACCAGATCATCCGCGTCGTCTCCCTCACCGGGGTCGCCGCGCCCGGCTTCTGGCTGGCGCTGCTGATGATCCAGTACCTGGCGGTCGACCTCGGCTGGTTCCCGACCGGCGGCTACATCAACCCGGCCGACTCCTTCACGGGGTGGCTGAAGACCATGGCTCTGCCCGCCCTCGCCCTGTCCCTGCCCGTCGCGGCCCAACTGACGCGGATCGTGAGGACGTCGGTGGTGGAGGAGCTCGACAAGGACTACGTCCGTACGGCGATCGGAAGCGGGCTGCCGCAGCGGGTGGTGGTGGGCCGGAACGTACTGCGCAACGCGCTCATGAACCCCCTCACCGTCCTCGGCCTGCGCGTCGGCTACCTGCTGGGCGGCGCGGTCGTCATCGAGACGATCTTCTCGCTGCCCGGCATGGGCAAGCTGATGATCGACGCCGTGAAGAACGGGGACCCGGCCGTGGTGCAGGGCGTCGTCCTGACCACCGCGACCGGCTTCGTCGTCGTGAACCTCGTCATCGACGTCCTGTATCTGCTGGTCAACCCGCGCCTTAGGGAAGCCTCCTGATGTTCACGCGCAAGAGCCTCGCCGACTCCCTCTCGCGGCCCGGCCTCCGCCCGCGCGGATGGCGCCGGCTGCCGCTGCCGTCGAAGGCCGCCGTCTGCTTCCTGGCCGTGGTGGTGCTGGTGGCGGTCTTCGCGCCGCTGCTCGCGCCTCACGACCCGCTCGACCAGCAGGCCCCCGTCGACGGCACCGGGCACCCGTCCGCCGAGCACTGGATGGGCCAGGACAGCCTCGGCCGGGACATCATGAGCCGACTGATGTACGGGGCCCGCTGGTCGCTCGCGATCGGCCTGGGCGCGACGGCGCTCGCGCTGGTCGTGGGGGCACTGATCGGCGCGGTCGCGGCGACCTCCCGCAAGGGCGTCGACGAGACGCTGATGCGCTGCCTGGACGTGGTGATGGCGTTCCCGGGCATCGCGCTCGCCGCGGTGCTCGTGGCCGTGTTCGGCGGCGGGCTCACGGTCCTGATCTGCGCGATCGCGTTCCTGTTCACGCCGCCGGTGGCGCGGGTCGTACGGGCGAACGTCCTCGACCAGTACGGCGAGGACTACGTGACGGCGGAACGGGTGATCGGCGCGCGCACCCCCCACATCGTGGTCCGGCACGTGGCCGTCAACTGCCTCGCCCCCATCCTGGTGTTCTGCACGGTCCAGGTCGCCGAGGCGATCGTGTTCGAGGCGTCGCTGTCGTTCATCGGGGCGGGGGTGCGGCCGCCGGATCCGTCGTGGGGCAGCGTCATCTCGGACGGCAAGAACATGGTGCTGACCGGGGGTTGGTGGGCGACGGTCTTCCCCGGCCTGCTGATCCTGGTCACCGTCCTGGCGCTGAACGTCCTGTCCGAGGGAGTGTCGGACGCATGGGCCGCACCGGCGGCGCGCGCGGTGCCGGTCCGGGAGGCGGAGGACCGGCTGGAGGCGCCGGAGCCGGGGAGCGGTGAGGTGTTGCCGCTGCCCAGCCTCACCGCCGCAGCCCAACGACTCCGTGCCAGGGCCCGCATCCTGCCCGAGGGACAACAACCGGTACTGGCCGTCGAGAACCTCGCCATCGGCTTCCAGGACCGCCACAGCGGTGTCGACATCGTGGACGGCATCAGCTTCGAGGTGCAGCCCGGTGAAGTGCTCGGCCTGGTCGGGGAGTCGGGCTGCGGGAAGTCGCTCACCGCGCTCACCGTCATGGGCCTGCAACCACGAGGTGCCCGAATCCGCGGCCAAGTCCGGTTCAACCAGCGGGACTTGCTCGCCGAGCCCATGCGCGTCCGGCGCCGCCTCCTCGGGCACGAGATGGCGATGGTCTACCAGGACGCCCTGTCCTCCCTGAACCCGGCGATGACCATCCGCGCCCAGCTCAAGCAGGTCGTACGGCGTGGTGGTCGCCGTAGCCCCGCCGAGTTGCTCGCCCTCGTCGGCCTCGACCCCGACCGCACCCTGCGCAGCTACCCGCACGAACTCTCCGGCGGCCAGCGCCAGCGCGTCCTGATCGCCATGGCGCTGTCCCGCGACCCGAAGCTGATCGTCGCCGACGAGCCGACGACCGCGCTGGACGTGACCGTACAGGCGCAGGTGATGGAACTGCTGCTGCGGCTGCGCGAGGAGCTGGGCTTCGCGCTGATCCTGGTCTCCCACGACCTCGCGCTGGTCGCGGACGTCACCGACCGGGTGGTGGTGATGTACGGCGGGCAGATCGTGGAGACCGGCGTGACCGCCGACCTGGTGGAGGCGGCCGCCCACCACTACACGCGCGGGCTGCTCGGCAGCGTGCTCTCGCTGGAGTCGGCCGAGGAACGGATGACCCAGATCAAGGGTGTCGTGCCCTCCCCCGCCGAGTTCCCGGCCGGCTGCCGTTTCGCCGACCGCTGTCCGCTCGCCACCGAGCTGTGCCGGACCACCCCGCCCGACCTCCTCGGCACGCCCACCCACACCGCGGCCTGTCACCACCCGGCGGTCGAGCTCGTCACCTCGGAGGCCGTGCAGTGAACGCGATCATCGAGCTGACCGACACCCATGTGGTCCACAAGGCCCGCAGCGGCGGCCTGTTCGCACGGGACCGGGTGTACGCCCTGACCGGCGCCGACCTCGCCGTCGCGCCCGGCGAGACGGTCGGCGTGGTCGGCGAGTCCGGCTGCGGCAAGTCGACGCTGGCCAAGGTGCTGGTCGGCATCCAGCGCCCGACCGCCGGCACGGTCTCCTTCCAGGGCCGCGACCTGTGGTCGATGCCGCCCGCCGAACGCCGGACCGCCGTCGGGGCCGGCACCGGCATGATCTTCCAGGACCCGTCCACCGCCCTGAACCGCCGCCTGCCCGTCCGCCAGATCCTGCGCGACCCGCTGGACGTGCACGACCGCGGCACGAAGGACCAACGGGATGACCGGGTACGGGAGTTGATGGCGCTCGTCGGCCTCCCGCGCGCGCTCGCGGACGCCCTGCCCGGGCAGCTCTCCGGCGGTCAGCGCCAACGCGTCGCCATCGCCCGGGCGTTGGCCCTCGACCCCGGCCTGGTGGTGGCCGACGAGCCGACCAGCGCGCTGGACGTGTCCGTGCGGGCCCAGATCCTCAACCTCCTGCTCGACCTGAAGGAACGCCTGGGCCTGGCCCTGGTGTTCGTCTCGCACGACATCCAGACGGTACGGCGGATGAGCGACCGCGTGATCACCATGTACCTCGGCCGGATCGTCGAGGAGTCCCCGGCCGCCGACGTCACCGCCCGGGCCCGGCACCCGTACACCCGTGCCCTCTTCTCCGCGACCCCCGGCCTGCTGCATCCGATCGACCCGATCCCGCTGACCGGCCCGGTGCCGTCGGCGACGCATCCGCCGAGCGGCTGCCCGTTCCGTACCCGATGCTGGAAGGCGGACCAGGTCTGTGCGGCGGAAATGCCCGGTTTCTCGGCCGCGTCGACACCGGCTCACCGCTTCCGCTGCCACCATCCTGTGGAGGAGGACGAGGCGACCCACGACCTCGTCCACCAGAACGCCCCCAGGGAGCCCTCATGACCTTCCCCTCCCCGCTGACCGGTGTCGTACCACCCGTCTGCACGCCCCTGACACCGGACCGCGAGGTGGACGTCCCCTCCCTGCTCAGGCTGGTCGACCACCTGGTGGACGGCGGGGTGCATGCGCTCTTCGTGCTCGGGTCGTCGTCCGAGGCGGCCTATCTGCGCGACCGGCAGCGGCGGCTGGTGGTCGAGTCGGTGGTCTCGCATGTCGGCGGGCAACTGCCCGTGCTCGCCGGGGCGATCGACATGACGACCCCGCGGGTCCTGGACCACGTCGAGTCCGTCACGGCGGCGGGCGCGGACGCCGTCGTCGTCACTGCGCCCTTCTACACCCGCACGCACCCGGCCGAGATCGCCCGCCACTTCCGCCTGCTCGCCGCCGCCTCGCCGGTCCCCGTCATCGCGTACGACATCCCGGTCGCCGTCCACACGAAACTCCCCGCCGACCTGGTGCTGGAGCTCGCGGCCGACGGGACGCTCGCCGGGCTCAAGGACTCCAGCGGGGACCTGGCCGGGTTCCGGGATGTCGTCACCGGCGCCCGGGGGCTGCCGCGCTTCAGCGTGCTGACCGGCTCGGAGCTGGTCGTGGACTCGGCGCTCGCGCTCGGCGCGGACGGGGCCGTGCCCGGGCTCGCCAACGTCGACCCGCACGGGTACGTCCGCCTCGACCGGCTGTGCCGGGCCGGGGACCGGGAGCGGGCACGGGCCGAACAGGAGCGGCTGTGCGCCCTGTTCAGGCTGGTGGGCGCCGGGGATCCCGCGCGGATGGGCGGCAGCTCGTCGGCGCTGGGCGCCTTCAAGGCGGCGCTGCACCTGCGCGGGATCATCGACTGCCCGGTGACGGCGGAACCCCAGGTCCCGCTGTCACCGGAGGAGACCGAGCGGGTCGGCAAGTTCCTCGCCTCGGCGGGGCTCCTCTAGAAGGTGTCCGTGGGCAGGCGGCGGAACTCGATCGTGTCGTACGGGCCCGAGGCGCCGGTCTCGTACAGGATCCCAACCGTGTTCCAGCCGACCTGCACCAAGTCCGAGTAGGCGGCGCGCTGCTGACTGAGCGTCAGAACGTTGGTGAAGGTCGCCCCCTGGTCCGTGCTGCGCCAGATCGCCATCGACTGGCGGACCGTCGGCACGGACGGGCCGGAGAACAGCAACGGGGCGTCCGGGGCGCGGAGTTGGAGGACGCTGCCCTCCACGACCGGGACGTCGTTCAGGGTGGGCTGGACGGCGTAGGGGCGGTCGAGGCTCTCGGCGCCGTCGCTCGAATAGGAGTCGAGGCGGTTGCCGGCGCTCGTGCCGCTCTGGTCGCGGGAGCTGAAGTAGAGGCGGCCGTCGGGGAGTTCGGCGGCCGTCGACTCGTTGGGGTTGACGTACCCGTCGTGGGCGCCGTCGACCAAGCCGATGTGCCAGGTGTCGCCGCCGTCGTCGCTGTAGATGGCGTGGGCGCCGTAGTACCTGGCCTCCTGGCCGGTGTCGGTGGAGCCGGCCGGCGGGGCGACGGAGTGGTTGGCGGGGACGACCAGCCGCCCGGCGTGCGGACCGCGGGTGAGTGCGACCGCGTGGCCCGGTCCCGTGGCGTACCAGCGCCAGTTCGCCGGCTTCACCTCTGCCGTGATGTCCCGCGGGGCCGAGAAGCCGCGCCCGTCGTTCCAGCTCTGCTGCACGAACACCCGGCGGCTCTGCTCCGGCGTGACCTCGCCGCGCATGATCTGCCCCTCGGTCACGGCACCGCTGTTGTACGAGGTGACGAGGACGATCGCGCCGGTGCGCGGGTCGACGACGGGCGCCGGGTTGCCCCGGGTGTTGCCGTTCCCCGCGGCGACCACCTGCATCGGGTCCCAGGTGCAGCCGCCGTCCCGGGAGCGCCGCAGGACGACGTCGATGTGCCCGGAGTCGGCGGCACTGTTGTGCCGCCCCTCGGCGAAGGCGAGGACGGTGCCGCGCCGGGTGGTGACGGTCGCGGGGATGCGGTAGGTGTCGTAGCCACCCTCGCCCGAGACGTACGGGACGGAGGACGAGCAGCCGGCGGAGGCGGAGGCGTGCGGGGTCGCGGTGAGGGGCGCGAGAAGGGCGAGGGCGACGAGGAGTGTGCGGCTCAGGAGGGTCACGGGCCCATGGTTCCCGGAGTCACCAGTCCCGACTCGTAGGCCACCATGACCAGCTGGGCCCGGTCCCGTGCCCCCAGCTTCCCCATGATCCGGCTGACGTGGGTCTTCGCCGTCAGCGGGCTGAGGTCCAACACGTCGGCGATTTCCGCGTTGTTGAGCCCCCGGGCGACCAGTGCCAGCACCCCGCGCTCCCGGTCGGACAGGCACTCGGGGCCGCCTGTCGCGGGTGTCGACGGGCTGCGCAGGAACCGCTCGATCAGCCTTGCCGTGGGCCCCGGCGAGAGCAGGGCCTCGCCCGCGGCCACCGTGCGGATCGCGTCGAGGAGTTCGGCCGGACGAGTGTCCTTCACCAGGAAGCCGGACGCCCCCGCCCGCAGCGCCTCGACGATGTTCTCGTCGGTGTCGTAGGTGGTGAGGACCAGGATCCGCACACCGGCCAGCTCCTTGTCCGCGGCGATCAGGCGGGTCGCCTCGATGCCGTCGAGGTCCGGCATCCGGATGTCCATCACCACCAGGTCGGGCCGCTCACCGCGGGTGAGCTCGACCGCCTCCCGGCCGGTGCCTGCCTGTCCTACCACCGCCATGTCCCGCGCCGACTCGACGAGCATGGCGAACGCGGCCCGCACCAGGGTCTGGTCGTCGGCGAGCAGTACACGGATGGTCATGCGGTCCCTTCCCCCGTCGCGTTGAGCGGCAGTACGGCGGTCACCTCGAAGCCGCCCGCCGTCCGTGGCCCGGCGTCGAGTGTGCCACCCACGCTGCGGGCCCTCTCCCGCATGCCGACCAGGCCGAACCCGGGGGTGCCGCCGGGCGTCGGGCCGGTGCCGTCGTCGGTGACGGACAGGCGCAGGGCGCCCTGCTCCTCGTACAGCTCGACCTGTACGGCGGGTTCGGGCCCCGCATGCCGTACCGCGTTCGTGAGCGCCTCCTGGACGATGCGGTAGGCGGCGGCGCCGACGGCGGGCGGGGCCTCGGACACGCGTACCGTCTGCGCCACGCGCGCGCCCGCGAGGCGGGCCGCCTCCACGAGGTCGGGCAGGCCGTCGAGGCCGGGGAGGGGGCCGCGGCCGTCGGCGGCGTCGTTCTCGCGGAGCACCTCCAGGGTGGTGCGCAGCTCGCCGCGCGCGGTCCGGCAGGTGTCCGCGATGTCGTCCAGGGCCTTCGCCACCGTCTCCCGGTCGAGGCGTTCGGGGTCGGCGGCCAGGACGTGCGCGGCGACCGAGGTCTGCACGCCGATGAGGGTGATGGTGTGGGCGAGCAGGTCGTGCAGGTCGCGGGCGATGCGCAGCCGCTCCTCGGCGACCCGGCGGCGGGCCTCCTCCTCGCGGGTGCGTTCGGCGCGCTCGGCGCGTTCGACGATGCCGGCGACGTACTGGCGGTAGTAGCGGACGTCGACGCCGAAGAAGAGGGTGGCGATGACCCAGCCGGAGACGCGCAGGAGTTCGAGCGCCTGGTGTGGGTTGATCGCCGTCATGGCGGTCACGATGATGCCCAGGACGACCACGGCGGTGACGATGGTCCGCAGCGGGCGGCCGGTGACGGCGACCGTGTAGAGCGCGACACAGGTGGCGGGGACGGTCGCGCCGTGGTTGTTGTCCAGGAGGTGGTACGGGGCGACCAGCACCACCATCGTCGCCAGCACGAGCAGCGGATGCCGGCGCCGCCAGACGATCGGCACGTACGCGGCGAGCAGCAGCGTCCAGCCGAGCGCGTCGGGGCGGTCGTGCGGGGAGGTGGTCAGCGCGATGCACACGCCCGCCACGGCGAGCACGGCGGCGAGGATCGCGTCGTTGCGGATGCCGTGCCGGGCGGTGCGCGGATCACGGTTGATCACCGCCATGATCCGCTCGCCCCGCCGGGACCACGGCGTCGTTGTCTGCTGCACGGGGTCCAGCCTCACACGGTCTCCGGCTGGCGTTCCGCCCGCACCGGCTCCGGCGCCCGCGACAGCCGCCCCGGCCACCACACGCGCCGCTCCAGGAGCACGCTCGCGGTCGTGACCAGGTAGGTGCGCACGAGGAAGGTGTCGAGGAGCACGCCGACCGCGATCACGAAGCCGAGCTCGACCAGTCCCACGAGCGGGAGTGTGGTCAGTACCGCGAAGGTGGCGGCCAGCACGACGCCCGCGGAGGCGATGACCCCGCCGGTCGTGCGCAGGGCGGTGAGCGCGGCGGCCCGGGGTTCGGCACCCGCGAGGGACTCCTCGCGCATGCGGTGCATGAGGAAGATGCCGTAGTCGACGCCGAGGGCCACGAGGAACACGAAGGACAGCAGGCCGAGCCCCGAGTCCGTGCCGTCGAAGCCGAGCAACGGCCCGAACACCAGCCCGCCGATCCCGAGCGCCGCGCCCCATACCGCGACCACGGCGACGAGCAGCATCAACGGCGCGACCAGGCTGCGCAGCAGTCCGACGAGGATCACGAACACGGCGGCGAGCACGAGCGGCACGACGACCTCGCGGTCCCGGGCCTGGCTGTCGGCGAGGTCGAGCTGCTGGGCGCTGGGTCCGCCGACATAGGTGCCGTACGTGTCGTCGAGCCCGGCGCGCAGGGCCTCGATGGTGCGGGTCTCGCCCTTCGACTCGGGGGCCGCGGTGGCGTACACGGAGATCTCGGTCCAGCCGGAGCCGCTGCGCCCGGCACTCGCCTGCGCGACACCGGCGGTCGTACGGGACTTGGCGAGCACGGCGTCGGCCTTGGCGGCCGGGGCGATGACGGTGATGGGCTGGCTGCTGCGTCCGGGGTAGGCGCGGGCCAGGGTCTGGCTCGCGGAGATGGACTCGGGCTTCGCGGTGAAGGAGTCCTCCTGCTTGAGCCCACCCGGCAGGTCGAGCGCGCCCAGCGCCAGCGCGCCGAGGAGCACCGCCCCGCCGGCCAGCACGACGACCGGGCGGCGCGTGGCGGACGTACCCATCGCGGCGAACAGCGACCGGCGCACCTTGGGTTCGCTGTCGAAGGCCGGGATCAGCGGCCAGAACACCCGCCGGCCGAGCAGCACGAGCAGCGCCGGCAGCAGGGTGGTCATGGCGACAAGGGCCGCCAGTACCCCCACCATCCCGACCGGGCCCATCCCGCGGCTGCTGTTGAGGTCGGCGGCGAGCAGGCACAGCAGCCCCGCCGCGACGGTCCCCGAGGAGGCGAGGACCGCCGGACCGCAGCCCCTGAGCGCGGCGCGCATGGCCTCGTACGGGCGCTCGTGGCGCCGTAGCTCCTCGCGGTAGCGGGAGATGAGGAGCAAGGCGTAGTCGGTGCCCGCGCCGAGGACGAGGACCGTCATCACACCGCCGCTCTGGCCGGTGACGGTGACGCCGAAGGCCTCGTGGAGGCCGTATCCGGCGGCCATCGCCATACCCGCGGCGACTCCGGCGACGGCGAGCGGCACCAGCCACAGGAAGGGGCTGCGGTAGATCAGGATCAGCAGGGCGGTGACGACGCCGAGGGTGGCGTAGAGCAGCGTGCCGTCGATGGAGCCGAACACCTTGCTCATGTCGGTCTGCAGCCCGCCGGGCCCGCCGACCTCGACACTGAGCCCGGCCCCGCCGTTCGCGATGTCCCGCACCCCGTCGACGAAGCCGTCCCGCGCCTTGTCGTCCTGGCCGGGCCCGGTGCTGGAGACGGGGTACATGAGCGTGCCGCCGTCCCGGGACGGAACCGCCCGCGGCTTCCCGGTCAGCTCGTACGCCCTCCCGATCTCGGCGACCTGCGCGGCAGCCTTGCTCCTGTCCGCGGCCGTGAGCCCGCCGTCGCGGTGGTACACAAGGATCAGGTCGGTGGCCTCGCCGCCCGGCAACTGGTCCTGTATACGGGCGACTTGGGTCGAGTCGGCGCTGTCGGGGAGGTAGTCGACGGAGCGGTTCTGCTGGATGTCGGAGAACTTCCCGGCGAGCGGCCCCGCGAGCACGAGCGCGGCCAGCCACAGCGCGAGCACCACCCAGGGCACGGCTCGCCGCCGCCGTACGGACGTGTTTGCGGCCCCCATGGACGGGCCTCCCTCCGGTCGGGTGTCTGGGTCGGTTCCAGACTCCCGGCGGAAGGGGGCGGGATCGTCGGGCGTGGGGGCGAGTCGGGGGCTACTGCCAGGGGTGACCCGGGGGCGGGATTACTCCCGTGGGAGTACGAGAAGGCGCTTCTAGGACGGTGTGCGCGCCGCCTCCAGCAGCCGCTTCACGTCGTCCGCGCAGATGGTCAAGGCCGCCCCCACCGTAGCCAGCACATCCCGCTCCGCCGGTGTGTACGGCCCGTCCGCCAGGGCGATGCGGGCGCCCTGGAGCAGGATCGATTCGCGGCCTACGGGGGCGAGGTGCGGGGCGAGCGGGTCGAGGGCCTCGTGGAGTTCTATGGCGAGGCCCGCGCCGCAGGACTGGCCGTAGACGCGGCCCGCGTCGGCGGCCAGGGCCTCGACGAGCGCGGCCAGCTGCTCCTCCGTGCAGTCGTCGAAGCCGGCCGAGCGGACGGTGGCCGCGGCGGCTTCGAGGGACGTACGGGAGCAGGTGCCGCCCGCGGCCAGCACCGCCAGGGCGACGGTGTGCACGGCGTCGCGGAGCATCGCCGAGAAGCGGGTGGTGGTCGGGTGGTCGAGGGCGTCGGTGCCGAAGTGGCGGCGGCAGGCCGCGCATTCGACGACCGGGCCGGTCTCGCCGCGCGGCAGGACCGGGACGCCGAGGAGGGTGAAGCGGCGGCGGCCCGTCAGCCGCTGGTAGTTGCGGTCGCCCCCGCACCCCGGGCAGAAGAACTCGCCGTCCCCGACGGGTGTCCACGCGGTGCGGGTGCCCAGAAGGCGCGCAGGCCTGGCCGCTCGGCCGTTTCGTCCCCGTACTGGCAGCACGTCGCACCTCCGTAACCGCGCGGCAACATCGTCGCGCTGGCGTGATGTTAGCCACATAGGAGAGGCGTAGTCAGCACCCCGGACGAGACCTTTCCGTGACCTCCACGGACGGGTGGCCGAAAAGGGACGGGGCCCTGATCGCCGTATACGAAGATCAGGACCCCTAAACCGCCGGTCAGAGGGTCTATCGGGCCGCGCGGTTGACGGCGGAGACGACCGCCTTCAGCGACGCACGCGTCGTGTTCGCGTCGATGCCGATTCCCCACAGGACCTTGTCGTCGATCGCGCATTCGATGTAGGAGGCGGCCTGCGCGGAGGCGCCCTCGCTCATCGTGTGCTCCTGGTAGTCCAGCAGCCGGGCGTCGACGCCGACGGCGGCCAGCGCGTCGAAGAAGGCGGAGATCGGGCCGTTGCCCGAGCCGGTCAGGACGGTGTCCTCGCCGTCGACGGTCGCCTCGACCCGCAGCGTGTCCACGCCGTCCGTGTCGGTGGTCGACTGGCCGTTGCGGACCTGGATACGGCCCCAGGGGTTCTCCGGGTTCGGCAGGTACTCGTCCTGGAAGACCGCCCAGATGTCGGAGCCGGTGACCTCGCCGCCCTCGGCGTCCGTCTTCGCCTGGATGATCTTCGAGAACTCGATCTGCATCCGGCGGGGCAGGTCCAGCTTGTGGTCGTTCTTCAGGACGTACGCGATTCCGCCCTTGCCGGACTGCGAGTTGACCCGGATGACGGCCTCGTAGGAGCGGCCGACGTCCTTCGGGTCGATCGGCAGGTACGGCACCGCCCACTCGATGTCGTCGACCGTGACGCCCTTGGCGGCCGCGTCGGCCTCCATCGCGTCGAAGCCCTTCTTGATGGCGTCCTGGTGGGAGCCGGAGAAGGACGTGTAGACCAGGTCGCCCACGTACGGGTGGCGCGGGTGGACCTCCATCTGGTTGCAGTACTCCCACGTACGACGGATCTCGTCGATGTCGGAGAAGTCGATCTGCGGGTCGACGCCCTGGGAGAAGAGGTTCATGCCCAGGGTCACCAGGTCGACGTTGCCGGTGCGCTCGCCCTGCCCGAACAGACAGCCCTCGACGCGGTCGGCGCCGGCCATCAGCGCCAGCTCGGCGGCGGCGACGGCCGTACCGCGGTCGTTGTGCGGGTGGATCGACAGGCAGACGTGCTCGCGGCGGGACAGGTTGCGACCCATCCACTCGAAGCGGTCGGCGTGTGTGGAGGGGGTCGAACGCTCAACGGTGGCAGGCAGGTTGAGGATGATCTCGCGGCCGGGGCCGGGCTGCCAGACGTCCATGACCGCCTCGCAGACCTCCAGCGCGAAGTCCAGCTCGGTGTCGGTGAAGATCTCGGGGCTGTACTGGTAGCCGAACTCCGTCTCCGGGCCCAGCAGCTTCTCGGCGTACTCCATGACCAGGCGCGTGCCGTCGACGGCGATCTGCTTGATGTCGTCCCTGGACCCGCGGAAGACGACCCGGCGGAAGACGGGCGCGGTGGCGTTGTACAGGTGGACGGTCGCACGCTTGGCGCCCTTGATGGACTCCACGGTCCGCTCGATCAGGTCCTCGCGGGCCTGGGTCAGTACGGAGATGGTGACGTCGTCGGGGATCGCCCCGGGCTCCTCGATGATCGACCGTACGAAGTCGAAGTCGGTCTGCCCGGAGGCCGGGAAGCCGACCTCGATCTCCTTGTAGCCCATCTTGACCAGCTGGTCGAACATCCGGCGCTTGCGCTCGGGCGACATCGGGTCGATCAGGGCCTGGTTGCCGTCGCGCAGGTCGGTGGAGAGCCAACGGGGGGCCTGGGTGATCCGCTGCTCGGGCCAGGTGCGGTCGGGGATGTCGACCTGCTCGTACCGGCCGTACTTGTGGATCGGCATGCTGCTGGGCTGCTGGCGGTTCGCCATGATTGCGGGGCTCCTCTTGGTGTCCTGAAGGACGGCCGACGACGCAACGCGAAGCTCCGCGGGGAGGGAGTCGACCTGGACTACAGGCCCTCGCCGCGGCAGCTAAGAAGAAGCAGCCCGAAACGCATGATGCGAAGCATGCTAGCCGAGCCCATCCGGATTGGCGGTTCCGTATCAGTATGCGGGACTCGGCCTACCCAGGGGCGCGGGGAACTGCGCGACCAGCCACACGCGACCCGCGGCGCATAACACAGAGCAACCACCCATGGCGGAAGCATCCCCACATTTCACCAATCATGGTCGCACCTAGTGACATCTGGCTAACGCAGTGCAATCGTGCCCGGCATGACGAAGACCAACGGGGGCTTCGAGCCCGTCTTCTGCACCGTCGTACCTCCGCACATCCTCGACAAGCTGGCCCAGCACGAGGATCCCGCGCTGGCGGACCCCGCCCGCAAGACCCTGGAGCGCGACGCCTTCGAGCGCACCCATCGCCGCCTGACCACGGTGATCGGCGCCCCGGCCGTCGCCGCCCCTCCCGGCGCCGCCGAAGGCAAACCGCACCGCACGATCTACGACGCCCGCCACCACACCGACCTGCCCGGCAAGAAGGTCCGCGCCGAGGGCTCGGACCCCGGCAAGGACGCCACCGTCAACCGCGCCTACGCCGGCCTCGGCGCCACCTTCGAGCTCTACCTCAAGGCCTACGAGCGCTACTCGATCGACGGCAACGGCCTCCCGCTCGACGCGACCGTGCACTACGACAACGACTACAACAACGCCTTCTGGAACGGCGAGCAGATGGTGTTCGGCGACGGTGACGGCGAGATCTTCCTCGACTTCACCATCCCGATCGACGTCATCGGCCACGAACTCACCCACGGCGTCACGCAGTACACCGCGAACCTGACCTACTTCGGCCAGCCAGGCGCCCTCAACGAGTCCCTGTCCGACGTCTTCGGCTCCCTGATCAAGCAGTACACGCTCGGCCAGACCGCCGCCGAGGCCGACTGGCTGATCGGCGCGGGCCTCCTCGCCCCGCGCGTGACGGGCAAGGCGCTGCGCTCCATGAAGGAGCCGGGCACGGCGTACGACGACGACGTCCTCGGCAAGGACCCGCAGCCCGCGACCATGGACGACTTCGTCCGCACCGGCCGCGACAACGGCGGCGTCCACATCAACTCCGGCATCCCCAACCACGCCTTCTACCTGGCCGCGACCGCCCTCGGCGGCCACGCCTGGGAGAAGGCCGGGCAGATCTGGTACGACGTCCTGACCGGCGGCGAGCTGAAGAAGGACGCCCTGTTCGCGGACTTCGCGAAGCTCACGGTCGCCGCGGCCAGGGCCCGCTTCAGCGACGGCGAGGAGCTGCAGGCGGTGCTGAAGGCCTGGGAGCAGGTCGGGGTGCGGACGGCGTAGTTCCGTACTAGACAGTCACCCATGCGTATTCGAGTACGGCGCACGGGCGGTTTCGCGGGCATCGAGCGGCAGGCCGAGGTAGACACCTCGGGGCGGCCCGATGCCCTCGAGTGGCAGGCCCTGGCCGAGCGGGCGGTCGCCGGCGGCCGGGGCCGGCCGTCGGTCGGGGTTCCCGACGGCTTCAACTACGAGATCACGGTGGACGGAAGGACGGTGTACGCGGCCGACCCCCGGCTCACGGAGGAGCAGCGGACGCTGATCTCCAGGGTGCTGAAGGAAGGCGCGTAGGCCCGTAACAGGCCGTTGGGCCCGTAACAGGCCGTTCACGCACGGGCGTTGACTTCCTTACTGGTGGGTAAGGATGATCCGCGCATGACGACCGAGCCGCTGAAGGCGGCGAACCCGATTCCGCAGTTCCCGGCCGGCTTCCTGTGGGGCGTCTCGACCTCGGCCCACCAGATCGAGGGCGCGGCGGACCAGCGCGAGCAGTCCGTCTGGGACGCCTTCACGGCCGAGCCGGGGCGGGTGAAGGACGGCTCCACCGCGGCGGTGGCCTGCGACCACTTCCACCGCTACCCCGAGGACGTGGCCCTCCTGGCCGGCCTGGGCGTGGACGCGTACCGCTTCTCGATCTCCTGGCCGCGGGTGAACTCCCCCGGGGGCCTCGACTTCTACGACCGCCTCGTGGACGAGCTGCTCACGGCCGGCGTACGGCCGGTCCCGACCCTCTTCCACTGGGACCTGCCGGTCACGCTGGACTGGCTGGACCGGGACACGGCATCGCGTTTCGCGGAGTACGTGTCGGTCGTCGCCGAGCGGCTCGGTGACCGCGTGACGAAGTGGATCACCCTCAACGAGCCCGCGGAACACACCCTGTTGGGCCATGCGCTGGGCGCCCACGCCCCCGGCAAGCAGCTGCTCTTCGACGCGCTGCCCGTCGCCCACCACCAGCTCCTCGCACACGGTCTGGCGGTACGGGCGCTGCGCGCGGCCGGCGCGAACGACATCGGGATCGCCAACTCGCACGGCCCGACCTGGCCGGCCTCCGAGGAGCCGGCGGACGTGGAGGCGGCGGGCTTCTACGACCTGCTGCTCAACCGCCTGTTCGCCGACCCGCTGCTGCTCGGCCAATACCCCGACGGTCTCGGCGAGTTGATGCCGGGCGACGTCGAGGCGGACCTCAAGGTCATCTCCGAGCCGATCGACTGGTACGGGGTCAACTACTACGCGCCGACCCGGGTGGGCGCCCCGCAGGGCGAGGACATCGAGTTCGGCGGGCTGACCATCCCGGCCGAACTCCCCTTCTCGGTACGGCAGATCGAGGGCGTCCCGGTCACGGACTTCGGCTGGCCGGTGGTCCCGGCGGGCCTGACGGAACTCCTCACCACCTTCCGCGAGCGCTACGGCGACCGGCTCCCGCCCGTCGTCATCACCGAGAACGGCTGCTCGTACGAGGGCGTGGACGACCAGGACCGCATCGCCTACCTGGACGGCCACATCCGCGCCCTGCACGACGCCGTCGAGGCGGGCGTGGACGTGCGCGGGTACTTCGTGTGGTCGCTGCTGGACAACTTCGAGTGGGCCGAGGGGTACGAGCGCCGCTTCGGCCTCGTCCACGTCGACTACGAGACCCAGGCGAGGACGCCGAAGGCCTCGTACGACTGGTTCCGGGACATGATCCGGGCCCAGAGATGACGGCCACCCGGCCGTCGGAGGCGCTCGCCGAGCCGGTCGAGCGGGTCGGCGGGGGCTGGACGGCGACGCTGTCGCTGGCCAACGTGGCGATCTGGGTGGGCTGGTACGGCCCGCTGCAGATCCTGCTGGCCCGGCAGGCGGAGGACTTCGCGCCCGGCACGGGCATGTCGAAGGAGACGCTGCTCGCCTGGGTGACGGGTGTCGGGGCCGTGGTCTCCCTGGCCGCGAACCCGTTCTTCGGCGCGCTGTCGGACCGCACCGCGGCCCGCTGGGGCCGCCGTACGCCGTGGATCGTGGCCGGTGCGGCGGGCGGCGCCCTGTCGTTGCTGGTGCTCGCCGGGGCGGGCGGGCTGTGGGTGATGGCGCTCGGCTGGTGTCTGGTCCAGCTGACGCTGAACGCGGCGTTCGCGGCGGTCACGGCCGCCGTGCCGGACCGGGTGCCGCGGCGCCAACGGGGCGTGGTGGGCGGCTGGTTGGGCGCCGCGCAGATCCTCGGCGCGGTCACCGGGACGGGTCTCGCGACGGTCGCGGGCGGGATCGCGGCGGGGTACGCGGCCTGCGCGGTGTTCGCGCTGGCGGGTGTGCTGCCGTACGTGCTCCGCCACCCGGACCTGCGGCTCGCGGTCGCGGACCGGCCGGCGTGGTCCTGGGGGTCGTTCGCGCGCGGCTTCTGGCTGAGTCCGCGGCGCTTTCCGGACTTCGGCTGGGCCTGGCTGACCCGTTTCCTGATCAACCTCAGCAACGCGCTGGTGCTGCTGTACCTGCTGTACTACCTGCGGGACCGGCTGCACTACTCCGACCCCGAGCAGGGCGTGCTGATCCTGACCGCGGTGGACAGTGTGGCGCTGCTGGCCACGGTGGTGGTGGGCGGCGTCTGGTCGGACCGGGTGGGGCGGCGCAAGCCGTTCGTGAAGTGGTCCGGGGTGCTGATGGCGGTGGCGACGGCGCTGCTGGCCGCGTGGCAGACGTGGGCGGGGGCGATCGTGGTGGCGGCGCTGCTGGGCGTGGCCCTCGGGGTGTTCATGTCGGTGGACTTCGCCCTGATGACGGACGTACTCCCGAAGGCCCTGGACCGCGGCAAGGACCTGGGCGTCATCAACGTGGCCAACGCCCTCCCCCAGGTAGCGGCCCCCGCCCTGGCCGCCCCGATCGTGACGTATCTGGGCGGCTACCGGATGCTGTATGCGGTGGCGGCGGTGATCGGGTTGGCGGGGGCGGTGTTGGTGGGCCGTATCAAGAGTGTGGATTAGAGGGCTCCGGCGTCCCTTGCCGCGTACACCGACGGATACACCGGCCGATACCCCAGCTCCCTCCGAATCCGCTCCGTCGACATGATCACCAGCCACGGATCGGGGTCGGTCCGGCCCTGCAGCCCGGCCGGTACCTCCACCCCGTTCAGCTGGTGCAGCTCCACCGCCGTGACGGGCGCGTCGTCCGCGATGTTGTAGATCCGCCCGGCGATACCCGGCGCGTGCAGGACCCGCAGCAGACCCTGCGCGACATCCGCGTGGTGCCCCATGTGCAGCCGCTGGGTCGCCGCCCAGTTCCCGGCCCACATCAGGGACTGCGCGAGGTGCGGGTCCCCCTCGCCGTACACGAACGGCAGCCGGGCGACCCGTACGTCCATGCCGTCCAGCGCCAGCAACTCCCGCTCCGCCTGCGCCTTCGACTCGGGATACGCGCCCCACATCGACCCGCCGGGCCGGCTCTCGTCCTCCTCCGTCACCGGCCGCCCCCGCCCCGTGCCGTACACCAGCCCCGTACTGACCTGCACGAACCGCCGCACGCCGACCGCCTGCGCCGCGCGCCCCAGCTCCACCGCCGCGTCCCGGTTGACGGCCCGCGCCTCCTCGTCCGGCACCCCACGGAAGGCCGCGGCGACGTTCACGACAGCGTCCACGCCCGCGACCGCCTTGCCGAGCGCCTCCGCGTCCCGCAGATCGCCGACGACGACCTCCGCGCCCAGCTCGGCGTACCGCTCCCCGCGGGCAGCGTCCCGCACCAGCACCCGGACCCGCTCGTCACCCCGGGTCTGGGCGATCAGCCTCGGTACGAAACGGCGTCCGACCTGTCCCGTCGTACCGGTCACCAAAGTCAGCATGTCCTGCTCCTCTCGTCACGGACCAGCCTTCAGCGGGGATCCCGGTACCGGGAGAGACCTCCTGATCAGGGGATCGGCAGTCCCTGGATAAGCCGGGCGGCATCCCGCACGCTGGAGGGGTGAACCGAGCCGAACTCGCCGACTTCCTGCGCCGTGGCCGTGCCCGGCTGGACCCGTCCGACGTGGGCCTCACGGCGGGCGCGCGGCGCCGTACGCCGGGGCTGCGGCGCGAGGAGGTGGCGCAGCTGGCCGGGATGTCGGTGGACTACTACACGCGGCTGGAGCAGTCCCGGGGCCCGCGCCCGTCGCGCCAGATGCTCACGGCGCTGGCCCGCGGGCTGCGCCTGACGGACGACGAGAGGGACCACCTGTTCCACCTGGCGGGCGAGGAGCCGCCGCGCCGGGGCGGGGCGTCCTCACACGTCAACCCCGGGCTGCTGCTGGTCCTGGACCGGCTGTACGACACCCCCGCGCTGGTGACGAGCGACTGCGGCGAGGTGCTGGCGCAGAACGCGATGTCGCGGGCGCTCTCCGGGGACGTGTTCGCCCGCCCGCCCCACGACCGCAACATGCTCCGCCGCTTCTTCCTGGACCCGTCCTCGCGCGGGCTCTTCCCGCCGGAGGACGTCCCCGACCACGCGCGCGCCCATGTGGCCAATCTGCGGGCGGTGGCGGCGTCCCGCCCGGACGACCCGGAGCCGGCGGCACTGGTGGCCGAACTTCGTTCCGGCAGCGAGGAGTTCGCGACGCTCTGGGACGAGCACGAGGTGGCGGTACGCCGCCAGTCCACGAAACGCTTCCGGCACCCGCTGGTAGGCCTCCTGGAGCTGGACTGCGAGATCCTCGCCACCCAGGACACCCACCACATGCTGGTCGTCCACACGGCCCGCCCAGGCACGGAGTCCTACGAACGCCTCCAACTCCTGCGCGTGGTAGGCCTCCAGGACCTGACCCCGTCAGAACCCCAGTCGACGTAGCTGCTTGGGATCCCGCTGCCAGTCCTTCGCCACCTTCACGTGAAGATCCAAGAACACCGGCGTACCCAGCAACGCCTCGATCTGCTTCCGCGACTTGATGCCCACCTTCTTCAGACGCTCGCCCTTCGGGCCGATGATGATGCCCTTCTGGCTGGGGCGTTCGATGAAGAGGTTGGCGTGGATGTCGAGGAGGGGCTTGTCGGCGGGGCGGTCCTCGCGCGGGAGCATCTCCTCCACGACCACCGCGATGGAGTGCGGGAGCTCGTCGCGGACGCCCTCCAGGGCCGCCTCGCGGATCAGCTCGGCGATCATGACCTGCTCGGGCTCGTCGGTGAGGTCGCCCTCGGGGTAGAGCGCCGGGCCCTCCGGGAGGAGCGGGACGAGGAGGTCCGCGAGGAGGCTCACCTGCTTGTCGCCGACCGCCGACACCGGCACGATCTCGGCCCACTCGAAGCCGAGTTCCTTGCCCAGCTGGTCGATGGCGATGAGCTGCTCGGCGAGGGTCTTGGAGTCGACGAGGTCCGTCTTGGTGACGATGGCGATCTTGGGGGTCTTGCGGATGCCCGCCAGTTCCTTGGCGATGAAGCGGTCGCCGGGGCCGATCTTCTCGTTGGCGGGGAGGCAGAAGCCGATCACGTCGACCTCCGCCCACGTCGTGCGGACCACGTCGTTCAGGCGCTCACCCAGCAGCGTGCGCGGCTTGTGCAGCCCAGGCGTGTCGACCAGGATCAGCTGGGCGTCCTCCCGGTGCACGATCCCGCGCACCGTGTGCCGCGTGGTCTGCGGCTGGTTCGCGGTGATCGCCACCTTCTGCCCGACCAGAGCGTTCGTGAGGGTGGACTTGCCCGCGTTGGGGCGGCCGACGAAACAGGCGAAGCCCGACCGGTGGGGGGCCGCCGCCGACGGCTCGGATGACTGACTGCGAACGCTCATGCGGCCATTCTCCCTGATCCACGAAGCCCCGCCGTACCGTGAGGTTCCGGTAACCCGCGCGCAATGAAACGTCACGGAAACATATACGTACCCAAGCAGAAATACACAGCGGTGACCCTCTGACGAGCCCCCACCCGTTGGAGACCCGTATGTCCCTCGCCGCCGCACAGGCTGCCGCGCGCATCGACACCGGCGACACCGCCTGGCTGCTCGCCGCCACCGCCCTCGTCCTGCTGATGACCCCGGGCCTCGCCCTCTTCTACGGCGGCATGGTCCGCACGAAGAGCGTCCTCAACATGCTGATGATGAGCTTCGTGTCGATCGCGCTGGTCACCGTGGTGTGGCTGGCCGCCGGCTACTCCCTGGCCTTCGGCGACGACATCGGCGCCGGACTGCTCGGCGGGCTGAAGCACGCCGGGATGACCGGCCTCGGCCCGGACAGCGTGCAGGGCACGGTCCCCACCCTGCTGTTCGCCACCTTCCAGCTCACCTTCGCGATCATCACGGCGGCCCTCGTCAGCGGCGCGGTCGCGGACCGCGTGAAGTTCGGCGCCTGGCTGGTCTTCGTGCCGGTGTGGGCGCTGCTCGTATACGTTCCCGTCGCCCACTGGGTCTGGGGCCCGGGCGGCTGGATCCTGGACCACCTCGGCGCCCTGGACTTCGCGGGCGGTCTGCCGGTCGAGATCACCTCCGGCGCCTCCGGTCTCGCCCTGTGCCTGGTCCTCGGCCCGCGCCTCGGGTTCAAGAAGGACGCGATGCGCCCGCACAACCTCCCGATGGTGATGCTGGGCGCCGGTCTCCTCTGGTTCGGCTGGTTCGGCTTCAACGCGGGCTCCGCGCTCGGCGCCAACGGCCTCGCCGCCGCCGTCTTCCTCAACACCCTCGCCGCCGGCTGCACCGGCCTGCTCGGCTGGCTCTTCGTCGAGCAGAAGCGCGACGGCCACCCGACGACTCTGGGCGCGGCGTCCGGCGCGGTCGCCGGCCTGGTCGCCATCACCCCCTCCTGCGGCTCGGTCTCGCTGCTCGGCGCCCTGGTCGTCGGCCTCGCCGCCGGCGTCGTCTGCTCGTACGCCGTGGGCTGGAAGTTCAAGCTGAACTACGACGACTCGCTCGACGTCGTCGGCGTCCACCTGGTCGGCGGAGTCATCGGCACCCTGCTGATCGGCGTCTTCGCGGAGAAGGCGATGACCGGCGGCACCGAGGGCCTGCTGTACGGCGGCGGGCTCGCGCAGCTCGGCAAACAGCTGGTGGCCGTGGTCGCGGTGGCGGCGTACGCCTTCGTGGTCACGTACGGGATCGGCAAGGCGATCGACAGGGCGATGGGCTTCCGGGCGAGCGAGGAGCAGGAGCACACCGGCCTGGACCTTACGGTGCACGCCGAGACCGCATACGATCACGGCGTCCTGGGCCACGGCGCCCCGGTCAGCTCCTCCGTCGTCCCCTCCGCCCAGAAGGTCAAGTCCCAGGCATGAAGCTCATCACCGCGATCGTCAAGCCCTACCGCCTCGACGAGGTGAAGACCGCCCTCCAGGAGATGGGGATCAACGGTCTGACCGTGAGCGAGGCCAGCGGTTACGGCCGTCAGCGCGGCCACACCGAGGTGTACCGGGGCGCCGAGTACCAGGTCGACCTCGTGCCCAAGGTCCGTATCGAGGTCGTCGTCGACGACGCCGACTCCGACGCCGTCATCGACGCGATCGTCAAGGCCGCACAGACGGGGAAGATCGGGGACGGGAAGGTGTGGGCGCTGCCGGTCGAGACGGTCGTACGGGTGCGGACGGGAGAGCGCGGGCCCGACGCGCTCTGAGCAGCAGGACCGTTCCCACCACGGCCACCACCAGCAGGACCACCGCGACCAGCCAGGGCAGGGCGAAGAAGGACGCGCTCGCCGACTCCCTGGTGTCCTTGGCGCTCGCGGTCAACGTGACGTCTCCCCAGTCGAGTTGGGGCGCGCCCCGCCAGGGTTCGGTGAGGTGGACGCGCTGGCCGGGCAGCAGTTCGGCGGGGATGCGGGTGAGGTCGCGGGACAGCAGCGTACGGCCGAACAGTCCGCTTGCGCGCAGCTCCACCTTGGGGTTCAGGGTGACGTTGCCGGTGTTGTGCAGGGTGTAGGAGATCGTCGCCGTGCTGTCGCCGAGGCCGGGGACGAGGGGCTGGTGGTGGACGACGTGGACGTTCTCGACCGCGATCGCGGACAGGGTCGGACCGCCGACGCGCAGATAGACGCGGGCGGCGACGGCCCGCTGGACGCCGAGTGCGAGTGAGCCGTCGCCCCGGTCGACCTGTTCGTCGAGGGCGACCAACGCGCCCGGGTGGTCGCCGGGTTCGGCGCCCTCGGGCACGGTGAGCGTGAAGGGCACGGTGATCCTGCCGTGCGCCGGGACGGTGATCCGGGACTTCGCGGGCTTGGCCCAGGCGCCCACGCCCCGCTGCCTCTCCTTCACCGTCTTCACGGCGAACCCGCCGTCCCGCGCGGTGTTGTAGGCGTCGGCGGCGTACATCCGGAAGGTCAGCGGCTTCCCGGTCTTGTTGGCGACGACCACCTTGTCGGAGATCGTCGTGCCGGGATCGGCGGAGAGATAGAAGTACGGCCGTGCGCCGAGCTTCGACGCGGCCGGGTAGACGGACCAGCTGCCGTTGTCGGCGGCGTGCGCGGGCGCGGCCGGCAGCGCGGCCAGGACCAGGCCCAGGAGGAGGACGTACAGCTTGCGCATGGGTGCGGACCCCCACGGGTGGAAGAGGTGGACGGGCGGGTGCGGACGCCCGTACGGCCGATCAGCTGAGCGTGAGGGTGAGGACCCCGGAGTACGTGCCCGGAGGCGTGAACGCCGGTACGTCGAGGGAGAGCCCCGCGTCCGCCGTGAACTCACCGCCGGTGACGGTCCCGTTGGGGGTCGACGCCAGCGTCGCGCCCGACGTGCCCACCACGCCCGGCGAACCGGCCTGGCAGGTGCTCGGGCTGCCCGCCTTGGTGGCGCAGGCGGGGGTCCAACTCAGCTTGTCGGCATCGATCTTGGCGCCGGGCGCGGTGAAGTCGGTGACCTTCCCGGTCAGCGACCAGCCGGCCGGCCCGCCGCGGAAGTCCTTGACGGTGACGGTCCGCAGCGCACCGGTCGAGGCCCCGCCGGTGCCGAAGTTGACCGCCGACAGCGCGACCGAGTCCCCGTCCTGGGACATCGACAGCGTTCCGGCGTTCACGGTCGTCGTGATCTTCTGACTCCCGGGCGGGATCGGCGTGTTGTCGATGACCGTGTACGCGGCGACCGGGGAGCTGAGGGCCGCGGTCCACGCGCTGCCCTCGTACGCCACGATCCCGGTCGTCGTCTTGTCGTTGACGACGAGGGGAGCGCTGATCCTGCCGTCGGCGCCCGCGGTGGTGGTCGCGGTGTCCCCGGTCTGGTTGTCGCCGGACCGGCCGGCCAGGGTCACGGTCGCGCCCGCCGTGAACCCGGTGCCGCTGACGGTGACGCTGTCACCGGGTGCGCCGGAGGCCTTGTCGAGCGTGATGGCGCGGTTGTTGACCGGCGTGCTGGTGTCCGTCGCCGTGAGGGTCTCGGAGACCGGCGCGGGCGGGTTGGTCACCGTGCACGGGGTGTCCAGCTCCAGGATGTAGCTGGTGTGGATGTTGTAGTCGCCGGGCGAGAGCGTGATCGACCCGGCGGTGGTGACCTTGAAGGTGCCGGTCATGGAGAACGACGGGAAGGCGCCGTTGCCCGGCACCGGGTCGTTCTTCTTGGGTCCCGCGACCGTGATGTCACCGGTCTGCGCCCCGCCGAGGGTGACCTTTCCGGTCGGCGTCATGATGTCGGCCGGCAGGGCGATCGCGGTGGGGTTGCTGGCGGCGGGCTTGACCACCGTGTAGGTCACGGTGACGGTGTCGCCGACGTCCGGGGTGGTGTCGCTCACGGCGATGCCGGCGGTCGTGGTGCCGTCGATCGGCGGGATGCCGGCGACCGCGGGCGGGATGCAGTGCGTGGCGAAGTCCACGTTCGTGGCGGCGCCGGCCGGGCAGGCCAGCGCACCGCCCGCGGTGACCGCGAGCGCGGTCGCCCCGAGCAGAGACGCCCAGCGGCGTCTTCGGTTCTGCGTTCCCATGGGTGTGCCCCCTCTCTTCTGCGCCTCACTGGGGGGCATTGATGTGTGGATCGCGTGAGAAGTCAATGGAGAGGGCGAAATGAACTGATGAACCGTCAGTTCCTGTATGGGACCCAGGAACTGACGGTCCGTTTGCTGCGAACGAAGCGGGAGGGGCTCAGTCGAAGACGAAGGGGCCCGGGGACTGCGCGGCGGTCGCGGTGCAGGTGACGGTGATCCCGAAGACGGTCAGCTGCAGCGAGCCGCCGTACGCCTCCAGGCTGTCGCCGGAGGCGACGGTGCCGTCGAGGGGACCGACGGTGACGGGGTCGCCGGCCGCGATGGCCGGGTTCTCCGTACCGGTGAAGACACTGGTCCCGCCGGTGGTGTTGTTGACGAGGGTGAGGGTGGAGGAGATCGAGTCCTCCGACAGGGCGATCGGCGCGGTGACGGCCGAGGTGACGGTGATGGTGGCCGCCGTGCCGTCCTGGGTGGCCGTGAGTGTGGCCTCACCGCTGCCGAAGCTGCCGCAGTCGGCGTTGATCGTCGCCGTGTCCGGGGTGACGGCCGCGGCCGTCGGCGCGAAGGCGAGTCCGGTGGCCGCGAGGGCCCCGACCGTCAGTGCCGCACCCATACCGATGCGCTTGCGTCTCATGGGGGTTCAGCTCCCTTCCCGTATACGGGAACCTCTGGGGGAAATGGGGGGTGGCTGGAGGTGCGCCCCGACGGAACGCCCATGGCAGGCGGGTGCGGTCGCGCTGCGCGGCTCGAAATCTGACGGCCCGTCGGAACCAACGTTCCCATTGATACGCGAGGGAAGAGGAACTGCAAGCCGGAATTCCGGCCAAGTGTTACCGGGGGTATCAGCCTGCGGTCACCGTGGTACGGACATTGCCGTCCACCCCCGCCACCAGCACCGGAGTCCCCGCGCCGCCCAGGTCCCGGACGGCCGCCCGGTCCTCCTCGGTGACCGATTCCGCCTCGGTCACCACGGCCGCCGCCTCCAGCGACTTCGCCCCGGACGCCACCGCCATCGCGACGGCCGTGCGCAGCGCGCTCAGCTTCAGGGACGGCAGCTCGACGGTTCCGGCGACATACGTACGTCCCGTCTCGTCCCGTACGGCCGCCCCCTCGGGCACACCGTTGCGGGCCCGTGCCGAACGGGCCAGGGTGACGATCTTGCGGTCCTCGGGGCCAAGCTCGCTGCTGTCGGTCATGAGCCGAGCATACGTACCGGTGGGGCCGCTATCCGGCCACGGGGTACATCGCCCCGCGCCGGCCCTCCGGGGAGGCCAGCCACTCCAGTTTGGCCGCGGTGTTCGCCTCGTCCAGCGGGGTGTGCAGCACGATCGTGAGGTCCGGCCGGGCCGGCACCCGCATCGCCGTGGACTCCACGACCAGCAGCCCGACCAGCGGATGGTCGAGCTCCTTGCGGATCTGCCCGGCGTCCTCGATGTCCCGCTCGGCCCACATCGCCGCGAACTCCGGGCTGGAGCCGGTCAGTTCGGCCAGCAGCGTCCGGAAACCCCCGTCCTCGGGGCGGGCGGAGCTGGCGGCCCGGAACTGCGCGACGACCGTACGGGCGTTCTGCTCCCAGCTCTTGGAGCGGGACCGGTAGAGGGGGTCGGTGAAGAAGTCGACGAGGCAGTTCTGCGAGGTCCCCGAGCGCATGCCGAGCACGTTCGCGGCCGCATCGTTGTAAAGGACGCAGTTGTAGTACCCGTCCATGATGTGCGCCGGGTACGGCATCCAGGTGTCGATCAGCCGCCGCAGCCCCTCGCCCATGTCCCGCTTGTCCGGCGCGACCTCGGGCGCGGGCGGGTTCAGCCCGGCCAGCCGGTACAGGTGCCGCCGCTCGGCGTCGCCCATCCGCAGCACCCGTGCCACGGAGTCGAGGACCTGCGGTGACACCGAGATGTCCCGCCCCTGCTCCAGCCACTGGTACCAGGACGCCCCGACACCGGCCAGCACGGCGACCTCCTCGCGCCGCAGCCCGGGCGTACGGCGCCGGGCCCCGCCGTCCGGCAGACCCGCCTCGCCCGGCGAGACCCTCGCGCGCCGGCTCATCAGGAACTCGCGCAGCTCCCGCAGCCGGTGCGCCTTGCCCGCAGCCGTCTCGACGACCTCCGCCACGTGCCCAACTCCCCCGTCGACTCTGCCTGGTGGTGCCACCACCAGGACAACCTCCCGCTCCCCACGCCTATTCCGGCGCCCGCAGTCTCGTACCCATGGCGATCGACACCACCTCGACCACATCACCGAACACCGCTCCGCTCGACAACCCCCGGCTGTCGACGCGCGACCGGCTCGTCCTCTTCGTCCTGTGCGCGGCCCAGTTCATGGTCGCCCTGGACTTCTCCGTCCTGAACGTGGCCCTGCCGGTCCTCGGCGGTGACCTCGGCATGAGCACCTCCGCCCTGCAGTGGGCGGTGACCGCCTTCGCGCTGCCGTCCGGCGGGTTTCTGCTGCTGTTCGGCCGCGTCGGCGACCTCTACGGCCGCCGGAAGCTGTTCCTGACCGGGCTGGCCCTGTTCGGCGCGGCCTCAATGCTGGCGACCCTCGCCTGGGACCCGGCGTCCTTCCTGACCGGCCGCGCGCTGCAGGGCCTCGGCGCGGCGGCGATCGTGCCGACGGGCATGTCCCTGCTGACGACGACCTTCCCGGAGGGCCCGGCCCGCGACCGCGCCCTCGGCATCTCGGGGACGCTGCTCTCGCTGGGCTTCACGGTCGGCATGGTGGCCGGCGGCGTCCTCACCGACACCCTCGGCTGGCGCTCCACGATGGGCCTGCTGACCCTGTTCGCCCTGCTCGTGCTCCCGCTGGCCCCGGCCCTGCTGCCCGAGTCCCGGACGCCGGAGCGTCCGCGCCTGGACGTGCCCGGCGCGATCACCGTCACGGCGGGTCTGCTCTCCCTGATCTACGCCCTGTCGACCGCCGCCGATCACGGCTTCGCCCGTGCGGACGTCATCACGGCCCTGGCCGCGGGCGTCGTACTCATCACGGCCTTCGTGACGATCGAGTCCCGCAACGCCTCTCCCCTGGTCTCCCTGCCCATGCTGCGCCGCCGCACGGTGGCGTGGGGCAACCTGGGCGGTCTGGTGACCTTCTCGATGATGTCGACGGTGGTCTTCACCCTGACCCTCTACCTCCAGGACGTACTCCACCTGTCGGCCTTCCAGACGGGCCTGGTCTTCGGCGTCCAGGGCGTGCTGTCGGCGGTGGCAGGCACCTTCGCCCCGAGGGTCATCGGCCGCCTCGGCGCCCGCCGCACGCTGGTCGCCTCGCTGGCGGGCCAGGGGGTCCTGACGGCGGCGCTGCTGGGCCTGAACGCCCACACCTGGTCCGTCTGGCTCGCGGTGACCGCCGTGTCGCTGGCCAGCATGTGCCACCTGGGCGCGATCGTCTCGTACGGCCTGACCGTCACGTCCGGCGTCCCCGACGCCGAACAGGGCCTGGCCACCGGCCTGGTCACCTCCACCCAGCAGGTCGGCCTCACGATCGGCATCCCCCTGCTGGGCGTCCTGGCCACGACCTCCGATGACCTGCTGTCCGGGGCGCACACGGTGGTGGCGATCGACGCGGTGGTCGTCCTGCTCGCCGCGGCGCTGGTCGCCGTAGGCCTCAAGTCGCGCTCAGGGGCGGTCGAGACGGAGCCGCTCGGCGCGCGGTAGACCGGCCACGACCAGGTCGTACGAGTCCTCGACGAGCTCCCGGACCAGCCGGTCCGGGAGCTCACCGTCGACGGTGACGGTGTTCCAGTGCCGCTTGTTCATGTGATACCCGGGCACGATCAGCCCCGGGTGATCGGCACGCAGCCGGACCGCGTCCTCGGGGTCGCACTTGAGGTTGACGGTCAGGGGCCGAGCCCCGAGATTCGACAAGGCGAACAGCTTGCCCAGCACCTTGAAGACGGACGTCTCCGGATTGAACGGAAAGTCCTCCACGGTGGCATTGAAGGACAGACAGAACTCGCGCAGCTCCTCGGGACTCACTCCTCCTTCGCCTCCTCCTCGGACTGGTCCGCCGGGCTCAGGGGCTCCACCAGGACCGTGACGATCTTGTTGCGGCGCCCGGAGCCGGCCTCCGCGGTGAGGCGGAGTTCACGGCCGTCGGGGAGCTCCACGACGCTCGACGCCTCCGCGATGGGGACGCGGCCCAGAGCCTTGGCCAGCAGGCCACCGACCGTCTCCACGTCCTCGTCGTCGTACTCGTCGAGGCCGTACAGCTCGCCCAGGTCCGTGATGTCGAGGCGGGCCGTGACGCGGTAGCGGTCGTCGCCGAGGTCCTCGACCGGCGGGAGTTCGCGGTCGTACTCGTCGGTGATCTCGCCGACGATCTCCTCCAGGATGTCCTCGATGGTGACGATCCCGGCCGTGCCGCCGTACTCGTCGATGACGACGGCCACGTGGTTGCGCTCCTGCTGCATCTCGCGCAGCAGATCGCCGGCGTTCTTCGTGTCGGGCACGAACGCCGCGGGCCGCATGGCCGTCGAGACCAGCTCGGACTCGGCGTCCCGGCTGATGTGCGTCTTGCGGGCCAGGTCCTTGAGGTACACGATCCCGACGATGTCGTCCTCGCTCTCCCCGGTGACCGGAATGCGCGAGAAACCGGAGCGGAGCGCGAGGGTGAGGGCCTGGCGGATCGTCTTGTAGCGCTCGATGACGATCAGGTCGGTGCGCGGGACCATGACCTCCCGTACGAGGGTGTCGCTCAGCTCGAAGACCGAGTGCACCATCCGGCGCTCCTCGTCCTCGATCAGCGACTCCTTCTCGGCGAGGTCGACCAGCGCCCGCAGCTCCGCCTCGGAGGCGAACGGGCCGCGGCGGAAGCCCTTGCCGGGGGTCAGCGCGTTACCGATCAGGATCAGCAGGTTCGGGATCGGGCCCATGATCCGGGCCAGCGGCAGCAGCACGTACGCCGCCGCCGTCGCGGTGTTCAGCGGGTGCTGCCGGCCGATGGTGCGCGGCGAGACGCCGACGGCGACGTACGAGACGAGCACCATCACGCCGATCGCGGCCAGCAGCGCGCGGGTGGTGCCGGAGAACTGCTGGAGACAGGCGTACGTCACCATCGCCGCGGCCGCCATCTCGCAGGCCACGCGGACCAGCAGGGCGACGTTGAGGTAGCGGGTGGGGTCGGCGGCGACCTGCGCCAGCTTGGCGCTGCCGCGCCGCCCGGACCGTACGGCCTCCTCCGCGCGGAAGCTGGAGACCCGCGCGAGACCCGCCTCCGCGCAGGCGGCGAGCCACGCCACGACGACCAGGGCGACGGCGCCCGCGACGATCTGCGGACTCATGAGACGGTCGGCGCCGGGGACGGCCCGGTCAGACCCTTCTCAGCCCTCCAGCCATCCACGATGGCCGCCTGCAGACCGAACATCTCGGCCTTCTCGTCGGGCTCCTCGTGGTCGTACCCGAGGAGATGCAGCACCCCATGGACGGTGAGCAGCTGGAGCTCCTCGTCCATGGAGTGCTGTGTCTCGGCCTCCTCGCCCTGCTTCTTGGCGACCTCGGGACACAGCACGATGTCGCCGAGCAGCCCCTGCGGCGGCTCCTCGTCGTCCTTGCTGGGCGGCCGCAGCTCGTCCATCGGGAAGGACATGACGTCGGTGGGCCCCGGCAGGTCCATCCACTGGATGTGCAGCTGCTCCATGGCGTCGGCGTCCACGACGATCACCGAAAGCTCGGAGAGCGGGTGGATGCGCATCCGCGCGAGCGCGTAGCGGGCGATGTCGAGGATCGCCTGCTCGTCGACCTCGGTTCCGGACTCGTTGTTGACGTCGATCGACATGGTGCTGGCTTGTCTACTTCCGCTTGTTGCGGCCGCCCTTGTGGGTGCCGTTCTCCGTGCCGTGGTGGCTGTCGTACTTCTCGTACGCGTCGACGATACGGCCCACCAGCTTGTGCCGTACGACGTCATGGGACGTCAGCCGCGAGAAGTGCACGTCCTCGACCCCCTCCAGGATGTCCTGCACCTGCCGCAGACCCGACTTGGTGCCGTTCGGCAGGTCGACCTGCGTCACGTCACCCGTGATCACGATCTTCGACTCGAAGCCGAGCCGGGTGAGGAACATCTTCATCTGCTCGGGCGAGGTGTTCTGGGCCTCGTCCAGGATGATGAAGGCGTCATTGAGCGTCCTGCCGCGCATGTACGCCAGGGGCGCGACCTCGATCGTGCCGGCCGCCATCAGTCGTGGGATCGAGTCCGGGTCCAGCATGTCGTGCAGCGCGTCGTACAGCGGGCGCAGGTACGGGTCGATCTTCTCGTAGAGGGTGCCGGGCAGGAAGCCGAGCCGCTCGCCCGCCTCCACGGCGGGGCGGGTCAGGATGATGCGGTTGACCTGCTTGGACTGCAGGGCCTGCACCGCCTTGGCCATGGCGAGGTAGGTCTTGCCGGTACCGGCGGGGCCGATGCCGAAGACGATCGTGTGCTTGTCGATCGCGTCGACGTACCGCTTCTGGTTCAGGGTCTTGGGGCGGATCGTGCGGCCGCGCGAGGAGAGGATGTTCTGGGTGAGGACCTCGGCCGGGGTCTCCTGGCCGTCGTTCGTCCCGTTCTCACTCGCTCTGAGCATCGCGATCGAGCGTTCCACTGCGTCCTCCGTCATCGGCTGTCCGGTGCGGAGCACCAGCATCATCTCGTCGAACAGGCGCTGGACGATGGCGACTTCAGCGGCGTCGCCGACCGCGCTGATCTCATTGCCCCGGACGTGGATGTCGGCCGCCGGGAAGGCCTTCTCGATCACGCGCAGGAGGGAGTCGCCGGAACCCAGCACGGTGACCATCGGGTGCTGGGCAGGGACCGTGAACTGTGCTCTCGCCTGCCCCTGCGCGGGGGTGTGAGCTGTGGGTGTCTGAGTCATGGGCCGGCTCTGTAGGCCTTGCTCGTCCTCCTGAAAACGGCACGCTGCCCCGGTGGGCCGCCTGGCGGTTTCAAGGGTACGCCGGGGGACTGACAACGCCGTAGGGCTTTTCGCGGCCCGGGAACTCCCGCTACGCGGACCTGAAGCCGATCGTCGGCACCGCCCGCCGCAGCGGCCACGGTCTCGCCGCCGTCTCCTCCGGGACCAGGTCGTCCAGGAACGCGTACCGCCGCAGCGCCGCCGGCTCCTGGCCCTCCACCGACTGGACCTTGCGCCACCAGGCCCCGATCTCCGACCAGCCGGGCGCCGACAGCGAGCCGCCGAACTCCTGGACCGACAGCGCCGCCGTCAGTCCCGCGAAGGCCAGCCGGTCGGCCAGCGGCCAGTCGGCGAGGGTGCCGGTGACGAAGCCCGCCACGAAGACGTCGCCGGCGCCGGTCGGGTCGAGGGCCGCCACCTCGATCGCGGGGACCTCGGCGCTCTCGCCGGTGCGCCGGTCCACGGCGTACGCGCCCTCGGCACCCAGGGTGACGACGGCGAGCGGTACGTGCTCGGTGAGCGCGTGGGCGGCGGCGCGGGGGCAGTTCGCGCCGGTGTACCGCATCGCCTCCTCCGCGTTCGGCAGGAAGGCCTCGCAGTGCTCCAGGTCGGCGAGGCCCGCCAGGTCCCAGGCGCCGGTGTCGTCCCAGCCGACGTCGGCGAAGACGCGAGTGCCCTTGCTCGCGGCCTGGGCGATCCAGGGGGCGCGCTTGCCGGGCGTGAGGGAGGCGATGGCGGCGCGGGCGCGGGGCGGGCAGTCGGGGGCGGGCTCCTCCGGGGGCGGCTCGTGGCCGTGGGAGACCATCGTGCGCTCGCCCTCGTACGCCATCGAGACGGTGACCGGGGAGTGCCAGCCGGGCACGGTGCGCGAGGTGGCGAGGTCGATGTGCTCGCCGGTCTCCAGGGCGTCCCAGCAGTACTCGCCGTAGTGATCGTCGCCGAAGGCCGCCGCGAGGGACGTCTTCAGGCCGAGCCGGGCCAGCGCGGTGGCCATGTTGGCGACGCCGCCGGGGCTGGAACCCATCCCGCGCGCCCAGGACTCGGTCCCGCGCACCGGGGCGGAGTCGAGCCCGGTGAAGATGATGTCCAGGAAGACCGTGCCGGTCAGATACACGTCCCAGGGCGGATCGTCCGGTGTGCGCAGGGCGGCGAGCGGGTCGACCTGGACCTGGCAGGCCGCTCCCTCGGCGACGGACGACGGTCCCTTCCCGGTGGACGCGCTCGACGGGATCACGGTGCACTCCCTGAATGGTGCGGATCAGGCCAGTGTGCACCACACCACTGACAACCGGCCGCCACGCACGCCGCGGCCGGCGCTGTTCACCAGCGGGGCACCGTCGGCGTCACCCACTCCGGATCGGCCACCCGCATCGCCGCAGCGTCGTCCCGCTCGCGCAGCGCCCCGTCGTCGTCGAGCCACCGCCGGTGCAGGACCCGCAGCTTCTCGCGGTCGAGTTCGACGCCGAGACCCGGCGCGTCCGAGACGGTCACCCTGCCGTCCTCGAAGGTGAGCCGAGACGTCAGCACGTCCTCCGACTGCCAGGGATAGTGCGAGTCGCAGGCGTGGTGGAGGTCGGGGACGGTCGACGCGACATGGGTCATCGCGGCCAGGCTGATCCCCAGGTGGGTGTTGGAGTGCATGGACACCCCGACCCCGAACGTCCGGCAGATCGCGGCGAGTTGCTGGGTGTTGCGCAGCCCGCCCCAGTAGTGGTGGTCGGAGAGCACGACCTGCACGGCGTCCCTGACGAACGCCTCCCTGATCTCGGCGAAGGTCGTCACGCACATGTTGGTCGCGAGCGGCACGCCGGTGGCAGCGGAGACCTCGGCCATGGCGGGGGTGCCGAGCGCCGGGTCCTCCAGGTACTCCAGGACGTCCCCGAGCTCCTTCGCGACCTTCAGCGAAGTCGCCACGGACCAGGCGCCGTTGGGGTCGAGCCGGAGCGGATGCCCGGGAAAGGCCTCCGCGAGCGCCCGCACCGCGGCGATCTCCTCGTCCGGCGGGAAGACACCGCCCTTGAGCTTGAACGAGGTGAACCCGTACCGCTCCTTGAACAGCCGCGCCTGCGCCACGATCCCCGCCGGATCGACCGCGGTCCCCCAGTCGTCCTTCTCGCTCGCCACGCCCTCGGGGTGGCCGGCCCACTTGTAGAACAGGTACGCGCTGTACTCGACCGCGTCCCGCACCTTGCCGCCGAGCAGCGCGTGCACGGGCAGTCCGAGGGCCTTGCCGAGGGCGTCGAGGCAGGCGACCTCGAAGCCGGAGACGACGGAGAGGCGGAGCTTGTCGGCGGTCTGGACCCCGCGCAGCCCGCCGACGTCGACCTGCCCGGAGACCCGCGCTTCGTCGACGGCGACCTCGTCGGCGACCGTGAACAACCCGTTGAGATCGCCGACTTGACGACCCCTCAGCTTCTCCGCGAACGGCCGGGCGAGTTCCAGGTACTTGGTGTCCCCGTACGTCTCCCCGACCCCCGTGATCCCGTCGGCCGTCTCGACCTCGACGATCAGCCGGGGCGTGTACGGCTGGTGCACGCCCTGCGTGTTGAGCAGCGGCGGGTCGGCGACCAGGATCGGAGTCAGCCGTACGTCGGTGACCGTGAGGTTCACAGGGAGGCTCCTACGAGGTCGAGGCCGGTCGCGAGCAGGGACTGGAGTTCGGCCAGGTCGGCGGGGGACGGGTCGGTGAGCGGGGCGCGGACCGGGCCGACAGGGCGGCCGCGGAGCCGGGCCGCCGCCTTCACCAGGGAGACGGCGTATCCCGGTACCCGGTCGCGGAGTTCGACGAGCGGGACGTAGAAGTCGCGCAGCAGCCGGTCGACGGTCTTGTCGTCGCCGGTCCGCAGTGCGGTGAAGAAGGCGTTCGCGATCTCGGGCGCGAAGGCGTGCACGGCGGAGGAGTAGGCGGGGACGCCGACGGTGGCGTAGGCGCGGGCCTGGATCTCGGCGGTGGCGGCGCCGTTGAAGAAGAGGAAACCCTCGGGGGCGGCCAGGGTGAGGCGCTGGAGCCGGTCGAGGTCGCTGTGGCCGTCCTTGAGGCCGATGACGTTCGGGAGCGCCGCGATCCGCCTCAACGAGGCGGCCGTATAGGCGACTTGGCCGCGTTGGTAGGCGATGAGCGGGAGCCGGGTGCGGGCGGCGAGCTGCTCCAGCTGGACGACCAGGCCCTCCTGCGGGGCGGCGACCAGATAGTGCGGCAGCACCAGCAGGGCGTCGGCGCCGGCCTCCTCGGCGATGCGCGCGAACCGGACGGCCTGCGCCCAGCCGTACCCGGTCCCGGCGACGACGGGCACGCGTCCGCCCGCCTCCTCGACGGCGGTGGCCACGACCTGCCGGTACTCGTCCTCGTCGAGCGAGAAGAACTCGCCGGTGCCGCAGGCCGGGAAGAGGGCGCCCGGCGCGGTGGCGAGCTGGGCCGCGACATGGGCGCGGAAGCCCTCGGGGTCGAGGGAGCCGTCGTCGTGGAATGAGGTCAGCGGGAAGGAGAGCACGCCGTCCGCCATCCCGTCCCGCAGCCTGCCCGCGGTCGTCGCCGCCTCACCGGCCATGAGGTCTCCCCATATAGATGTCATCTATGTATGGAGACAGAGCCTAGATATGCGAACCGCGACAGTCAACGGGCGCGCACCGGCCGACTACCATCGCCCCATGTCGGAGACAGGTGGCGGCGTCCGTGAGGTGAAGTCGGCCGCGCGGACGGTCGAACTGCTGGAACTGCTCGCCGCACGCGGCGACCGGCCCGCAAGGCTGCAGGAGCTGGCGGACGCGCTGGGCGTGCCGCGCAGCTCGATGTACGCGCTGCTGCAGACCCTGATCGGCCGCGGCTGGGTGCGCACGGACATCACCGGCTCCCTCTACGGCATCGGCATCCACGCCCTGCTGACCGGCACGAGCTATCTGGACTCCGACCCTCGGGTACGGGCCGTACGCCCCTACCTCGACGAGGCGTCCGAGGCGCTCGGCGAGACCATCCACCTGGGCCGTCTGGACGGCCGGGACGTGGCGTACCTGGCGACCCGCGAGTCGCACGAGTACCTGCGCACGATCAGCCGCGTCGGCCGCCGCCTCCCGGCCCACGTGGGCGCCCTGGGCAAGGCCCTGCTGGCCGAACGCCCCGACACGGACCTCCCCGAGGGCCCGTACGAGTCCCTCACCCCCAACACCCACACGACCCGCGAGTCCCTCGCCGCCGACCTCGAGTCGGTCCGCGCCCGCGGCTATTCGATCGACCGCGAGGAGGGCGTCCTCGGCATCGTCGGCTTCGGCTTCGCACTCCGTTACGAGACTCCGGCACAGGACGCGATCAGCTGCTCGGTGCCGGTGGCGCGGCTGACTCCGGAACACGAGGAGCGGATCGTGGCGGTCATGCGGGAGATCCGGGCGAAGATCGAGGCCACGGCGCGGGGCGTCGGCGGCGCCGTGCACTGGCGCTAATCGGCGCCTCGTTTACCCGGCCCACCCAGCCCCAAACACAACGTGCGCCACATCACACCCCCCGCCCTTTTTCCGCAACCGGGTGCTTGATACAAATTCCTCGCGCGTTCCTGTCCGTCGACGGTCGTCGCCCAACCCCCTTTTTCTGAGCCGTCTTTTTCGCATGCCCTGGGAACGCCCGTGTTCGCCCGCACCACCGCCTGGCCCCTCGTCGCCCTTTTCACGGCCGGGTACCTCGCCCCGTACCTCCTCCCGACCACCGTCGGCCGCCTGGACTCGGGGCTTCCGCTGACCGCGACCCAGGCCGGCGCCATCGGCAGCGCCCTGCTGCTGAGTTCGGCGACCGCCGGGTTCGCGCTGGCCTCCCGGGTCGACCGGATCGGCCCCCGCACCCTCGCCCGCATCGGCCTCGCCCTCGCCGTCCTCGGCTACGGCACGGCCGCGATGACCGGCAACGTCTGGGTCGTGGTGGCGGGAGCCCTCGTCGGCGGGTTCGGATCCGGTACGGCTACGACGGTGGCCGCGACCGGGATCGCCGCGCAGCCGGATCCTCACCGCACGACCACGCTCGGGCTGCTCGGGGTCTCCGCGCTCGCCGGGGCGGTCTATCTGACGGTTCCGCACCTCGGCGCCGGGCACGGGCAGCCGCTCGCCGCGATCGCCCTCACGGCGCTCGCGGTCTGGCCGCTCACCGGGCGCCTGCCGCTCCGCACGGCAGTCGCACACACGCCGCTCGACGGCAGCCGTCTCCCCCATCTCCGCTCCGGTCTTGTCCTCGCGGCGGCCATGCTCTGCTGGTCCCTCGCGCAGAACTCGCTGTGGGGTGTCAGCGGGCGTATCGGCCTGGAGCAGGCGCACCTGGCGGAGGCGACCGTCGGCGTGGTCTTCGCGGTGGCGCTCGGGGCGGGGTTGTTCGGCGTGACGGTCGCGGGAGCGGTGGGACCGAGGTTCGGGCGGGCGGTGCCGGTGGGGGCGGGGACGGTGGTCATCGCGGGCTGCATTGTGCTGAGCGCGTCGGCTACCGGGCTGAAGAGCTTCGCGGTCGGTGAGATCGCGTGGAACCTGATCTATCCGGTGGTGCTTTCGTACGTCATCGGGCTGGCCGCTTCTTTGGATCCGCGGGGACGTTGGGCTGTGCTGGTGGGGTCGGCTTCGTCGCTGGGGACTGCGGCGGGGCCGCTGGCCGGGAGTGTGCTGGCGGCCCGGGCGGGGTTTGCCGTGATGGGGGTCGTCTTGGCGGTGGGGTTGTTGGTGATCGCCGTACCCATGACGGTTGTTGCCTTGCGTGCCGGTCGGTGGGGGCTTGTCGCGCAGTTCCCCGCGCCCCTGTCGGGGCGCGACAGCGCGACGGACGTTGCCAAGGCGGCCTAGAACTCGTACGCCTCCACCTCGGCCAAGTAGCGGGAGCGCCGTTCCTCGTCGTCCTCCAGGAAGGATGCCAGGAAGGAGTTTCGGGCCAGTTCCCGGAGGCGGTCCTCCGACAAACCCAAGCTCTTCTGAACGGCCTCGAAGTTGTCTCCCGCGTAACCCCCGAAGTACGCCGGGTCGTCGGAGTTCACCGTGCACATCAGGCCTGCGTCGAGCATCGTCGGCAGTGGGTGGTCGGCGAGGATGTCGACCGTGCGGAGGCGGACGTTGGAGAGCGGGCACAAGGTCAACGGGACGCGGTCTCGCACCAGCCGCTCTACCAGCTCCGGGTCCTCCATGCATCGCAGCCCGTGGTCCACCCGCTCCACGCCGAGGACGTCGAGGGCCTCCATGATGTACTCCGGCGGACCCTCCTCCCCTGCGTGTGCCACCCGTCGTAGGCCCAGCGCCGCCGCTGCCTCGTACACCTCGCGGAACTTCGCCGGCGGGTGGCCCACCTCCGCGGAGTCGAGGCCGATGCCGGTGATGCGGTCGAGGTGGGGTTTCGCGGACTCCAGGGTCGCCAGGGCCGACTCGGCGGACTCGTCGCGCAGGAAGCACATGATCAGGCGGGTCGACACGCCGTGGTTCGTCTCGCTGCTCCCCAGAGCGCGCCACAGGCCGTCCACCACCGTGGCCATCGCGACGCCCCGCGCGATGTGCGCCTGGGGGTCGAAGAAGATCTCCGCGTGCCGGACGCCCTGCGCTGCGGCGCGGGCGAGGTAGGCGTTCGCGAGGTCCTCGAAGTCCCGCTCGGTGCGCAGGACGGCCATGAGCTCGTAGTACAGGTTCAGGAAGGACTGGAGGTCCTCGAAGTCGTACGCCTTGCGGAGTTCGTCCTCGTCGGCGTACGGCAGTTCTACGCCGTTGCGGGCGGCGAGCTCGAAGGCGAGCTCGGGCTCCAGGGTGCCTTCGATGTGGAGGTGCAGTTCTGCTTTGGGGAGGGGCATCGCAGTATCGTACGGGTGTTTTATAGGCGTTTCGGAACCGGGATCCGGAGCAGGTCGTGCGCCACGGTCAGCTCGCCCTCGAATCCTGCTGCCCTCGCCTGACGTTCGAAGTCGTCGGGGTCCGTGTAGCGCTGGCTGAAGTGCGTGAGCACGAGATGCCGTACGCCCGCCTCGCGCGCGACCGTCGCCGCCTGGCCGGCGGTGAGGTGGCCGTGCTCCACCGCGAGGTCGGTGTCCTCGTCGAGGAAGGTCGACTCGATGACGAGCATGTCGCAGCCGTCCGCGAGGGCGTGCACGCCGTCGCACAGACGGGTGTCCATGACGAAGGCGAAGCGCTGGCCTCGGCGGATCTCGCTGACGTCGTCGAGCGAGACGCCGTTCAGCACGCCCTCGCGCTGGATGCGGCCCACGTCCGGGCCCTTGATGCCGTGTGCGGCGAGGCGGTCGGGGAGCATGCGGCGGCCGTCGGGTTCGGTGAGGCGGTAGCCGTAGGACTCGACGGGGTGCGAGAGCCGGCGGGCGTCGAGGGTGTACGCGGGCGTCACCGCGAGGTCGCCGTCCTTGTCGACGGGGGCCTCGGCGAGGGCGACCGTCTCGCGGTACGCCGTCGCGTGGCGCAGGCGGTCGAAGAAGCGCCGGCCGGACCTCGGGTAGTGGGCGGTGATCTCGTGCGGGACCCGGTCGAGGTTGATGCGCTGGATGACGCCCGCGAGGCCGAGGGAGTGGTCGCCGTGGAAGTGGGTGACGCAGATCCTGTTCAGGTCGTGCGCGGCGACTCCGGCGCGGAGCATCTGGCGCTGGGTGCCCTCGCCGGGGTCGAAGAGGATGCCCTCGCCGTCCCAGCGCAGGAAGTAGCCGTTGTGGTTGCGGTGCCGGGTGGGGACCTGGCTGGCTGTGCCGAGGATCACCAACTCGCGTACGGACATGGCGTGTTGGCTATCCGGGGGGCCACTGGAGGCCGCGGCCGCCGAGGATGTGCGCGTGCGCGTGGAAGACGGTCTGGCCCGCGCCGGCGCCGGTGTTGAAGACGATGCGGTAGCTGTCGAGCTTGTCCTCGTCGGCGACGGACTGGGCCTCGCGCAGGACGTCCGCGGCGATCGTCGGTTCGGCGGTGGCGAGGGTGACGGCGTTGGGGTAGTGGACCCTGGGGATCACCAGGACGTGCGTGGGGGCCTGGGGGTTGATGTCCCGGAAGGCGACGGTGGTCTCGGTCTCACGGACGATGGTCGCGGGGATGTGCCCCTCGACGATCTTGCAGAACAGGCAGTCGTCCTGCGGTTCCCCGGCCATGTGGATTCCTCCAGGTGGTTGATCGTCTGTGGGGGCATCGTATCGTCGTCAGGTGGGCATGCCCGGCGGGGTTTTCGCGGGACTGTTCTCCAGGGCCTCCAGCGCCAGCCTTATCGCCTCGTCCAGCTGGGTGTCGCGATCCGCCGCGTAGTCCTGCGGGCGCTGGACCACCTCCACGTCCGGCTCCACCCCCCGGTTCTCCACGCCCCACCCGTAACCCTCAAGCCAGATCGCGTACTTGGGCTGGGTGATGAGTGTGCCGTCGACCAGGTGGTAGCGGCTGTCGATGCCGATCACGCCGCCCCAGGTGCGCGTGCCCACCACCGGGCCGATGCCCAGGGCCTTGATCGCCGCGTTGACGATGTCGCCGTCGGAGCCGGACCACTCGTTGGCGACGGCGACCACCGGGCCGCGCGGGGCGTCCTCGGGATAGCTGTACGGGCGCATGCCGCGCGGCACGCCCCAGCCGACGATCCTGCGCGCCAGCTTCTCCACGACCAGCTGGGAGGTGTGGCCGCCCGCGTTCTCGCGGACGTCGACGACCAGGCCCTCGCGGGTCACCTCGACGCGCAGGTCGCGGTGGATCTGGGCCCAGCCGGGGGCCTGCATGTCGGGGACGTGGAGGTAGCCGAGGCGGCCGCCGGAGCGTTCGTGGACGTAGGCGCGGCGGTCGGCGACCCAGGCGTGGTAGCGCAGGGGCGTCTCGTCGGCGACCGGGACGACGACGGCGTGGCGGACGTCGCCGCCGCCGGAGGGCGAGATGGTCAGCTCGACCGGCTTGCCCGCCGTACCGACGAGGAGGGGGCCGGGGCCGGTGACCGGGTCGACGGGGTGGCCGGCGACCGCGACGATCGCGTCGCCGGGGCGGATCGCCACGCCGGGCGCGGCGAGCGGGGAGCGGGCGTCGGGGTCGGAGGTCTCGGCGGGGAGGATGCGGTCGACCCGCCAACTGCCGTCCTCGTGGCGGGAGATGTCCGCGCCGAGCAGGCCCTGCCGGGCGCCGTTGCCGTGGCCGCCGTGGGCGACGACGTACGCGTGCGAGGTGCCCAGCTCGCCCTGGATCTCCCAGAGCAGGTCGACGAGGTCGCCGTGGGTGGCGATGCGGTCGAGGACGGGGCGGTAGCGCTCCAGGACACCGTCCCAGTCGACGCCGCCCATGTCGGGGCGCCAGAAGTGGTCCCGCATGATGCGGCCCGTCTCCTCGTACATCTGCCGCCATTCCGCGGCCGGTTCGACGGTCTGGCGGACCCGGGTGAGGTCGACGGTGACGTTGGTGTCGCTGTCGTCGTCCCCCGAGGCGCGCCGGTCGCTGGGCACGACCTTGAGCCGGCCGTCGGTCATCAGCAGAACCCGCTTGCCGTCGCCGCTGACCTCGAAGTCGTCGGCGTCCGAGGCGAGGTACTCGACGCGCTGCTGGACGAGGTCGTACCGCTCCAGCTCGGTCTTGGGCTCGGGGGCGTCCGGGGTGGCCCGGGAGGAGCCGAGGACACCGCGCACCGGGTGGCGCAGCCACAGCACGCCGTCCTTGGCGGCGCGCAGGCCGGTGTAGCGGGCGGCCTCGACCGGGAAGGGCACGATCCGGTCGGCGAGGCCTTCGAGGTCGATACGGGTGGCGGGGGTGCCCTCGCTGTCGGGGGTCTCGTCCTTGTCGGGGGCGTCGAAGGGGCGTCCGTGCCGCTGCGGGCCGAAGGGCGACGGGGTGGTCGCCGCGAGGGTGATCAGGTGCGGGCGGTCGCCGGTCACGAAGGCGAGGTCGAAGACGTGCTCGTCGTAGACCGGGTCGAAGGAGCGGCTGGAGAGGAACGCGAGGTGCTTTCCGTCGAGGGTGAAGGCGGGGTCGTAGTCCTGGAAGCGGAGCGGGGTGGCCTCGGTGACCGAGAGGTCGGTGGTGTTGGCGAGCCGGAGCTGGCAGAGGGGGCGCGGGCCGGGGTGGGACCAAGCGAGCCACGCCGAGTCGGGCGAGAAGGCGAGGCCGGAGACCTCGCCGTCCTCGCTGCGGTCGACCTCGCGGACCTCGCCGGACTCGCGCTCGACGAGCAGCAGCCGTCCGTCGTGCGAGGCGACCGCGGTACGGCTGCCGTCCGGGGCGACCTGGAGCTCAAGGACCCGGCCGAGCTGCCCGGCGGCGATCCGGCGCGGCCGGGAGCCCGGCGCGAGCCCGGTGGCCGGGGCGAACTCCAGGGCGTCGTCGCCCTCGGCGTCCGTCACCCACACCACCCACTCCTCGCCCTCGACCCGGAAGGTGCGCGGCAGCCGGGCCCGTACGCCGGGTTCGGCCGCGAGGGCGCGGGCCGGGCCGGAGCGGTGGGTGATCCAGTGGACGGCGCCGCGCACTTCGATGGCGCTGCCGCGCGCGGTGCGGTCGGGCGCGGCCGACTCCAGACGCCGGGCGGCGTTCACGGGGAAGGGCTGGAGTCCCGCGCGCGGCCCGCCGAGCCGGACGTCCAGGCGGCGCGGCTCGGCCCCGTCGAGGTCGTCCAGCAGCCACAGCTCACCGGCGGCCGAGTACACGACACGGGTGCCGTCGCCGGCGGCCTGGCGGGCGTAGAAGCCGTCGAGGGGAGTGTGCCGCCGTAGATCCGACCCATCGGCCAGGGAGGAGTACAGCGCGCCGGTGCCTTCGTGGTCGGAGAGGAAGGCGATCCGCTCCCCCGCCCACACAGGGTGCTCGATGTTCCCGTCCAGCTCCTCGTGCAGCCGTACGAACTCCCCGTCCCCGTCCCGGTCGATCCACAGCTTGCCCGCCGTACCGCCCTTGTACCGCTTCCACCAGGCGGCCTCGGACTGCATCGGCGCGGTGGCGAGGACCGTGTGCGGGCCGTGGGCGACACCGCCGACCGGGCCGTACGGGAGGGTGGTGGCGGGGCCGCCGTCGAGGGGGACGGCGTACGCCCAGGTCCGGCGCGAACTGGCCCTGCCGTGCGCACTGGTGACCAGGACCTGCCCGTCCGGGGTCCAGCCGCGCACCCGGGCCCCCCAGCCACCCCAGTACGTCAGTCGCCGGGACGGACCGCCATCCACCGGAGCCACATGCACCTCGGCGGCGCCGTCGCGGGTGGAGCTCCAGGCGACGGTGGTGCCGTCGGGCGAGATGCGGGGCTGGTTCACCGGCACGTGGTCCGCGCTGACCCGCCGGGCCCAGCCGCCGTCGAGCGGGGCGAGCCACACGTCGTCCTCGGCCGTGAAGGCCACCAACTCGCCGTGCACATGCGGGAAGCGGAGATACGCCGGAGCTGTGGGCTGCGTCACGCGATCACCCTATGCAGCGGTGGCGTCGCAGGTCGGCGGTTTTGATCACTTGCCCTCGACGGGCCAGCACGTCGGGTCGCCCTTGCACCAGATCGTCTTGGTGACGGTCACCGTGACGGTGGGCCCGGGCTGCTGGCCGTTGCCGTTGCTGGGGTTGGAGATCGGCGAGGGGGTCGCGTTGCAGTTGCCCAGCCCGGTGACATGGAACCAGGTCTTCCCACCGACCTTGGCGGTCAGATCCCCCCGCACACACGCACCGTCGACAGCCCGGGTCACCTTCCCGGTGACGGTGATGTCCTTCCCGTCCTTGGTCTGCCCCTGGCAGTCCACGTTGGCGACGGTGGTCTCACTCGCCGAGGGCGTCGACTTCCCCGGCGTATAAGCCTTGTCGTTGTTCCCGTAGTTGGCGGTGCAGCTGAGCCACTGCACGTCGACGTGCTGGTTCTCCAGCTCCTTGGTCGCGGTCTGATCGGTCGTGTACGCCACGGACGCGGAACTGATCCCGGTCGGATCACACGCGACGACCCCACCCACGACGACCACCGCAAGCCCTGCCACCGCCGCGGCCCTTGCCGCCCGCGGTCGACGCCAAACCCGCCTCAACGCCCCCATGAAGGGCAGCCTGCCACCGAGTCCGCGCCGACGGTAGAGCGCATACGGTCACGAAAGCGCCCCGAAAAGGCCGCCTCACCCCCGCAGCAGCAACCACTCCTGCAGCTCCACCAAGTTGCCCTCGGGATCCTTGAGATGGGCCACGCGCATGCGGTCCGTCATGGGGGCGGGGCCCTGCAGCAGGATCGCGCCGCGCTCCGTGATCTGCTCGCAGTACGTGTCCAGGTCGTCGACCCGCAGCACCACCAGCGACCGGTGCCCGGTGGCCGCGTCGCCCAGTTCCCCCAGTACCTCGGCCATCATCGCGCGGTCCTGGAGGGCGATGCCCGCCGAGCCGGTGGCCGGGCTGAACTTCTCGTACGGGCCCTCGGTCGAGCCCGACTGCGGCTTGAGGCCGAGCGTCTCGGCGTAGAAGCGGTAGCAGGCGGCGAAGTCGCTCACGAGGAGCCGGACCTGGGCGAGTTCCACGGTTGTCCCCCTGTCGTCAGGACCAGCGGCCGGTACGGCCCAGGAGCAGGGCCGCGGCCGCGGTCCCGGCGGTCGATGTACGCATCACGGTAGGCCCCATGACGTACGCCTTCGCGCCCGCCTCCTCGAAGAGCGCCAACTCGTCCTTGGCGACGCCCCCTTCGGGCCCCACGACCAGCACGATCTCGCCCTGGGCGGGGAGTTCGGCGGTGGCCAGGGACGTACTGGCGTGCTCGAAGTCCGAGTGGAGTACGGCGGCGAAGTCGGCTTTGGCGAGAAGTGCGGCAACCTGCTTGGTCGTTGCCGCGTCCGCGACCTCAGGAAAGCGCACCCGGCGGGACTGCTTGCCCGCCTCACGGGCCGTCGCCCGCCACTTGCCGAGCGCCTTCAGCCCCCGCTCGCCCTTCCACTGGGTGATGCAACGGGCCGCCTGCCAGGGCACGATGCCGTCGACACCGACCTCGGTCATGGTCTCCACGGCGAGTTCGCCCCGGTCGCCCTTGGGCAGCGCCTGGACGACAGTGATGCGGGGCGCGGGTTCCGGTTCCTCCGTCACCGGCCCCGGACGGACCACCAGCCGGTCCTTACCCTCGGCCGCCAGCACCTCGCACTCCGCCCAGCGCCCGGCGCCGTCGGTGAGCACGACCGTCTCGCCGGGCTGGAGCCGCTTCACGGAGACCGCGTGCCGCCCCTCGGGCCCGTCGAGCACGAACTGGCCGCCCGCGCCCCCGAGTTGGTCGACGACGAACACCGGCGCGGTCATCGCAGGTCCCCCTTGCCCGACAACGCTGTCTTGGCAGCGTCGAGTTCGGCGGCCAGCACCTCGACCAGCTGGCCGGCGGGCAGCTCACGCGCCAGGCGGTGCCCCTGCCCGGCCCACAGCGCCATGCCCTGCGCGTCGCCCGCCGCGGCGGCCTTCTTGCGCAGCGGCGCGGTGATGTGGTGGACCTCGGGGTAGGCGGCGGGGGCGTACGGGCCGTGCTCGCGCATGAAGCGGTTGACCAGGCCGCGGGCCGGGCGGCCGGAGAAGGCGCGGGTCAACTCCGTACGGGTGAACAGGGGGTTGGTCAGCGCCTGCTTGTGGACGGCGTTGGCGCCGGACTCGGGGGTGGCGACGAACGCGGTGCCGAGCTGGGCCGCGGTCGCGCCGGCCGCGAGGACGGCGGCGATCTGCGAGCCGCGCATGATGCCGCCGGCGGCGACGACCGGCAGGTTCACGGTCTCGCGGACCTGCGCGACGAGCGACAGCAGTCCGATGCCGGAGCCGTCGTTCTCCGGGACGTCCCGGTGGGTGCCCTGGTGGCCGCCGGCCTCCACGCCCTGTGCGATCACCGCGTCGGCACCGGCCCGCTCCACGGCGAGGGCCTCCTCCGGGGTGGTCGCGGTGACCAGGGTGAAGGTGCCGACGCGGCGCAGGGATTCCAGGACCTCGCTGCTGGGGACACCGAAGTGGAAGGAAACGATCGGCACCGGGTTGTCGAGGAGTACGGCGAGCTTGGCGTCGTAACCGTCGTCGCGGCCGCTGTCCGGGTCGCCGAGCTCGGTCTCGTACCAGGCGGCCTCGCCGGCCAGCTGATGTGTGTAGATCTCCACCGCGCCCGGGTCCGCGTACTCCGGCTGCGGCATGAACAGGTTCACGCCGAAGGGGCGGCTCATCAGCCCCCGGAGCTGCTTGATCTCCTGGTACATACCGTCGGCCGTCTTGTACCCGGCGGCCAGGAACCCCAGCCCGCCGGCCTCGGACACGGCCTGCGCCAGATGCGGCACGGAGACGCCGCCCGCCATGGGGGCCTGCACGATCGGATGCGGGAAGAGATCGGTCAGCGCGGAGGACATGACCGCATGTTGTCACGTCCTCCGAACAAGTCCGAATCGGGCCGCCGCCTTGGCAGGGGCCGACAGTTTCAGCCCGTCCGGCGTTTGAGGACGAGGCCCGTTCAGGGCCGAAGCGGGGGTCTGGGGGCGGCAGCCCCCAGCACCACCTCAGCGACCGTTGAACGCGTCCTTCAGCCTGGAGAACAGCCCCTGCTGCCCCGGCTGGAACTGCCCCTGCGGGCGCTCCTCGCCCCGTAGCTTGGCGAGCTCGCGCAGGAGTCTCTCCTGGTCCGGGTCCAGCTTGTTCGGGGTCTGGACCTCGACGTGGACCACCAGGTCGCCCCGGCCACCGCCGCGCAGATGCGTGACGCCCCGGCCGTGCAGCGGGATCGACTGGCCGGACTGGGTGCCGGGCCGGATGTCGACCTCCTCCAGGCCGTCCAGGGTCTCCAGCGGGACCTTCGTGCCGAGGGCCGCCGCCGTCATCGGGATCGTCACCGTGCAGTGCAGGTCGTCCCCGCGCCGCTGGAACGTGGAGTGCGGCAGCTCGTGGATCTCGACGTACAGATCACCCGCGGGACCGCCGCCCGGCCCGACCTCGCCCTCACCGGCGAGCTGGATCCGCGTGCCGTTGTCCACACCGGCCGGGATTTTCACCGTGAGCGTGCGGCGCGAGCGGATACGGCCGTCGCCGGCGCACTCGGGACACGGCGTCGGAACCACCGTGCCGAAGCCCTGGCACTGCGGGCACGGCCGCGAGGTCATGACCTGGCCCAGGAAGGACCGCGTCACCTGCGACACCTCACCGCGGCCGCGGCACATGTCACAGGTCTGCGCGGAGGTCCCCGGCGCCGCCCCTTCACCGTTGCAGGTGTTGCAGACGATCGCCGTGTCGACCTGGATGTCCTTGGTCGTGCCGAAGGCCGCCTCGTCGAGCTCGACCTCAAGGCGGATCATCGCGTCCTGCCCCCGGCGCGTGCGCGAACGCGGCCCGCGCTGCGACGCCGTACCGAAGAAGGCGTCCATGATGTCCGAGAAGTTCCCGAAGCCACCGGCGCCGAAGCCGCCCGCGCCTGCGCCGCCCGCCTGCGAGAGGGGGTCGCCGCCGAGGTCGTAGACCTGCTTCTTCTGCGGGTCCGAGAGCACCTCGTAAGCGGCGTTGATCTCCTTGAACCGCTCCTGGGTCTTCGGATCCGGGTTGACGTCCGGGTGCAGCTCGCGGGCGAGCCGACGGAACGCCTTCTTGATCTCATCCTGCGACGCGTCGCGGCGCACGCCGAGAACGGCGTAATAGTCCGTGGCCACTTACGACTCCGCCAGGATCTGTCCGACGTACCGTGCCACTGCGCGTACCGCTCCCATCGTTCCCGGGTAATCCATGCGGGTCGGTCCGACCACGCCTAGCTTGGCGACTGCCTCGCCGCCCGAACCGTAGCCGACCGACACCACGGAAGTGGAGTTGAGTCCCTCATACGCGTTCTCATGACCAATACGTACGGTCATGCCCGAATCCCCGGCCTCGCCAAGGAGTTTGAGGAGCACCACCTGCTCCTCCAACGCTTCTAGGACGGGTCGGATGGTGAGGGGAAAGTCATGCGGGAAGCGGGTCAGATTGGCGGTGCCGCCGATCATCAGCCGCTCCTCGTTCTCCTCGACGAGGGTCTCCAGGAGAGTGGAGAGCACCGTCGAGACCGTGCCCCGGTCCTCGACGTCGAAACCCTCCGGGAGGTCCTCCACCAGCCGCGGCACGTCCGAGAAACGGCGTCCCGCGACCCTGCTGTTCAGCCGCGCCCGCAGATCGGCGAGCGAGGTCTCGCCGAAGGGGGCCGGGCAGTCGACCATGCGCTGCTCGACCCGCCCGGTGTCCGTGATCAGCACGAGCATCAGGCGCGCCGGGGCGAGCGAGAGCAGTTCCACGTGCCGCACGGTCGAGCGGGTGAGCGAGGGGTACTGCACGACGGCGACCTGCCGGGTCAGCTGCGCGAGCAGCCGCACGGTCCGCGCCACCACGTCGTCGAGGTCGACGGCGCCCTCGAGGAAGTTCTGGATCGCCCGCCGCTCGGGTGCGGTCATCGGCTTGACACCGGCGAGCTTGTCGACGAACAGCCGGTAGCCCTTGTCGGTCGGGATGCGCCCGGCGCTGGTGTGCGGCTGGGCGATGAACCCCTCGTCCTCCAGGGCGGCCATGTCGTTGCGCACGGTCGCCGGGGACACCCCGAGGTTGTGCCGCTCGGTCAGGGCCTTCGACCCGACCGGCTCCTCGGTCCCCACATAGTCCTGGACGATGGCGCGCAACACCTGAAGCCGTCGTTCACTCAGCATCGCGCACACCTCCAGCTGTCGTCCCCTGAACCCTTCGCCTGGCACTCTGTCCGTCCGAGTGCCAGCCGTTACCGGCCAGTGTACGGCGGTGGGGTACACCCGGGGCAAGGTCGACCTCTGTTGAACGGGTCGTACCGCTAGCGTCGCCGTATGACGGTGACTTGGGAAGAGTTCGGGTGGGAGCGGGTGGCGGGCGGGGTCGGGCGGTGCCGGCTGCCGGGCTGGGACTGTACGACGGGGCTGGTCGTCGGGGACGGCACGGCGCTGGTGATCGACTCGGGGTCGAGCCTGGCGGAGGGCGCGCGGCTGCGTACGGAGGCGTCGGCGCTCGCCGGTCACCCTGTGACCCATCTCGCGCTCACCCACCCCCACTTCGACCATGTCCTCGGGACGGCCGCGTTCGAGGGCGCGGAGGTGTACGGCGCGGTGGGCATCGAGACGGTCCTCGGCACCCGGCACGCGCGCGAGGAGCTGCGGGCGGACGCGGTGTCGCAGGGGCTGGACGCGCACGCGGCGGACGAGGCGACGGCCGCGCTCGTCCCTCCCCCGCATCACGTCTCCGGCGAATGGACCCTGGACCTGGGCGGTGGCCGCCAAGTCCTGCTGGCGAACGTCGGCCCGGGCCACACGGCCCACGACCTCGCCGTCCTCGTCCCCGGCTCCCCGGAGGTGGTCTTCTGCGGCGACCTGGTCGAGGAGTCCGGCGAACCACAGGCGGGCCCGGACGCGGTCCCCTCCCACTGGCCGGCCGCCCTGGACCGCCTGCTGGACCTGGGCGGCGAGGACGCGCTGTACGTACCCGGTCACGGAGCGGTGGTGAACGCGGCGTTCGTACGAGCCCAGCGAGACACCCTCGCGACCCGTTTCGGCGTGTCGCGCTAGGCGGGGGCCCGCTTCTCCTATCGTCATCCGAATGCGCCAGTACTCCGCCGACCTGACCCCTCCCTGGAAGAAGCCGAAGCCCGTCCCCGAGGTCGCGGCGGAGCCCGGTCTGGTGGTGGAGGAGCCCGGCACCGGTTTCTGCGGGGCGGTGATCCGCTGCGAGGCGGGCACGGTGACCCTGGAGGACCGCTTCGGCAAGCACCGCGTGTTCCCGCTGGAGCCGCGGGGCTTCCTGCTGGAGGGCCGGGTGGTGACGCTCGTACGCCCCACCGGTAACGCTCCTGTACGACCCTCCCGTACCGCGTCCGGTTCGGTCGCCGTCCCGGGCGCACGCGCGCGCGTGGCCCGCGCCGGCCGCATCTACGTCGAGGGCCGTCACGACGCGGAACTGGTCGAGAAGGTGTGGGGCGACGACCTGCGCATCGAGGGCGTGGTGGTGGAGTACCTGGAGGGCGTGGACGACCTCCCGTCGATCGTCGCGGAGTTCGCCCCGGGGCCGGACGCGCGGCTGGGTGTCCTGGTGGACCACCTGGTACCAGGCACGAAGGAGTGGCGCATCGCGGAGTCGGTGACCAGCGAACACGCGCTGGTCGTGGGCCACCCGTACATCGACATCTGGGAGGCGGTGAAGCCGTCGTCCCTGGGCATCGAGGCGTGGCCCCGCGTCCCGCACGGGCAGGACTGGAAGACGGGCGTGTGCAAGGCGCTGGGCTGGCCGTCGGACAACACGGGGGCGGTGTGGCAGGCGATCCTGAAGCGGGTGGGGTCTTACAAGGACCTTGAGCCGGAGTTGTTGGGCCGGGTGGAGGAGCTGATCGACTTCGTCACGGGTAGCGGTGGGGCCTGACGTTGGGAAACGTTCCGAACCCGGTGGTGTCCAATTCGAGCCCCAGCTCTTCCAACGGCAGCGGGGCTCCGAACTTGGTGATCTGCTGCCGTTGGTAATCGGCGTCCTCTCCCGTCCCCACAGGCCTTGTCAGCAGCACGCACTGCGCCATGATCGGATCTACGATGAGATAGGCAGGCACCTTGCCAGCGGCGTAGATGGACCGTTTGATGTCGTAGTCACGGTGGACGCTGGTCTTGGAGACAACCTCGACCACCACCGTGATCAGCCCAACCGGGAGCAGTCGTCCCGAAGCCGGCAGCACGTCGGGATCGACGACCACCAGGTCCGGAACGGGTTCGCTGGCTTCCTCAAGAAGGTCGACGTCCTGCGTCTGAAGGGCGTACCAGCGGTCGATCGGAATCTGCCTGCTCAGCAGCATCACGATGACGTTGTGCACCAGATCAGGGCTGGCCATCATCACGATTTCCCCCCGCAGAAGCTCCACCTTGAGTCCGTCGGGCGGCTCAAGGCCCTCAAAGAACTCTGCGACTCCACGTTCGTCCACAGCGGTCATCTCCGTGGCCTCCACATTCGCCGCGTACTGTCGGCGGCAGCCTACGAACCAGGTTAGGGACCGAACCGGCGTTCCGCACCGATTCACCCGCCGGAGTGATCAGTCCACCAGGTCCCGCACCACCGCATCCGCCAGCAACCGTCCCCGCAACGTCAGCACCGCCCGGCCCTCCTCGTACGAGCCCTCCTGCAGCAGCCCGTCCGTGAGCGCCCGGCGTGCGGCCTTCAGGCCCGCCTCCCGCAGGAGCGACAGCGGCACCCCCTCCCGCAGCCTCAGCTCCAGCAGGATCCGCTCCACCCGGCGGTCCTCCTCCGACAGCAGCTCGCGGCCAGCCCCCGGCGACTTCCCCGCCGCCAGCGCCGCCGCGTACGCCCCCGGATGCTTCACGTTCCACCAGCGCACCCCGCCGACGTGGGAGTGGGCGCCGGGGCCCGCGCCCCACCAGTCGGCGCCGCGCCAGTACAGCTCGTTGTGGAGGCAGCGGGCCGCCTCCGAGGTGGCCCAGTTGGAGACCTCGTACCAGTCGAAGCCCGCCGCGGACAGGACGTCCTCCGCGATCAGGTACCGGTCCGCGTGCACGTCGTCGTCCGTCATCGGGACCTCGCCCCGGCGGATCCGGCGGGCCAGCTGCGTGCCCTCCTCGACGATCAGGGCGTACGCCGACACATGGTCCGGGCCCGCCCCGATCGCCGCCTCCAGCGACGCCCGCCAGTCGTCGTCCGACTCCCCCGGCGTGCCGTAGATCAGGTCGAGGTTGACGTGCTCGAAGCCGGCCGCCCGTGCCTCCGCAACGCAGGCCTCCGGGCGGCCCGGGGTGTGGGTGCGGTCGAGCACACGCAGCACATGCTGTTTCGCGCTCTGCATGCCGAAGGAGATCCGGTTGAAGCCGCCCTGGCGGAGCACGGACAGATACGCCGGGTCCACCGACTCCGGGTTCGCCTCCGTCGTGACCTCCGCGTCGGCCGACAGTCCGAACTCGTCGCGGATCGCGCCCAGCATCCGTACGAGATCACCGGCGGCCAGCAGCGTCGGCGTACCGCCCCCGACGAACACGGTCCGCACCTCGCGCGGGTCGTCGCCCAGGACCTTGCGGGCCAGGCGGATCTCGTCGATGAGGGTGTCCGCGTAGTTGTCGCGGGAGGCGAGGACGCCGCCCGTGCCGCGCAGCTCGGTCGCGGTGTAGGTGTTGAAGTCGCAGTAGCCGCAGCGGGTCGCGCAGTACGGGACGTGGAGGTAGAAGCCGAGGGGGCGGGTGGCCGACCCGGTGAGCGCGGACTGGGGCAGTGCGCCGTCGGCGGGGACCGGCTCGCCGTCGGGGAGTGCGGAAGGCATGCCCTCCATTGTCCAGCACGCGTGCGCGTACCTGCTCCGCTGCCTGAGCAGACCTGGTGAAGTCGGCTGCGGTACGGCAGCGCCGCCAAGGGGCGCGGGGCTGTGTTGCATGTGCGGCTACCGCCGCGATGGGGGTCCCCCCGCGCGAGCGAAGCCGAGCGTGGGGGAGCGACCAGCCACGACGGCGCCGCAGACGAACGACGACACATCGCCGCACATCCAGCGGAGCGCTTGGCACGCGTGCGCGTGCCTACTCCGCCTGCAGCACCAGCAGCGCCAGGTCGTCCTCGGGTGGCCTGCCGCCGAACTCGTGCACCAGTCTCTTGATGCGCTCCGCGATCAGCTGGGCGCTCAGGCCCGCGCAGCCCGCGAGGGCGGTCGCGAGGCCGTCGGCGTCGTCGAACATGTCGGAGCCGGAGCGGCGCTCGGTCACGCCGTCGGTGACGCAGAGGAGGGTCTCGCCGGGGAGCAGCTCGAAGGTCTCGCTGGTGTACGTCTCGTCCTCGATGACGCCGAGGAGGGTCTGCGGGCGGGCGGCCGTGCGGACGGTCCCGTCGGGGCCCAGCAGCAGCGGGAGCGGGTGGCCGGCGGAGGCGAGGGTGACGCGGACGCCGCCCTCGAAGGGGGCGAGCTCGCCGTAGAGGAGGGACAGGAAGCGGGTCTGCGGGCCGTCTCCGGGCGCGGCCGGCTGGACCAGGGCGCGGGCCGCCGCGTCCGCGGCCTCCGTCGCGTCGTCGAGGAGGAGCCGGTTGAGGCGGTCGAGGACGTCGGCGACGCGGTAGCCCTCGCGCGCGAGGAGCCGCAGCCAGGGGCGGGCGAGCCCGATGACGACGGCGGCCTCGGGGCCCTTGCCCTGGACGTCGCCGACGGCGAAGCACCAGCGGCCGTCGCCGGCCGGGAAGAGGTCGTAGAAGTCGCCGCTGGGGCCGCCTTTGTCGCACGGTTCGTAGACGAGCGCGCTGTGCACGCCGGGGATCTCGGCGACGGCGGTGGGCAGCAGGCCGCGCTGCAGGACCCGGCTGATGGTGGCCTGGCGGGCGTACTGGCGGGCCGCCCCGATCGCGAGGGCGACCCGGCGGCTGAGGTCCTCGACGAGGCCGGTGATCTCGTCGGGGAAGCGCAGCAGGCCGGAGCGGCCGATGACGAGCGTGCCGAGCGGGCGGCCGCCCGCGACCAGCCGGTAGGCGAGCGCGGTGCCGTGCGCGTCCCGCAGGTCGAGCGCCTGACCGGGCCAGGGGTACGACACCGGCCCGGACCGTAAGCCGTCCGTCGGGTGCGGCGGGTCCTTCTCCAGGGCCCGGCGCAGCTGCTCGATGCGGTTCTCGCTGCCGTGCCAGACGCGGGCGAGCCGCGGCCCCGTACCACCCGTCCCGTCGGCCGCCCAGCCGCCCGCGCTGTCGCTGCCGCCCGAGCCCCAGCGGCCCATGACCTCGTCCTCCAGCCAGACCGCGCACCAGTCGGCGAGCCGGGGCACGATCAGCTGGCCGGCGAGCGCGGCGACGAGGTTCTCGTCGAGCTGGCCGGCCAGCAGGTCGGAGGCCTCGGCGAGGAAGGAGAGCGCGCCGCGGTTGAGCCAGTCGCGGTCGCGCTCGGGGCGGCGGGGTTCCGGGGCGAGGAACTCGGCGACGTCGAGGCCGCGTTCGAGTGCCTGCCGGCTGTCGTACACCGCTATCGCGTCCTCGTCGGTGCGCTCCGCGCCCTCCTCGTCCTCGCGGGCCAGCCGCGCCCACACCGTCTTGGCGCCCTTGCGATAGGTCACACCCCAGGACTCGGCGAGCGTGGAGACCAGGCGCAGTCCGCGGCCGTACTCCGGTGTCTCGTACGGCGATTCGGCGTCCGAGTCGCGGGGCGCGCGGGAGGGATGGCGGTCGCACACCTCCAGGACGAGTGCGCCGGTCGGCTCCTCGAGACGGCACACGACCTCGACGTCGGTGCCCGCGTGCACGACGGCGTTGGTGACGAGTTCGCTGGCCACGAGTACGGCGTCGTCGGCGAGGCCTTCGGTGAGGTGCTCGGTGCCGGGCAGGCCGAGGCGGGCCCAGTCGGTGAAGGCGGTGCGCAGGAGCGCGCGGGCGGACCCGGGCGCGACGGGGCTTCCGGGCAGCGTCGCGTGCGCCCGCGCACGCGGGTCCACGGGGCCGTGCGGGAGCGCGTGCGGCTGCGCGGGCGCATCGGAGACACAGCGCGCGGTCTCCCGTTGCGTCGGAATGGCCCCCATCGACAGCTCCCCGAGCGGTTCGGACGAATACGCCTCAAGTGATGCCGACAGAGTGACAGACTGGCCACGCCCATAAGCGCCGAGTTACCGAAGTGGGCCGCCATGAGTGAGAACAGTGCTACGCGTGTGCTCGAAGACGGACAGAAACCGGAACAAGTCCGAGCATCGGAGCTGCGCCCGCTGCTCGCCGCGATGACCGCCGCCCGGGACGGCGACTTCACGAAGGTTCCGGAGACCGGCCACGGGATCGTGGCCGAGCTGACGGCCGTCTTCAACCAGATCACCGACCGCAACACCCACTTCAACACCGAAGTGCAGCGCGTCAAGCGGGAGTTGGTACGGCACGGGCGGCTGGACGAGCGGCTGGCGGCGAGCCCGGGGCAGGGCGCGTGGACGGCCCGCGTCAACGATGTCAACCAGCTCCTGGACGCCCTGGTGGCCCCGGCGGCGAACGCGACGCGGGTGCTGGACGCGGTGGCCGGCGGCGATCTGACCCAGCGGGTCGATCTGCACGACGGCAACCGGCAGTTGCGCGGTGATCTGCGCCGGCTCGGCCGGGCCGTGAACAAGATGGTCGACCAGTTGTCGCTGTTCACCGGCGAGGTGACCCGGGTCGCGCGCGAGGTGGGTACCGAGGGGCGGCTCGGCGGGCGGGCCAAGGTGCAGGGCCTGTCCGGTAGTTGGCGGGATGTGACCGAGGCGGTCAACACCATGGCGTCCCGGCTGACCGCGCAGGTGCGGGACATCGCGCTGGTGACGACGGCGGTGGCGCGCGGCGACCTGACCCGTACGGTGACGGTCGAGGCGACCGGTGAGCTGCTCGAACTGAAGCTCACCGTGAACACGATGGTGGACCAGCTCTCCGCCTTCGCCGACGAGGTGACGCGGGTCGCCCGCGAGGTCGGCACCGAGGGCCAGCTGGGCGGGCGGGCCCAGGTGCGGGGTGTGTCGGGTGTCTGGAAGGACCTCACCGACAACGTCAACTTCATGGCCTCGAACCTGACTTCACAGGTGCGGAACATCGCCCAGGTGACGACGGCCGTGGCCAACGGCGACCTGTCGCAGAAGATCACCGTCGACGCCCAGGGCGAGATCCTGGAGCTGAAGTCCACGATCAACACGATGGTCGACCAGCTCTCCGCCTTCGCCGACGAGGTCACCCGCGTCGCCCGCGAGGTCGGCACCGAGGGAAACCTGGGTGGGCGCGCCCAGGTGCGGGGCGTCTCCGGTGTCTGGAAGGACCTCACCGACAACGTCAACTTCATGGCGGACAACCTGACTTCGCAGGTCCGCAACATCGCGCTCGTCTCCACGGCCGTCGCGCAGGGCGACCTCGGCAAGAAGATCACGGTGGAGGCGAAGGGCGAGATCCTGGAGCTGAAGTCCACGATCAACACGATGGTCGACCAGCTCTCCGCCTTCGCCGACGAGGTCACCCGCGTCGCCCGCGAGGTCGGCACCGAGGGAAACCTCGGCGGTCAGGCGCAGGTGAGAGGCGTCTCGGGCGTCTGGAAGGACCTCACCGACAACGTCAACTTCATGGCGCTGAACCTGACTTCGCAGGTCCGGAACATCGCCCAGGTGACCACCGCCGTGGCCAACGGCGACCTCTCCAAGAAGATCACCGTCGACGCGCGCGGCGAGATCCTGGAGCTGAAGGACACCGTCAACACGATGGTGGAGCAGCTGCGCGCCTTCGCCGACGAGGTCACCCGCGTCGCCCGCGAGGTCGGCACCGACGGCCGGCTGGGCGGCCGGGCCCAGGTGCTCGGCGTCTCCGGTGTGTGGCGGGACCTGACCGACAACGTCAACTACATGGCCGACAACCTGACTTCGCAGGTGCGGAACATCGCCCAGGTGACCACGGCGGTGGCCAACGGTGACCTCTCCAAGAAGATCGACGTGGACGCGCGCGGCGAGATCCTGGAACTGAAGACCGCGATCAACACCATGGTCGACACGCTGTCCTCCTTCTCCTCGGAGGTGACGCGGGTCGCCCGCGAGGTGGGCTCCGAGGGCCAACTGGGCGGCCAGGCACGGGTGGAGGGCGTGTACGGCACCTGGAAGCGCCTGACGACGAACGTGAACGAGCTCGCCTCCAACCTGACCACCCAGGTCCGCGCGATCGCCGAGGTGGCCTCCGCGGTGGCGCAGGGCGACATGTCCCGCTCGATCACCGTGGAGACCCAGGGCGAGGTCGCCGAGCTGAAGGACAACATCAACCTGATGGTGGCCAACCTCCGCGAGACCACCCGCGCGAAGGACTGGCTGGAATCCAACCTCGCCCGCCTCGCCGCCCTGATGCAGGGCCACCGCGACCTGATGGAGGTCGCCGACCTGATCCTGCGGGAGCTGACCCCGCTGGTGAACGCCCAGTACGGCGCGTTCTTCCTGGCCGACCCGGACGAGGACGGCGCGTCCATCCGCACAACCGTTCCTGCGAAGGGACTGGCGTTCATCGCCGGCTACGGCTCGGCCCAGGGCGCGACCGTCGAGACCGGCGGCCTCCCGGTGCACGGCCTGGTCCGGCAGGCGGCCCGGGAGAAGAAGCGGATCCTCGTCGAGGAGGCCCCGCCGGACTACATCAAGATCAACAGCGGTCTCGGGGAAGCGGCGCCCGCCAGTGTCGTCATCATCCCGATCCTCTTCGAGGACAAGCTCCTCGGCGTGATCGAGCTGGCCTCCTTCTCCCGCTTCTCCGACGTCCACCTGGCCTTCTTCGACCAGTTCGTGAACACCATCGGCGTCGCGATCAACACCATCATCGCCAACTCCCGCACCGAGTCCCTGCTCGGCGAATCGCAGCGCCTGGCCATGCAGTTGCAGGAGCGCTCGGACGAACTCCAGAAGCAGCAGGCCGAGTTGCAGCGCTCGAACGCCGAACTGGAGGAGAAGGCGGCCCTGTTGGCCACCAGCTCCCAGTACAAGTCGGAGTTCCTGGCGAACATGTCGCACGAGCTGCGCACACCGCTCAACTCCCTGCTGATCCTGGCCCGGCTGCTCTCCGACAACCCGGACGGCCATCTCACCGACCAGGAGGTGCAGTTCGCGACGACGATCCACCGCTCCGGCTCCGACCTGCTCCAGCTGATCAACGACATCCTGGACCTGTCGAAGATCGAGGCCGGCCGGATGGACGTACGTCCGAAGAAGCTGCCGCTGATCAAGCTGCTCGACTACGTGCACGCCACCTTCCGCCCGCTCACCCTGGACCGGGGGCTCGCCTTCGACGTGGCGGTCGGCGAGGACGTGCCGCGCGAGATGTACTCCGACGAGCAGCGCCTCCAGCAGATCCTGCGCAACCTGCTGTCCAACGCGATCAAGTTCACCGCGACCGGGCGAGTGGAGCTGCGCGTCAACCGGCTCTTCGACGCCGAGCGCCGCTACGTCCGCGACAGCGACGAGGTCATCGCGTTCGCCGTCACCGACACCGGCATCGGGATCGCGGCCGAGAAACTCCCGGTGATCTTCGAGGCGTTCCAGCAGGCCGACGGCACCACCAACCGCAAGTACGGCGGCACCGGCCTCGGCCTCTCCATCAGCCGCGAGATCGCGGGCCTGCTCGGCGGCCGTATCGTCGCGGAGAGCGAGCCCGGCAAGGGCTCCACCTTCACGCTGTACGTCCCCGTCGTCAGCCCCGGCCACTCGGCGACCGGTCCGGTGCCCGAGGACCGTCAGGTGCCGGTGCCGGAGCAGCTGTCGGCCGAGTCGTACCCGGCCACGCACGACGTGGACGACTCCTGGCCGGCCCCCACCAAGCTGGAGGCGTGGAAGTCCGGGCGGGCCGGCCAAGTGCTGCCCGGGCGGCGGGTGTTGATCGTCGACGACGACATCCGCAACGTCTTCGCCCTCACCCATGTCCTCGGCCGCGTCGGCATGCCGGTCCTGTACGCGGAGAACGGCCGCGAGGGCATCGAGACCCTGGAGCGCAACCCGGACGTCGAACTGGTCCTGATGGACATCATGATGCCGGAGATGGACGGTTACGAGACCATCGCCGCCATCCGCCGCACCCCCCGCTGGACCGGTCTGCCGATCGTCGCGCTCACCGCGAAGGCGATGCCCGGCGACCGGGAGAAATCCATCGCCCGGGGTGCCAACGACTACGTACCGAAGCCGGTGGACGTCGACCAGCTGCTGACCGTCGTGTGTGCGCTGCTCGATCCGGAGAGCGCGGCTCGCGAGGACCAGGCGGACGTCGAGGAGGCGGCGGCGACGCCGACGCCCGAAACTGAATGAGGCACAGTCACCATGAGCGCTGAGGCAACGACCGACGAGCGTGCCAGCATCCTCCTCGTCGACGACATGGAGGACAACCTGATCGCGCTCGAGGCCGTCCTGGGGTCCCTCAACGAGCCGCTCGTACGCGCGCGTTCGGGCGAGGAGGCGATGAAGGCGCTGCTGCGGCAGCAGTTCGCCCTGGTCCTCCTCGATGTGCGCATGCCGGGCATGGACGGCTTCGAGACGGCCGCGAACATCAAGCGGCTCGACCAGACCAAGGACGTCCCGATCATCTTCCTGACCGGCGCGGAGGACGACTCCGGCTACGCCTTCCGCGGCTACGCCACCGGCGCCGCCGACTATCTGACCAAGCCCTTCGATCCCTGGGTGCTACGCGCGAAGGTGACCGTGTTCCTGGACCTGCACCGCAAGAACCAGCAACTGGAACGCCTGCTGGCCCAGCAGCAGGCGGACTACGGGGAGGTGAGCGCGAAACTCGCCGGCCTGGAGGAACAGCTCGACGCGGACGAGCCCCCGGACCTGGCCACCTTGCGCGACCGGATCCGGGAACTGCGCCAACTCCTCGACAGGGGACGCCCGTAGGACGCTACGACGCCTCGCGGGTGCCCGCCCTTTGGATCACGCCTCCCGCGTGCCCGCGTACATCTCGTCGATCAGGTGCTTGTACTCCCGCTCCACCACCGGGCGCTTCAGCTTGAGGCTCGGGGTGATCTCGCCGTGTTCGACGTCGAGGTCGCGGGGCAGGAGGCGGAACTTCTTGATGGTCTGCCACTTCTGCAGGCCCTCGTTGAGTTCCTTGACGTACGCCTCGACCATCGAGACGGTGGCCGGCGCGGCGACGATCTCCGCGTACGACTTGCCCTCCAGGCCGTTCTCCTTGGCCCAGTCCAGGATGGAGGGCTCGTCCAGCGCGATGAGCGCCGTGCAGAAGTTCCGGTCGGCGCCGTGCACCAGGATGTTGGAGACGTACGGGCACACCGCCTTGAACTGGCCCTCGACCTCGGCGGGCGCGATGTACTTGCCGCCGGAGGTCTTGATGAGGTCCTTCTTGCGGTCGGTGATGCGGAGGTAGCCGTCGGGCGAGAGCTCGCCGATGTCGCCGGTGTGGAACCAGCCGTCGGCCTCCAGCACCTCGGCGGTCTTCTCCGGCAGCCCGTGGTAGCCCTGCATGATGCCGGGGCTGCGCAGCAGGATCTCGCCGTCGTCCGCGATGCGCACCTCCGTGCCGGGCAGCGGCTTGCCGACCGTGCCGGTGCGGTAGGCCTCGCCGGGGTTGACGAAGGAGGCCGCGGAGGACTCCGTGAGCCCGTAGCCCTCCAGGATGTGGATGCCGGCGCCGGAGAAGAAGTAGCCGATCTCCGGGGCGAGCGCGGCCGAACCCGACACGCAGGCGCGCAGGTTGCCACCGAAGGCCTCGCGGATCTTGGCGTACACCAGCGCGTCGGCCGTCTTGTGCTTGGCGGCGAGCCCGAACGGCACGGAGGCCGTCCCGGTGCGCCGGAAGTTGTCCTGGCTGACCTTGGCGTACTCGCGGGCGACCCCCGCGGCCCACTGGAAGATCTTGTACTTGGCGCCGCCGCCCGCCCGGGCCTTGGCGGCGACCCCGTTGTAGACCTTCTCGAAGATGCGCGGGACGGCCGCCATGTAGGTCGGCTGCACGACCGGCAGGTTCTCGATGATCTTGTCGACGCGGCCGTCGACGGCGGTGACGTGACCGACCTCGATCTGGCCGGAGGTGAGCACCTTGCCGAAGACGTGCGCGAGCGGCAGCCACAGGTACTGCACGTCCTCGGCGCTGATCAGCCCGGTCGCGGCGATCGACTTCGCCATGTACGACCAGCTGTCGTGCGCGAGCCGGACGCCCTTGGGCCGGCCCGTGGTGCCGGAGGTGTAGATCAGGGTGGCGAGCTGGTCCTTGGTGATCGCGCCGACCCGCTCCTTGACCAGCTCGGGGTCCTTCTCCAGGCGCGCGGCGCCGCGGGCCTCCAGCTCGGCCAGGGTGAGGACCCAGTCGCTCGTCTCGACGCCGGCGCCGTCGATCACGACGACATGGGTGAGGGCGGGCAGCTCGCCGCGCTTCTCGACCGCCTTGGCCAGCTGGGCCGCATCCTCGGCGATCAGCACCCGGCTCTCGGAGTCGGAGAGGATGAACGCCGACTCGTCGGCGTTGGTCTGCGGGTAGACCGTGGTGGTCGCGGCGCCCGCGCACATGATGCCGAGGTCGGCGAGGATCCAGTCGAGGCGCGTCGAGGAGGCGAGGGCGACACGCTGCTCGGGCTGCACGCCGAGCTCGATGAGACCGGCGGCGATCGCGAAGACCCGCTCGGCGGCCTGTCCCCAGGTCAGCGACTTCCAGGCGTCCGGTCCCTCGCCCGAGGCCGACGGCACCGGGTAGCGGTACGCCTCGGCGTCCGGCGTGGCCGTCACGCGCTCCAGGAAGAGGTTCGCCACGCTCGGCGGACGGTTCTCGATCAGTGTCTGTGTGTCGCTCACGACATCCTCCGGGCCCGCGGCAGTGCGGCTGGCTCAATTGCGGCTGGCTTCACGCAGTAGCGTTTGTTTAACTCGCGAGTAACTATCGAGCAGAGATCAGACTAGAGCCCGACCGGCCGGTTCGTAAGGGCTCTCGGCCTGTCACTTCGTACAGAGAGCGACGCTACGCACGCGTAGGGGCCCGTCGCGCTTTCGTACGACGGACCCCCGTTCTGCCTGGTTTGGACGGTAACCGGCTGTAACCCGCGGTTACTTCTTGCCCTTGCCCGACCCCGCGCTGTCATCGCTGGAGAGCACCGCGATGAAGGCCTCCTGCGGAACCTCCACGGAACCCACCATCTTCATCCGCTTCTTGCCCTCCTTCTGCTTCTCGAGCAGCTTCCGCTTACGCGAGATGTCACCGCCGTAGCACTTGGCGAGGACGTCCTTGCGGATGGCGCGGATGGTCTCGCGGGCGATGACCCGGGAACCGATGGCGGCCTGGATGGGCACCTCGAACGCCTGCCGCGGGATGAGCTCGCGCAGCTTGGCGACGAGCCGCACGCCGTACGCGTACGCCGCGTCCTTGTGCGTGATCGCGGAGAAGGCGTCGACCTTGTCGCCGTGCAGCAGGATGTCGACCTTGACCAGGGAGGACGTCTGCTCACCCGTGGGCTCGTAGTCCAGCGAGGCGTAACCGCGGGTCTTCGACTTCAGCTGGTCGAAGAAGTCGAAGACGATCTCCGCGAGGGGGAGCGTGTAGCGGATCTCGACGCGGTCCTCGGAGAGGTAGTCCATGCCGAGGAGGGTGCCGCGCCGGGTCTGGCACAGCTCCATGATCGAGCCGATGAACTCGCTCGGGGCGAGGATCGTCGCGCGTACGACGGGCTCGTACACGTCGTTGATCTTGCCCTCGGGGAACTCGCTCGGGTTGGTGACGGTGTGCTCGCTGCCGTCCTCCATCACGACCCGGTAGACCACGTTGGGCGCGGTCGCGATCAGGTCGAGCCCGAACTCGCGCTCCAGCCGCTCACGGATCACGTCGAGGTGGAGCAGCCCCAGGAAGCCGACGCGGAAGCCGAAGCCCAGGGCCGCGGAGGTCTCCGGCTCGTAGACGAGCGCGGCGTCGTTGAGCTGGAGCTTGTCGAGGGCCTCGCGCAGCTCGGGGTAGTCGGAGCCGTCCAGCGGATAGAGCCCGGAGAAGACCATGGGCTTCGGGTCCTTGTATCCCCCGAGCGCTTCCGTGGCCCCCTTGGCCTGGCTGGTGACGGTGTCGCCGACCTTGGACTGGCGGACGTCCTTCACACCGGTGATGAGGTAGCCCACCTCACCGACGCCGAGGCCGTCGGCACCGAGCATCTCGGGCGAGTTGGTGCCGATCTCCAGCAGCTCGTGGGTGGCGCCGGTCGACATCATCTTGATGCGCTCGCGCTTGTTGAGCTGGCCGTCGATGACACGGACGTACGTCACGACACCGCGGTAGGAGTCGTACACCGAGTCGAAGATCATCGCACGGGCGGGCGCGTCGGCGACGCCGACGGGCGCCGGGATCTCCCTGACCACCTTGTCGAGCAGCGCGTCGACGCCGACACCGGTCTTGGCGGAGACCCGCAGCACGTCGTCGGGGTCGCACCCGACGAGGTTGGCGAGCTCCTCGGCGAACTTCTCGGGCTGCGCGGCCGGCAGATCGATCTTGTTCAGTACGGGGATGATCGTGAGGTCGTTCTCCATCGCCAGGTAGAGGTTGGCGAGGGTCTGGGCCTCGATGCCCTGGGCGGCGTCGACGAGGAGGATGGTCCCCTCGCAGGCGGCGAGCGACCGCGAGACCTCGTAGGTGAAGTCGACGTGCCCCGGGGTGTCGATCATGTTGAGGATGTGCGTATTGCTCTTGTCGTGGCTCGGAGCCCACGGCAAACGCACCGCCTGGGACTTGATCGTGATGCCGCGCTCGCGCTCGATGTCCATCCGGTCGAGGTACTGAGCACGCATCTGCCGCTGCTCGACGACGCCGGTCAGCTGGAGCATCCGGTCGGCGAGCGTGGACTTGCCGTGGTCGATGTGCGCGATGATGCAGAAATTGCGGATCAGAGCCGGGTCGGTACGGCTCGGCTCGGGCACATTGTTAGGGGTCGCGGGCACGCAGGGTCCTGTCTCTTGAGGCGCCTTATGCCTCGGGTCGGATCGATACGTAGGCTCCATGGTCCCACGGGCGGCGACCGGAGACCGTTTTGGGCCGTCGGCCCGGCCACTGGTAGTCTGGGCAGCTGTGTCTCATGCCCTCTCAGCGCGAGGCACACCTCAAGAAATCACCTGGTACCGGCCCCGAGCGGGCTTGTGCCTGAACCTGAAAAGGCTCAATCAGTGGCGAACATCAAGTCCCAGATCAAGCGGATCAAGACCAACGAGAAGGCCCGGCTGCGCAACAAGGCCGTCAAGTCCTCCCTGAAGACCGCGATCCGCAAGGCCCGTGAGGCCGCTGCCGCGGGTGACGTCGAGAAGGCCACCGAGTACCAGCGCGCTGCCGCGCGTCAGCTCGACAAGGCCGTCTCCAAGGGCGTCATCCACAAGAACCAGGCCGCCAACAAGAAGTCGGCGCTCGCTTCCAAGGTCGCGTCCCTCAAGGGCTGACACCTTTCTGATCTGACCGCCGGAGGGAATCGAGCGGGCCCTCTCTCATCCGCTCCCGTCCGGCACCCTTCGGGTCCACGCGCGGCCTGCGTTCGCCACGCGGGCGTGGACCCTCCAGCTTGAAACCGAGGCCCCGGCGCCCCGCCCTTCCCCAGGGCGACCGCCGGGGCCTTCGGCATTGCCTGCCCCTGTCTGTGCCCTGGTCACGACCAGAACGCGTTGGCCTTGTCCATGTCCTCGACGCACTCGTCGAGGTCGGTGATCTTGTCTCCGACGATCCGGAAGAAGATCCCGCCGTTCTCCTCTATGTGCTTGTCGCCCCGGTCGGCGGTGAAGCGGTGCACGGAGATGGTGTGCCCGCGGCCGTCGACGAACAGATTGAGCAGCTCGACGCGGAAGGTCCCGCCCGTCTCCGAGTAGAGCCGGCCGTAGTACCCCTCGATGATGTTGTCGAGGCCCTTGTAGTCCCCCGAGAGCGGGTGCGAGCCGGGCACGTGGTGGGTGCAGTCCCCGGTCATCAGCCCGCGCAGGGTGTCCATGTCTCCGCGCTGGAAAGCCTCGTAGCCCTTGCGGACGAGCGCTGCGTGCGGGTGTTCAGCCATGGCGATCGCCACCTTCCCTTGTCAGGCGAGGTGCGGCTGATACGCCCGATTCTCCTCCCCCTGCCGCTCAGCGTCCTCTGGAACGGGCCGCGCGCGCGATGGTCACGACCGCCTTCTCCAGCGCGTAGTCGGGATCGTCCCCGCCGCCCTTCACGCCCGCGTCCGCCTCGGCGACCGCGCGCAGGGCCACCGAGACGCCGTCCGGTGTCCATCCCCGCATCTGCTGCCGCACCCGGTCGATCTTCCACGGCGGCATCCCGAGCTCCCGCGCGAGATCCGCGGGCCGGCCGCCGCGCGCGGACGACAGCTTGCCGATCGCCCGTACGCCCTGCGCGAGCGCGCTGGTGATCAGCACGGGCGCGACGCCGGTGGACAGCGCCCAGCGCAGCGCCTCCAGCGCCTCGGCGGCCCGCCCTTCCACCGCCCGGTCGGCGACCTCGAAGCTCGACGCCTCGGCCCGCCCGGTGTAGTACCGCCCGACGACCGCCTCGTCGATGGTCCCCTCGACGTCGGCGACCAGCTGGGACACGGCGGACGCCAGCTCCCGCAGATCGCTGCCGATGGCGTCGACGAGCGACTGACAGGCCTCGGGCGTCGCCGATCTCCCGGCCGCCCTGAACTCGCCCCGCACGAAGGCCAGCCGGTCCGCCGGCTTGGTCATCTTCGGACAGGCGACCTCCCGGGCCCCCGCCTTCCGGGCGGCGTCGAGCAGCGCCTTGCCCTTCACTCCTCCCGCGTGCAGCAGCACGAGCGTGATCTCCTCGGCGGGCGCCGAGAGATACGCCTTCACGTCCTTCACCGTGTCGGCCGAAAGATCCTGCGCATTGCGTACGACCACGACTTTGCGCTCCGCGAAGAGCGAGGGACTGGTGAGCTCGGCGAGGGTGCCGGGCTGCAGCTGGTCCGGGGTGAGGTCACGTACGTCCGTATCGGCGTCGGCGGCCCTGGCGGCGGCCACCACCTCCTGCACGGCACGGTCGAGCAGGAGATCCTCCTGGCCCACGGCAAGCGTCACCGGGGCGAGAGGGTCGTCATCAGCAGTCTTCCTGGCCATCGGGTAAAGCATGGCACGGGCCACTGACAACGTGCTCCCGCCTCACGCTTACGGGCTTCCGCCGCCCCTACGGCTCCTCGCGCCAGCCGTCCCACTCGCCCGCGAACTCGTCCAACGCCGCCGGGTCCAGCCGCTCGCCCTCGTCCCGCAGCACGACCAGCCACTGCGCGTCCTCGGCGTCGTCCTCTCCGGCCAGCGCGTCCCGCACCAGCTGCGGCTCCTCCGCCAGCCCGAACCGCTCCCTGACCGCCTCGGCCGCTTCCTCCGCGGCGTCGCGGTCGGGCAGCACCAGCACATGTCTCACATCGCTCACGGCAGCCATTGTCCGGCACGGTCGGGAGGGCTCCCGCAGGTCAGGTCACCCCTTGCGCACGATCTGCACGTCGAGGTCGATCCGAATGCTCGGTCCCACCACGGCTATCCCCCGCGCCAGCATCGTCTGCCAGCTCACGGTGAAGTCGTCCCGGTGCAGCTCGGTGGTGGCCCGGCAGGCCGCCCGCACCTCGCCCTCCATGCCGTTCCCGAGCCCGAGGTACTCCGTGTCGAGCGTGACCGTACGCGTCACCCCGTGCAGCGACAGCGCCCCGGTGACCGCCCACCGGTTCCCGCCCTTGTGCACGAACCGCTCGCTGTAGAACTCCAGCGTCGGAAACCGCACCACGTCCAGGAAGTCGGCGGACCGCAGATGGTCGTCCCGCATCCTGACGTTCGTGTCGATCGACGCCGCGTCGATCACCACATGCATCGCCGACCGCTCCACCGGCTCCGCGATCCGCACGGCCCCCACGAACGAGTTGAACCGCCCGTGGATCCGCGCCAGCCCGATGTGCCGCGCGGTGAAGGCGATCGAGGAGTGCATCGCCTCGATATCCCAGTCCCCCACCGCCGGCAACTCCGGCGGCTGCGCCACCTGAAGCGTCACGTCTCCCAGCGAGGCGAGCGAGTTCTCCCCGACGGTCGCGCCGGCCCGGTACGGCGTGTACCCCTCGGCGGACACCGCGAGCCGGTACTCGCCCGCGGGCACCGTCGTCACGAACGACCCGAAGGGATCCGTCTCCCCGCCGACCACCTTGCGCCCCATGGCGTCGCTGACCGCGAACTCCGCATGCGTCACCGGCTCGTTGACCGGATCCAGCACCCGGCAGCTCAGCACCCCGGCACTCGGCGGGGTCTGCACCGCCGCCAGGGGACTCGTCCGTTGCACCCTGCTCGTTCGGTTTCCCAGCCAGCGGCCGAACATCCACGCCACCCCTGTGCGCCTCGATTCACTCGTCACCGAAGAGACATTCGATCACTGTTGAGGCTTTCGAGGCAACACGGGTCGGCTACGCACGATTAGCAACGACTGGTACCGCCTGATCCCTCCTAGTCCCTGCTGATCCCGATCAGTCACGCCTGGTGGGATTTCGCACAGTCGGCACACGGTCGAGCTCGATCCCGAACCGCTCCCGGTAGACCGCAAGCACCTCCTCGTCCGTCCCCAACTCCCGCTCCGTACGCGCCCCGTCGGCGCCCGTCTCCTTGAACGTCCGCCCGCTGAGCGTGATCCTCCCTCCGTCCTCCGTCACCCTGGAGCACACCAGCGACTGCGTGAAGTGCGAGGCGGGCGAGGTGCTGTGCCACCAGGCCCCGGCCACGAAGTCGGGAAGCACCCGCGGCCGCACCTCCAGCCGGTACTGCGGCCGCCCGTCCAGCAGGACATCCAGGTCCGGCCCCGCCTCGACGATCCGGAACGTCCCCACGGGATCCTCCTGCTCACCCCGCTCCCCGAACCCCAGCGGATAGTGGCTGTTCGCCCCGAACCCGACATCGGCCAGCCACTCGCCCCCGTCCACCGTCCGCACCCGCAACGCCAGATGGTCGTACGGGATCCCGAGCCGTCCCCCGTCGCCGTGCACCCGCGCCGCGAGCGGCGTGACCTCGAACCCGAACGCGCCGAGCAACATCCCGAAGGCGCCGTTGAGTTCGTAGCAGAACCCGCCCCGCCGCGCCCCGACCACCTTGTCCAGCAGCCGCTTCTCCTCCAGCACGATCTCCTCGCCGAGGTGGACGGACAGGTTCTCGAAGGGCACGGCACGCAGATGGCGCAGGTGCAGCTCCCTCAGTACGTCCGCGGTAGGGGTGGTGGGCCGGTCCCCGGGCTCGATCCCCAGGCGGCGGAGGTAGGCGTCGACCTGTGTGATGTCCATGCCCTCAGTCTCGCGCCACCTCCAGCTCCGCGCCCGCCCCCGTGACGGCCAGCGCCCCGTCCAGATCCGTCCGCAGCACCACCGCCCCCGCGGCCCGCAGCGCCGCGACCGTACTGGGAGCCGGATGCCCGTACGGGTTGTCCTCCCCGCAACTGATCAGCGCGAGCCGCGGCGCCACCCTGCGTATCAGCTCGGGATCCTGGTACGCGGACCCGTGATGGGCGACCTTCAGCACGTCCACGCCGCCCAGCAACGCACCCTGGGGCGACCTCAACAGCTCTTGCTGGGCCGGGGGTTCGAGATCCCCGAGCAGCAGGAGCCGCAGCCCGCCGGAGCGGACCAGCATCGCCACGCTGGCGTCGTTCGGCCCGTCCGGCTCCAGTACCGGACGCGACGGCGGCCACAGCACCTGCCAGGCCAGCGACCCGGTGCGCCGCTGCTCCCCGGCGACGGCACGGGTGACCGGAATGTGCCGAGCCGCGGCCTCCCTCCGTACGAACTCGACCTGGTCCTCCGGCTCTTCGAACCCCGTCGTCTCGATCGCCCCCACCGAACGCCCCCGCAACACCCCGGGCAGCCCCGCCACATGATCTGCGTGAAAGTGGGTGAGAACGACCAGCGGGATCCGGGTGATGCCGAGTGTGCGCAGACAGTGGTCGACGAGCGTCGGATCAGGCCCGGCGTCCACGACCACACCACTGCCGTCCCCCGCCGCGAGCACCGTCGCGTCTCCCTGACCGACGTCACACATCGCGAACCGCCAACCGGGCGGCGGCCACCCCGTGACGACCCTGACCAACGGCGCCGGCTGCACGACGACGAGCACCAGCAGCACTCCGCATGCCGCGCACGCCCACGGATGCCTCAGCAGCCGCCGACCGGCGAACACGACGGCCACCGTGACGAGGGCGAGCAGCAGGGCTCCGCTCCAACTCCCAGGCCAGTCCACTCCCCCACCGGGCAGCGAGGCCCCCGTCCGGGCGATACCCGCGATCCAGCCGGCCGGCCAACTCGCGCACCAGGCAAGCCCCTTGGCGACCGGCATGAACACCGGCGCCGTCGCCAGCGCGGCGAATCCGAGCACCGTGGCCGGCGCTACCGCGATCTCCGCGAGCAGATTGCAGGGCACCGCCACCAGGCTCACCCGCGCCGACAGCACGGCGACGACCGGCGCGCACAGGGCCTGCGCCGCGGCAGCGGCCGCCAGCCCCTCGGCCAGCCTGGGCGGCACCCGACGCCGCCGCAACGCCTCGCTCCAGCGCGGCGCGAGCGTGAGCAGGGCACCGGTGGCCAGCACGGACAGCACGAAGCCGTAACTCCGCGCCAGCCAGGGGTCGTACAGCACCAGCAGCAGTACGGCCGTCGCCAGCGCCGGGATCAGCGATCTGCGGCGTCCGGTCGCCAGGGCCAGCAGCACGACGGCACCGCAGGCTGCGGCCCGCAGCACGCTCGGGTCCGGCCTGCACACGATGACGAAGCCGAGGGTGAGGACGCCGCCGAGCAGCGCGGTGGTGCGCAGCGGGATGCCGAGCCAGGGCGCGAGGCCTCGCCTTTCCACCAGTTGTGCCATGCCCGGCGGTCCGATGAGCAGGGCGAGGATGATGGTGAGGTTGCTTCCGGACACGGCGAGCGTGTGTGCGAGGTCGGTCTCCTTGAAGGCCTCGTCCAGCTCCGGGGTGATCCGCGAGGTGTCCCCGACGACGAGCCCCGGCAACAACGCCCGCGCGTCCCCCGGCAGCCCGTCGGTCGCCTCCCGCAAGCCGGCTCGCAACCGCCCGGCGAACCGCTGCGCCCCCGACGGCCCACCGACGACCTCCGGCACCCCCTGCCCCCGCACCCGCAACACCCCGGCGATCCGATCCCCGCCCACGGCGGCGGGCACGACCCGGGCAACGACCCGCACCCGCGTGGAGGGGAGGAGGTCGAGCCAGGGGGAGCGGGGCGGGCCGTCGGCGGAGGGCTTTTCAGGGCGAGTGAGGGGGCGTTCGCCCTTGGTTGCGGAGGGGTTCCCGGTGCTGGTGAAGGGGGCCTCACCCTTGGCTGCGGAAGGTTTGTCAGCGCCGGTGAGAGGGCGCTCGCCCTTGGCGGAGGCCGACTCTCCGATGTCCACGATCATCAGTACCGGGGCCCGCGTCGCCACGGCCGTCCCGTCCGTCTCCTCGACCCGCCGTACCTCTCCCTCGACCAGCACGGCAGTCGGAGCGGCGTGATCCCCTCTGATGCGGGGCTTGGTGAGCCGCGGATCGGAGGACACCTCTACCTCGGCGGTCACGGTGGCGTACTGCCGCGCCAACTCCGGCAGGGGCCCGCGCCGGACGTCGGCCCCGTGCAGCCCTGCGGAGACGGCGGCCGCGGCGACGCAGAGCAGGACACCGGCGACGGAGATCCGCGGCCAGGTGGCGCGGGGCAAGGAGGCATGCGGCCGGGTGCCGCGGGGCCAGGTGGCACCAGGCCGGGCAGCACGCGCCGGTCGATGCGCGGGCTTGCCCGTCCGCCCGCCGCTTCCCCCACGTCTCCCGGCAAGCAGCAGCACCCCCGCCACGACAACGCACACCACGACAACCCCGGTCACCCACCCAGGCGTGGCGTCCAGCATCAACGCCGCCGTCCCCCAAGCGGCCAGCGCAGGCGCCACGAGCCGCAGGTCCGTCGGCCCCTCCTGCCGGGGATTGGCCGCTCCGAGCCGTCCCTGGGAGGCGGCGTGAACGGCCGCCCGCCGGTGTGCGGGGTCGGGGTCGCCGCTTGCCGAGGGGCCGGCGCCGCCACCCACCGCGAGGCCGGGGATATCACCCGCCGAGCCATCGGAAGCACCGCCCACCGACAGGCCCGCACCGCCACCCACCGCGAGATCAGCGGTACCGCCCGCCGAGCCATCGGAAGCACCGCCCACCGACAGGCCCGCACCGCCTCCCTCCCCAGGGTCAGGGGTACCGCCCGCCGAGGGACCAGGAGCGCCGCCAGCCGAAGACCCAGCCGTCCTGCTCATGGCCGTACCAGATTCCGCAGGTCGGCGAAACGGCGGTCACCGATGCCGTTGACCTCGCGCAGCTCGTCCACCGAGCGGAAACCGCCGTGCTGGGTGCGGTAGTCGATGATGTGCTGGGCCAGCACCGGGCCGACGCCGGGCAGCGTGTCGAGTTGGTCCACCGTGGCCGTGTTGAGAGCGACGGGTGCCGCAGGAGCCGCGCCGCCCGCCGAGCCACCCGCGGCTCCAGCGCCCGCACCGGCCGGAGCAGGCGCGGGCGCGGGGCCGCCGACGACCACCTGTTCCCCGTCCACCAGGAACCGGGCCCGGTTGAGGTTCTCCAGGTTCGTACCGGGCTTCACCCCACCAGCCGCCCGCAACGCGTCCGCGACCCGCGACCCGGCCGGCAGCCGATGGATCCCCGGCTCCCGAACCTTCCCGCTGACGTCCACGACGATCTCGGCCCCGGCCGTGCCCGCGGCCTCCGGCACACCGGCCGCTGCCCCACCCGCCGACCCACCCGCCTTGGACGCCCCGCCCTTCTCCCGTTCCCCGAACGGCGCCGCCGCCCGAACCACCTCCGGCGCCCGAACGGACTGCGTGCGCCCCGCCCAGAAGTGCTGCACGGCGAACACGGCGGCCACGACGAGCAACACCCCGAGCGCCACCACACTCCGCCGCTCCAGCCCACACCGAGCCTGCAGCCACAACGGCATCCGCTCCCGCACGGCGAGCCCCACCCGCGCCTGCCAAGCGTCCCGGGCCATATGAGCTTCCGGCCGCCCGAGCACGCCGCTTACGGGAGGAGCCTCGCCGCCGTTGGCCAGAAAGGCATCAGGTCGGCCGGGCGGAAGGACACCGGAACCGCCAGGTGGAAGAACCGCTGGGCCAACGGACGGAAGAACATCGGACCGGCGGGGCAGATGCACATCCGGCGCCACGCGCGGATGAGCATCGGGTTCGACGCGCGGAGGAGCGTCAGGCTTGACGGGCCGAGGAGTATCCGGGCCGTATGGCCGCAGAACATCCAAGTCTTCGGGCCGAAGCGCATCCGGACCGTCAGGCGGAACGACATCAGCCTCGTCCCGCTCCTCCACAACCGGCCCCGACGCCCCCGGCGCCCCAGCCCAAGACCCCCGCCCCTCCCCCACCCGTTCCGGAAACAACACCTCCGCCCGCCGCCGGAGTTCCTCCGCCGACGCCTGTCGATGGCGGGCGCGGTTCCGGGCGGGCGTGCGGCGATGGCGGGTCCGGCCGTCGGAGGCAGGACCCCGCCCCGGGCCACTCGTAGCGGTCGCTGTGCGTGAACGTGATCGAAGAGCCATGCGCCGAGGATCGACCACCTCGCCGCCCCCGCGATGATCTTGCTCAATTCCCGGGGATTACCCCCCAGTTGTGGATAACTCCACCACCCCCACGGGTGATCACAGGTCCCCCTCACAGCCCCAGCCCCGCCGACAGCGCCCGCGACGGACCGTCACCTAGGCGAAACCACAACCCCCAACAACCCAGGCCCGGTATGCGCCCCGATCACCGCCCCCACCTCACTCACATGCAGGTCCGCCACCCCCGGCACCCGCGCCCGCAACCGGTCCGCGAGCGCCGACGCCCGGTCCGGTGCCGCGAGGTGGTGCACGGCGATGTCCACCGGCGCGCTGCCGGCGCGGTCGGCCGCGATCTCCTCCAGGCGAGCGATGGCCTTCGACGCCGTACGCACCTTCTCCAGGAGTTCGATCCGGCCGCCGTCCAGCTGCAGCAACGGCTTCACGGCGAGCGCGGAACCCAGCAGCGCCTGCGCCGCACCGATCCGGCCGCCGCGCCGCAGATAGTCGAGGGTGTCGACATAGAAGTAGGCCGAGGTCCCGGACGCCCGTTTCTCCGCCGCGGTGACCGCCTCGTCCACCGTGCCGCCCGCCTCCGCGGCCTCCGCCGCGGCCAGCGCGCAGAAGCCGAGCGCCATGGCGACCGTCCCGGTGTCCACCACCCGCACCGGCACCGACGCCTCGCGCGCCGCGAGGACCGCCGCGTCGTACGTGCCCGACAGGTCGGCGGAGAGGTGGAGGGAGACGATGCCGGTGGCCCCGGACTCGGCGACCCTGCGATACGTCTCGGCGAACAGCTGCGGGCTGGGCCGCGACGTGGTGACGGGGCGCCGCTTCTGCAGCGCCTGAGCCAGCGACCGTGTGGAGATCTCGGTGCCCTCGTCCAGCGCCTGGTTGCCGAGGACCACCGTCAGCGGCACCGCTGTGATGCCGTGGCGCTCCATCGTCCGCGGCGGCAGGTAGGCCGTTGAATCGGTGACGATCGCGACATGGCGGGACATGAGCTGGAGGTTACCTGCCGTAGCGCCCGGACGGCAGCCCGGCCCCTCTCACCTGGTCTGCCCTTGACCGGATCAAGTAGTGCTCTCGGGACGGGGTTTCTTCTGCCATGGGTAGCTCGGGCGCTGCCCCGGCGGGGTGATGGCGGACCGCGTCGGCTCCTCGGCCGCGCGCGATCGGGGTGTCTCCGGCCAGGTCTGCTGCGCCGACCCGCTGTCCGGAACCGGCGCCTCGGGCCACGGCGGCGGGGCCTCGGCGGGCTGGGCCTTCGTCCAGTGCCGCAGGGCGTCGGCCTCCACGCCGATCTGTGCGCTCAGCGTGTCCAGGTCGTCGTCGGCGAAGCGGCGGGCCCGGTCGCGGGCCGCCCAGCGCAGGGAGTCCGCGGACTGTGTGACGCGGTCGGTGCGGGCGCGCAGGTCGGGCAGCCGCTCGGCGAGCGTCGCGCGGTCGGGGTCGGACTCCAGGCGCTTGAGCTCGGCGTCCAGTTCGTGGCCGTGCGCACTGAGGCGCCGGAAGAGCGCCAGGGACTCCTTGAGCGACTCGTCCTCCTGGGCTCCCGCGTGCAGCGCGTCCTGGGTGGCGCGCATGGAGGTGCGCAACTTCAGGCGCAGCTGGGCGACCTCGCTCGCCGGGCCCGGAACGTACGTCTTGGCCCGCAGTGTGTGGTCCTCGACCGTGCGCCGGGCCTGGTCGATGGTGCGGTCCACGCCGCGCTTGGCGGCGCCGATCACCTTCACCGTGGCGTAGGCACCGAGCACGAGGAACAGCACGAAGAGAAGGGCGAACACCGCGACCACTGCTTCCACCGCTCCTCCTCCGACCGGGCGCGACACACGCCGCGCCGCTCTTCCACGGTAAACGCAGCGGGCAGGCCCGGAGTTCCAGAAGAACCCCGAACCTGCCCGTAGGGGACTACCCCGAGACGCTCGCAGCCCGGGCCTCCGACGCCGGCGCGAGACCGACGCCCAAGCCCGCGCCCAAGCTCAAGCGCACGCTCACGCCGGCACGATGTTCACCAGCTTCGGCGCCCGCACGATCACCTTCCGGATCCCCGCCCCGTCCAGCGCCGCGACGACCTTCTCGTCGGCCAGCGCGACCTTCTCCAGCTCCTCCTCGGAGATGGACGGCGAGACCTCCAGCCGCGCCTTGACCTTGCCCTTGATCTGCACGACGCAGGTCACGGACTCGTCCACGACGTAGGCCGGGTCCGCCACCGGGATGTCCTGGTGGACCACCGAGTCGGTGTGGCCCAGCTTGCGCCACAGCTCCTCGGCGATGTGCGGGGCCAGCGGCGCGATCAGCAGCACCAGGGGCTCGGCGACCGACCGCGGCACGGCACCGCCCGCCTTGGTCAGGTGGTTGTTCAGCTCGGTGACCTTGGCGATGGCGGTGTTGAACCGCATGCCCTCCAGGTCGCCGCGCACTCCGTCGATCGCCTTGTGCAGGGCACGCAGCGTGTCCTCGTCGGGCTCGGCGTCCACCACCGTCACGGCACCGGTCGCCTCGTCGACGATGTTGCGCCACAGCCGCTGCAGCAGCCGGAACTGGCCCACCACCGCGCGCGTGTCCCACGGCCGGGAGACGTCCAGCGGGCCCATGGCCATCTCGTACAGGCGCAGCGTGTCCGCCCCGTACTCGGCGCAGATCTCGTCCGGAGTGACCGCGTTCTTCAGGGACTTGCCCATCTTGCCCAGCAGCCGGGAGACCTTCTCACCCTGGTAGTAGTAGGCGCCGTCGCGCTCCTCCACCTCGGCGGCCGGCACCGCGATGCCCCTGCTGTCGCGGTAGACGTAGGCCTGGATCATGCCCTGGTTGAACAGCTTGTGGAACGGTTCGGCCGACGAGACATGGCCCAGGTCGAACAGCACCTTGGACCAGAAGCGCGCGTACAGCAGGTGCAGCACGGCGTGCTCGGCGCCGCCGACGTACAGGTCGACACCGCCGTGCGGCTGGCCCTCGCGCGGGCCCATCCAGTACTGCTCGATCTCGGGGTCGACCAGCTGCTCGCTGTTGTGCGGGTCCAGGTAGCGCAGCTCGTACCAGCAGGAACCGGCCCAGTTGGGCATGGTGTTGGTCTCGCGGCGGTAGCGCTGCGGACCGCGGCCGTCGCCCAGGTCCAGCGTGACGTCGACCCAGTCCTCGTTGCGCGACAGCGGCGTCTCGGGGGACGTGTTCGCGTCGTCCGGGTCGAAGGTGCGCGGCGAGTAGTCCTCGACCTCGGGCAGCTCCAGCGGCAGCATCGACTCGGGCAGCGCGTGGGCGATGCCGTCCTCGTCGTAGACGATCGGGAAGGGTTCGCCCCAGTAGCGCTGACGGCTGAACAGCCAGTCGCGCAGCCGGAAGTTGACCGTGCCCTCGCCGATGCCCTTGCGCGCCAGCCACTCGGTGATGCGCGCCTTGGCCTCGGCGACGCCCAGGCCGTCCAGGGAGATCTCGTCGTTCGAGGAGTTGATGATCTTCGCGTCGTACGACGAGAAGGCGTCCTCCCACGTCGAGGTGTCCGTGCCCCGCCCGTCGGTCGGCTCGACGATGCAGACGATCGGCAGCTCGAAGGCGCGCGCGAACTCGAAGTCGCGCTGGTCGCCCGCCGGTACGGCCATGATCGCGCCGGTGCCGTAGCCCATCAGGACGTAGTCGGCGATGAAGACCGGGACCTGCTCGCCGTTGACCGGGTTGGTGGCGTACGAGCCGATGAAGACACCGGTCTTGTCCTTGGCCTCGGCCTGCCGCTCGACGTCGGACTTGGAGGCGGCCTGCGCGCGGTAGGCGGCGACGGCCTCGGCCGGGGTCGCGTGACCGCCGGTCCACACCTCGTGCGTGCCCTCGGGCCAGGCGGCCGGGGTGAACTTCTCGACCAGGGGGTGCTCGGGTGCCAGCACCATGTAGGTGGCGCCGAACAGGGTGTCCGGGCGGGTGGTGAAGACGGTGATGTTCTCGCCGTCGATCGGGAAGTCGACGCGGGCGCCCTCGGAGCGGCCGATCCAGTTGCGCTGCTGCAGCTTGATGGCCTCGGGCCAGTCCAGCTCGTTCAGGTCGTCCAGCAGCCGGTCGGCGTACGCGGTGATCCGCATGTTCCACTGGCGCAGCTTGGCCTTGAAGACCGGGTAGTTGCCGCGCTCGGAGCGGCCGTCGGCGGTGACCTCCTCGTTGGCCAGCACGGTGCCCAGGCCCGGGCACCAGTTGACCGGCGCGTCGGAGGCGTAGGCCAGCCGGAACTCGCCCAGGACGTCGGCGCGCTCGGCGGCGCTCAGCTCGCTCCACGCGCGCGTGTGCCCGGGTACGACGCGCTCACCGGTCTCGAACTGGGCGATCAACTCGGCGATCGGGCGGGCCTTGCCGGCCTCGTCGTCGTACCAGGAGTTGAAGATCTGCAGGAAGATCCACTGGGTCCACTTGTAGTAGTCCGGGTCGATCGTGGCGAACGACCGGCGCTTGTCGTGGCCCAGGCCCAGCCGGCGCAGCTGCGCCTTCATGTTCTCGATGTTGGACTCGGTGGACACGCGCGGGTGCGTGCCGGTCTGCACGGCGTACTGCTCGGCGGGCAGGCCGAAGGCGTCGAAGCCCAGGGTGTGCAGGACGTTGTGCCCGGTCATGCGCTGGAAGCGGGCGAAGACGTCGGTGGCGATGTAGCCCAGCGGGTGGCCGACGTGCAGGCCCGCACCCGAGGGGTACGGGAACATGTCCATGATGAACTTCTTGGGGCGGGCGACGACCTCCGGGTCGCCGGCCAGGTCACCCTTGGGGTTGGGCGCCGCGTACGTGCCCTCGGCGTCCCAGAAGTCCTGCCAGCGTGCCTCGATCTCGGCCGCCATGGCGGCCGTGTAGCGGTGCGGCGCAGCCACCTCGGCAGCCGCGGCGGGGTTCGTCTCGCTCATGATCCTCAAAGCTCCATCGATCGTCTCTGCCAGCGGCTGTGTCGTTCGGAAAACGAAAAATCCCCTCGCACAGGAGGGGACGCCGCGCCGATGCCGACCACGTCTGACCGGTGGTCGGGACTGATCAGCGCGGCTCGCTAAGCAGAAGGCGTACGGCACGCATGCGGTTAGGGTACCGCAGCGCTTGAGCGGACTGCGACGCGCTTCCGTATGGGTCCTTGGCACCGGATCACACCCGACAAAAACTGAACCGAGGTCAAAAGTTACTTCGCGTAACGCCCACTACCCGGACATCACAACAGCCACGTAGTCCTTTGATAACAACGCAATAACTCAAACGTCGTACCCACCGGTATGGCGCCGCTTAGAGTGCGGCACCGGGACCGCTTTCCCGAACCGCTCGGAGTTGCCCCCATGAACCCTCGTCGTAGTAACAGTTCGCTACCCAAGGCAGGCCGGTCGGCCTACGGGGTGGCGACCGCCGTCGTTCTGCTGCTCATACCCGTTGTCGTGCTGCTCGGAGGCGGCTGGCTCCAGGACTTCCTCAACTTCGGCGCGGGCGTGCTGTCGCTCGTGTGCCTGACCTGCTCGGTGATCTGGGGCCTGGTCGCCCAGGACCGGCTGATCCTCAACACGCGTCAGCGCATCATCGCGCAGGGCATCCACCGGGTGACCGCCGTCGGCTCGATCGCCTTCCTGCTGGTGCACATCACCATCAAGCTGGCCCTGGACCACACCGTCCTGATCGCCGCGCTGATCCCCTTCAGCCTCGGCGTCTCCGGCAGCGGCGGCCTCATCGGCCTCGGCTCCCTGGCCGGCCTCCTCATGATCTTCGTGGGCGTCACCGGCGCCCTGCGCAACCAGTTCGCCTCCCCCGCGCCGGTCGCGGCCCGCTGGCGCGCCATGCACGCGCTCGCGTACCCGGCCTGGTGCTCGGCGCTGATCCACGGCCTGTTCGCGGGCCGCGCGGCGAAGCCGTTCTTCATGATCTCGTACGAGCTGTGCCTGGTGGCCGTCGCCGCGATGCTCGCCCTGCGCGCCGCCCCGCGCCCGTTCAAGCGGAAGGTCGCCGACCGGCTCGCCGTACTCCTGGGCAACGATCCGGGGTCGATCCGCGCCGAGGAGCTCGAGGCCAGCCGCGCGCGCGTGGGTGAGACCTCCTCCGCGCTGCCGGGCTACGAGCGTGCGCCCAGGCCGTCGCGCGCCGAGACGACGAGCACGCCCGCCGCGGCGTTCTACGACACCTCCTCGTCGCGCACCATGTCCCCGGAGTCCACCGGCGGCTTCGCGGCGGCCTACCGCGCCGTGACGCCCCAGCAGCCGCCGTACGGGGCCGACCAGACCGCGCGCATGGACCTGCCGCTGGACATGCAGGCCACGGAGGCCATCCCGCGCATGGACGGCGGCGGCAGCACCTCGGGCAGCTGGCCGGTGCCCTCGCCCCCGCCGGTCGGCGAGGCGCCCCCGTCGGCGTACGACCCGATGCAGGACACCGGATACAACATCCCGGCCTATGGCAATTCGGGCACCGCGGCCTACCGCAACAGTGATGTGTACGACACCGGTGAGACGAACAGCCCCTACGGCACGTACAACCCGAACGACACGTACAACAGCGGTCCCGCCAATGCACCACAGCCCGGTGAGTCCTTCGACGCGCCGGGTTCGGGCGAACCTTGGAACACGCCCTCCGGAGGCTATAGGTGAACGAGGCCCTGCCCGACGTACCCGAAGTCCGCGTGGTCGGTCTTCCGCAGCTCACGTCTGGCTTCGACCTTGTCGAACGACTCGATCTGTCCATGCACCTCAAGGTGCACGGACCGCTCGAACCCCTGGGCGGCGAGCAACTCGCGAAGCTCGCCGAGAACATCAACCTGAAGGGCCGCGGCGGCGCGGGCTTTCCCTTCCACAAGAAGCTGCGCTCGGTCGCCGAAGCGGCGATCAAGCGCGGCGTACGGCCGGTCGTCGTCGTCAACGGCAGTGAGGACGAACCGGCCTGCCGCAAGGACACGGTGCTGATCAACCGTGCCCCGCATCTCATCCTGGACGGCGCGCTGCTCGTCGCCGAAGCCCTGGGTGCCCGCACGCTCGTGGTGGGGGTCACCCGGGAGTCGACACAGCGCTCCATGGAGGCCGCGCTCGCCGAACGCGGCCTGAGCAACAGCCGGCGCTCGGTGCTGCGCGCGAGCGTGCAGCGCAACCCCATCCGCATGGTGACCGGAGCGGCGGCGTCGCTGATCCGGTCCATCGACGGCGGCCCGGCGATCCCGCCCGGCCGCAAGGTCAGCGCCTCGCAGAACGGCGTCGGCGGCGCACCCACCCTGCTGTCGAACGCCGAGACCTTCGCCCAGCTCGCGATCGCCGCCCGCATCGGCCCCGAGCGCTACGGCAACACCGGTCTGTACGACGAACCGGGCACCGTCATGCTGACGGTCTCCGGCGCCGTCGCCCGCCCCATGGTGATCGAGGTCCCCACGGGCGTGCCGCTGCGTTACGTCCTGCAGCTGGCCGGCGCCCCGCCGGTGCCGCAGGGCGTGCTGACCGGTGGCTACCACGGCAAGTGGATCGACGCGGCGACGGTCAACGAGGCGATCGTCTCCCGCAACTCCCTGGATGCGGTGGGCGGCGCGCTCGGCGCCGGCGCGATCCTGCCGATCACTCAGGAGACCTGCCCGCTGGGCGAGTCGCTGCGCGTGGCGCAGTGGCTGGCCGAGGAGAGCGCGGGCCAGTGCGGCCCCTGCTACCTCGGTCTGCCGGCCGCCGCGCGCGGCATGGAGGACATCCTCAACGGCGGCGGCCCGGCCGCCCTGGAGGCGCTCAAGCAGGTCGCCAAGAACGTGAAGCGGCGCGGCGCGTGCTCGCACCCGGACGGCTCCGCGATGTTCCTGGAGTCGACCATCAAGGCGTTCACCGACGACCTCGCGGCCCATGTCCTCGGAAACGGCTGCGGACGGCCCGTGGAGGGCGTTCTGCCGCTCTTCGAGGACGGCAAGCTGCCCACGGGCATCCCGGGCGGCGGAGAGGCGCCACAGGAGACCGGAGCCAGCCGCCAGAAGATCTACGTCGACTGGACGCTGTGCCGCGGCCACGGCCTGTGCGCGGACATCCTCCCGGAGGTCTTCGAACTGGGCGCCGACGGCTTCCCGACCGTCGCCCAGGCCCAGGTGCCGCGCTACGCGGAGGCCAAGGCGCTGCGCGCGGTGCGCCGCTGCCCGGCGCTGGCCCTGCGCATCGAGGAGGAGGCCCCGCGCGACCGCACGCCCTCCCGCAACCTGCCGGTCCTCTCCCAGGGCCGCGGACGACGCGCACTCGGCCGCTGACTCCCGCACCAAGAAGGGCCGCCCGATCCGGGCGGCCCTTCGGCGTTCCCAACTCCCCCCGTGGAAACGGAAAATCCCGCCGGATCGTCTCGACCCGGCGGGATCTGCTGTGGAGCTAAGGAGAATTGAACTCCTGACCTCCTGCATGCCATGCAGGCGCTCTACCAACTGAGCTATAGCCCCTTGCTGTGGTCCTCCGGGGTCTCCCCGGCGGCGACGCCAACATTACACGGTCCACCGGGTGGAACACCAAATCGTTTCCGTCGGCCCAGGACAGGGCCGACGGCGTCAAGCAGTGACGAAGGAATAGAAACGCTTGAGGGTGCAGTGTTCCTCCAGAAGGCGCCCGTAGATCGGCTCGCCCTCCAGTTCGCGGTACGTCTCGATCGGGTCGCCCTTTATGATCAGCGCCCGCGCGCACTCCTCGCACCAGTACTGGTAGTCGGGGTTGACCGGTTCCATGTCGCGGACGATCGGCGTACCGCTGCCGCACCAGTCGCACTTTCGCCTGTGTGCACCCATCGATCAGCTCCAGCTGTGGCCGCAGGCCGTGCACACGTAGGAGATCCCGCCGTTGTCGCCGAGGACCTGGGCGACATGGAGGGAACCGCAGGAAGGGCAGCTCAGGCGGGTGACCGTGTCCCGTGTCGACGCCGCTTCGAGGAGGTGGCCGTCCTCCTCGAGGATGCTCGCAGGCATCACTAGCTCCCTCCCGTCGGGCCGCGCCCCCTTCCGGCCGTTTGATTCTGCCACGGCCGGACCGATACGGTCAGCGACGCCTCAGTACCAGTCCGGACACGGCACCCGCCGCGGCCGTCCCGGCCAGCGCGAACATGCACGCCAAAAGCGCCTCCGCAGAGGTATACGCCTCCGGGGCCCCAAGTGACTCAAGCCGGTTCAAGAACAGTGTGCCGAACGCGGCGACTCCGGTCAGCTGTCCGAGCTGCGCGACCGTGGCGAGCAGTCCGCTGGCGTCCGCCGCGTCCTCGGGCCGGACCGTGGCCAGGGCCCGGGTCAGGGTCGGACTGAAACCGAGCGCGATGCCCACTCCGACGCCGGCGTAGGCGACGTACAGCGGCACTCCGCCCTCGTCACCGCCCTTCAGCGCCAGGCCCACGCCGATCACGGACAGGGCGGTCAGCACGAACCCGGCGGGGGTCAGCAGCCGTTGCCAGGACGCCGGCCAGTTCCGCCAGGTCAGACCGACCAGACCGAAGACGACCGCGGTCGGCGCGAAGCTGAGGCCCGCCCGCAGGGCGCTGTATCCGAGGCCGCCCTGGATGTGCAGGGTGAGCGCGAACAGGAAGCCGCCGTTGACGGCCATGACGGCGAGGATGCGGAAGACCGCGAGCCCCATGCCGGGGTGACGCAGCACGCGGGGCGCGATCAGCGGGGCGCCACCGCGCCGGGCGAGCCGGGACTCGTAGAAGCAGAAGAGGGCGAAGAGCACAGCCGCAGAGGCCAGGGACAGCCAGGACCACAGCGGCCAGTCCTGCTCCTGCCCGAGCACCAGCGGCACGGTGAACAGCGACACGGCCGCACCGAGCAGCAGCAGGCCGGGCAGGTCGAGGCCGCGCCCCCGCGCCCCCGCCTCGGCGTCACGTGCGGGCAGCACCCGGCTGCCGACGGCCAGCAGTACGAGTCCCACCGGCACGTTCACCAGGAACACGGGACGCCAGCCGGTGCCGAACAGGTCGGCGCTGACCAGGATTCCGCCGACCACCTGCCCGGCCGCGGCGCCGACGGCGATGACCGCGGCGTACGCGCCGAGCGCGCGGGCCCGGGCCTCGCCGGTGAAGTTCCGCTGGATCAGGCTGAGCACCTGCGGGATCATCACGGCCGAGCCCGCGCCCTGCACCAGCCGGAACACGATGAGTTCGGTGGATCCCTGCGCCAGGCCGCAGGCGAGCGAGGCCGCGGTGAACAGGGCGAGCCCGGCGAGGTGGACCCGGCCGTGGCCGAGCCGGTCGCCGAGGCGGGCACCGGTGATCAGCAGGACCGAGTACGTGATCGCGTAGCCGGCGATCACCAGCTGCAGGTCGGCGCCGGAGGCGTGCAGGTCGGTGCCGATGGTGGGGGCCGCGACGTTCACGATGAACACGTCGAGCAGGGCCATGAACTGGGCGGCGAGGACGAGCGCGAGCAGCGCCCGGGGCCGGTTGTCAGTGGCGGGTGCTTCACTTTGATCAGGCGTTGGAAGGGGCGCGGGCCCCGGTCCCGTCCGGGATGTCGTCGTCATGCCGTCGAGCCTGACGAGCCCCCGGTACGGGTGCCGAGAGCCCGCCGATGCTGGTACTGACAGCACCTGGCAGCGGACGAGTCCGGCATCGAGGATGGTTGTACGACGGGGGATGTGACGTGGGGTACGTGACGATGACACAGCGACGGCGGCCCGAGCTGGCCGCGTTCCTGCGCGGCAGGCGGGCCCGGGTGACACCGGCGGACGTCGGCATGCCGCCGGGCTTCCGGCGCCGCACACCGGGGCTGCGCCGCGAGGAGGTCGCCCAGCTCTCGGGCGTCGGGGTGACCTGGTACACATGGCTGGAGCAGGGCCGGCCGATCAACGCGTCGGCGCAGGTCCTGGACGCGGTGGCGCGCACCCTGCGGCTGGACGCGCCGGAGCGGGAGCATCTGTACCGCCTCGCGGAGGTGCCCTTCGAGCCGGTGCCCGAGCGGATGACGCAGACCGTCGCGCCGGAGGTGCAGGGCATCATCGACGGCCTGGATCCACTCCCGGCGGTGGTCTACAACTCGCGGTACGACATCCTGGCCACCAACCCGGCCTACCGCGACCTGTTCATGGTGCCGGCGACCCTCCGGATCGGTGTTCCGAACGTGCTGTGGACGCTGTTCACGGTCCCCGAGAAGGCCTGCCCGGTGGTGCACCGGGAGCGCGAACTGCCGGTGATGGTCGCGACTCTGCGGTCCTGGTACGGCCGACATGTGGGCGAGCCGGCCTGGGAGGACTACATACGCGCGCTCTCGGCGGCCAGCCCCTACTTCGCCGAGCTGTGGGCGAGCGGCGAGGTGATACCTCCGGGGCCGCGGGTGAAGACGTTCCACCACGAGGCGGTGGGCGAGCTGCGGATGACCTCGCAGTCACTGCAGATCGACGGGATGCCGGAGTGCCGCATCGTGGTCTACACGCCGGCGGACGAGGCGGCACACAGAAAATCCCGCCTCCTGAGGGAGACGGGATCTTCATCCACTTCATCAATACGTGGAGCTAAGGAGAATTGAACTCCTGACCTCCTGCATGCCATGCAGGCGCTCTACCAACTGAGCTATAGCCCCGAGTGTTCTTCCTGCCTTCCCGGCGGGGCGAACAAGAAGAACTTTAGCCTGCGACCTGCCGGAAAGTGAAATCCGCTCAGTCGTCGTCGCCGAGCACCGGTTCCGGGAGCGTGCCGGCGTTGTGCTCCAGGAGGCGCCAGCCGCGGGCGCCCTCGCCGAGGACGGACCAGCAGCAGTTGGAGAGGCCGCCGAGGCTCTCCCAGTGGCGGGCCTCCAGACCGAGGAGGCGGCCGATGGTGGTGCGGATCGTCCCGCCGTGGCTGACCACCACGAGCGTGCCGTCGTCGGGGAGCTTGTCGGCGTGCCGGAGCACGACGGGGGCGGCGCGCTCGGCCACCTCCGTCTCCAGTTCGCCGCCGCCGCGGCGGACCGGCTCACCGCGCTTCCACGCGGCGTACTCCTCGCCGTGGCGCTCGATGATCTCCTCGTGCGTCAGCCCCTGCCAGACGCCCGCGTAGGTCTCGCGCAGCCCCTCGTCGTGGGTGACCTCCAGGCCGGTGAGCGCGGCGAGCTCGGCCGCCGTGTTCGCGGCGCGCTGGAGGTCGGAGGCGACGATCGCGTGGGGCTTGAGCGAGACCAGCAGCCGGGCGGCGCGGCGGGCCTGGGCGACGCCGGTCTCGGTGAGCGGGACGTCCGTGGTGCCCTGGAAGCGGCGCTCCACGTTCCACGAGGTCTGGCCGTGCCGCCACAGGATGACGCGGCGGCCCCGCCCCGGCCTGCCCGTGGACACCTCACCGGTGGCGCTCACCACTCACCGCCCAGGTCGGCCGCCTCCTCGGCGGCCTGCAGCTTGGCGTGCTCCTCGGCCTTGCCGCGGGTGGCCTTGGCGTCGGCCGGGAGCTCCAGCTCGGGGCAGTCCTTCCACAGCCGCTCCAGGGCGTAGAAGACGCGCTCCTCGCTGTGCTGGACGTGGACGACGATGTCGACGTAGTCGAGCAGGACCCAGCGGGCCTCGCGGTCGCCCTCGCGGCGCACCGGCTTGGCGCCGAGCTCCTTCTGGAGCCGCTCCTCGATCTCGTCGACGATCGACTTGACCTGGCGGTCGTTGGGCGCGGAGGCCAGCAGGAAGGCGTCCGTGATCGACAGGACGTCGCTGACGTCGTAGGCGATGATGTCGTGCGCGAGCTTGTCGGCGGCCGCCTGGGCGGCGGTGTGGATGAGCTCGAGAGAGCGGTCAGTGGCGGTCACTACGTGGCTTTCGGTCGGCGGTCACTTGACATCAAGGGTCTCACGGACCGCCGGGGGCACCCCACGTGATTAAGGGATCACCTGGGGCGCCCGTGGCCGCGCCTAGGACGAGGAGGGCTTGTAGTCCTGGCCGAGGATCACCGAGACGTCCGCGTTCGAGGTGGTCTTGCCCTTGCTGACGGAGCTCGCGGACAGGCCCAGGGTCTTGGCGACCTCGGTGGCGTTCTCCTTGTCGGCCGCGTCCGTGTAGACGACCTTGGAGGTGGCCGAGGTGGTGGACGCGGTGCCGCCGCCCAGGAAGGTGAAGCCGCCGTTGAGCAGGACCACGCGGGCCTTCTCGGTGTTGTCCTTCGCACCGCTTGCGTTCTGGACGGAGACCCGGACCGCGGACCCCTGGTCGGGGCTCTTGGCGGTACCGCCGAGGACGTCCTTCACCACGCTGGCGCTGGCCTGCTCGCTCAGCGTGCCGTCGCTCTGCACGGGCAGCAGGGCGGTCTTGTAGTCGCCGCCCTTGGCCAGGTCGGCGAGCTTGGCGAGGAAGGTGCCGAGGTCCTTGTCGGTCAGCGACGGGTCCAGGATCTGGGCCAGCGTCTGCACGGTGGTGGTCGCCCCGGTCGGGTCCGAGGAGATCTTGCGCAGCACGCCCTGCATGACCTGGCCGAACCGCTCCAGCTGGGCGTTCTGGGCCTCGCCGGAGGCGCGGTAGGTGGCGTAGGCGACGGCCATCTTGCCGCTGAGGGTCTGGTCCTTGCCCTTGTGGACCAGGGCGGCGGCGCCCTTCTTGGTGGCGTCCGGGTCGGGGACGTCGGCGTTGGTGTCGACCTCGATGTTGCCGACGAGGTCGACCAGGTTCTGCAGGTAGGGGGTGTCCAGGCGCCAGGTGCCCTCGATGTCCGTGCCGAGGACGGTGTCGAGGGCGTCGCGGGTGCCGGAGGAGCCGTCGTCGTCGACGGACTTGGCGAGGGTCGTCGAGTTGCCGTCGTCGTCGGTCACGGAGAGGTCGTTGGGCAGCAGCACGGTGGTGCCCTGCTTGGTGGTGGTGTTGTCGACGAGCAGCGCCGTGGAGGTGCCGCCCTTCTTGGTGTTGTGCAGATGGACGACGATCACGTCGCGGTTCTGGGCGCCCGCGGCCGTCGCCGTGCCCTTCTTGGTCTCCGACTTCGACAGGCCGGGCAGCTTCCCGGCGTACCAGAGGTAGCCGACACCGCCGACGGCGACCAGGGCGAGGACCACGACGAGGGCGACGAGCCGGCTGCGGGCGCGGCGCTTGGCCTCCTCGCGGCGCTCGGTGCGGTTCTCGGTGAAGTTCAGCCAGTCGATGACGTCCTCGGACTCGGCGTCGGGGTCCTCGACGAAGGCGAACTGCTCGGTGCGGTAGTCCCGTTCGGGCCGGGCGGGGCTCTCCGTGCCGTCCGCCGGCTCGGCCGGGCCGGCCTGCTGCGGGATGTAGGCGGTCTGCTCGGCGACGCGGGGCTGCTGCCCACTGGCGGCGGCCCGCCCGTAGGGGTCGTACGAGGACGGGGCGCCGGCGGTGCCGCCCTGGGGCGTGGCGGTGCCGTACGGGTCGTAGGCGGGCACGGACGGCTGCTGCCCGGTGCCGTAGGGGTCGTACTGCGGGGCCGGCTGCTGGGGGCCGGTGGCGTACGGGTCGTAGCCGTAACCCTGCTGCTGGTGCTGCGCGTACGGGTCGTACTGCTGCTGGGGATTGTGTTGCTGCGGGACCTGCCGGTACACGGGCCGGCCGTACTCGTCGTAGCCGACGAGCTCGTACTGGTCCTCGCGGTCTTCGCCGTAGCCCGCGTCGTATCGGTCGTTCACCGGTGCCCCTCTCGGCTCACTCGCCGCGGTACAGCTCGCGCTTGTCGATGTAGCGCACGACTCCGTCCGGCACCATGTACCAGATGGGTTCGCCCTTGGCGACTCTCGCACGGCAGTCTGTGGAGGAGATGGCCAGCGCGGGAACCTCCACCAGAGAGACACCGCCCTCGGGCAGGCCGTGGTCGGTCAGCGGGTGGCCGGGCCGGGTGCAGCCGATGAAGTGCGCGAGGGAGAAGAGCTCCTCCGAGTCGCGCCAGGTGAGGATCTGGCCCAGGGCGTCGGCGCCGGTGATGAAGAAGAGGTCCGTGTCCGGGTTGAGCTGGCGCAGGTCGCGCAGGGTGTCGACGGTGTAGGTGGGGCCGCCGCGGTCGATGTCGATGCGGCTGACGGAGAACTGCGGGTTCTCGGCGGTCGCGATGACCGTCATCAGGTAGCGGTCCTCGGCCGGGGAGACGTCGCGGTGGGTCTTCTGCCACGGCTGCCCGGTCGGGACGAACACCACCTCGTCCAGGTGGAACTGCGCGGCGACCTCACTGGCCGCCACGAGGTGCCCGTGGTGGATCGGGTCGAACGTTCCGCCCATGACGCCCAGGCGGCGCTTGCCCGGGTTCGACGGGCCGTTGCCGGGGCCGCTCACCGGGCGGCGCTCCGTGCCGGTCTTCGCGTCTTTCGCCGGACCGGTAGGCATGTCCTGCTCTCCCATGCGTGCAGACCCTACCGGCCCGGCCTGAGAGCGCCGGTCGCCGGACTCAGCGGTCGCGGTTGAAGCGGGTGGTGATCCACAGCAGGAGCAGCAGGATGACCAGGGCCCCGCCGCCGGTGACGGCCGGCTGCAGGCTTTCGTGGTTGCCGCCGTGCTCGCCCTCGGCAGCGAGGGTGACCAACTGGGCAGCGGTGCTGTGGAGGCTCATCGGCAGCAGACCTATCGGGTGTGGGCGGGACAACGACGTCGGCCCAATCGTAAGCGGGCGGCCGGGCGGCGATCACGCCGACTCCTCCGTTGGGGAACCCTGGGCGCGGCTCAGTCGTCTTTCCGCTTGTAGCCCCGCAGCAGCAACCACGCAGTCAGCACACAGCCCACCATCATCACGATCAGCACGACCCGGAGCAGATACCCCGACCCCTGATGCTGTGCGGCGCTCGTGGCCTCGGCGAGCCAGGCGGCCGCGGGGGTGTGCTCCATGACTGTGGGACTCCTTCGGTGTAGTGCCCGTCCACGGTAACTCCGCCTAGGCTGGGCCTTGCTTCGGGGGCGCAAAGGGCCGCACAAGGGTCCGCAAAGGGCCACTCACACGTACATGGGGGGAAGACATGTCCGACGACGGCCACGAGCACAACGGACACGAGAACGTACCGAGCAGGCAGCGCAGGCGTTTCCCCGGGATCTCCTCGCGTGCGTACGAGCACCCGGCCGACCGCAGCGCGCTGGTGGCGCTGCGCAAGCTGAGCGGCTTCGACACGGTCTTCAAGGCGCTCAGCGGTCTGCTGCCCGAGCGCAGTCTCAGGCTGCTGTTCCTCTCCGACTCGGTACGCGTGTCGGACCAGCAGTTCGCGCATCTCAACGACATGCTGCGGGACGCCTGTTACATCCTGGACCTGGAGAAGGTCCCGCCGATGTACGTCACCCAGGACCCGCAGCCGAACGCGATGTGCATCGGTCTGGACGAGCCGATCATCGTCGTCACCACCGGGCTCGTCGAGCTGCTCGACGAGGAGGAGATGCGGGCGGTCGTCGGCCACGAGGTGGGCCACGCCCTGTCCGGACACGCGGTGTACCGCACGATCCTGCTGTTCCTGACCAACCTGGCGATCCGGGTCGCCTGGATCCCGCTGGGCACGCTCGCGATCATGGCGATCGTGACGGCGCTGCGCGAGTGGTTCCGCAAGTCGGAGCTGTCCGCGGACCGCGCGGGTCTGCTGGTCGGGCAGGACCTGAAGGCCTCGATGCGCGGCCTGATGAAGATCGCGGGCGGCAACCACCTGCACGAGATGAACGTGGACGCGTTCCTCAAGCAGGCCGAGGAGTACGAGGCTGGCGGCGACCTGCGCGACTCGGTGCTGAAGATCCTGAACCTGCTGCCGCGCTCGCACCCGTTCACCACCATCCGGGCGGCCGAGCTGAAGAAGTGGTCCGAGAGCCGCGACTACCAGCGGATCATGGACGGCCACTACCCGCGCCGCGACGAGGACAAGGACACCTCGGTCTCCGACTCCTTCAAGGAGTCCGCGGCGAGCTACGCCAGCAACGTGAAGAGCTCCAAGGACCCCCTGATGAAGCTGGTCAGCGACATCGCGGGCGGGGCGGGCGGAATCGGCGGCCGGGTCCGCCGAGGCTTCGACGGCTTCACGAGCTCGGCGCCGTCAGAGGACCGCCCGACAGGAAACGACGAGCCGCCGAGGAACGAGGACTGACTGCAACGCCCTAAGGGGCGCGGGGAACTGCGCGACCAGCCCCCACCGGCCCGCAGCCGAGACTCAACCCCTGCGCCCCGTCACACCTTCGGCTCCGCGCTGGTCGCCAACGAGCCGCACAGCGCCGTGGCTCCACCCGTCGCATACGGGTCGGTGCCCGCCGGGCCACCCGTCCTGGCCGTCTGTCCGGCCAGCAGCGGGTGGAAGTGGTTGGTGGCGTCCTCCGCGCAGGACAGCGGCCCCACCTGGACGTAGGAGACGACCAACTGCGCCTGGTGCAGCCGCAGATCGTCGCGGTCGAACCGGAACTGCAGCTCACGCCGGACGGTGAACAGGGACGACTGGGCCTTCGTGCCGGAGCCCGTCGGCTTGAGGGCGTAGACGAAGGTGTGATCGGCCGTCACTTCGAGCGTCGCCGAGTCGGTCTCCGCGGCCTGCAACGAGCCCTCCACACGGATCTTGGGGTCGGCGAGCTCGGCGCGGGTCTGGTCGAAGCGAACCAGCCAACCCGTCGGCTGGTGCCGCCCGTCGGCGACCGGATGCTCGAAACTCTGGTCGAACTGGTCGAGTTGGTCGCCGTCGAGCATGACGCGCACCGGCCGGACCTCCTGACCGCTGATCACCTCGGGGTAGAGCGAGGAGCGGACGATGTAGTCCTTCGCGGTGGTGAGCGCGGACACCACCTGGCTGTCGGAGAAGTGCGCGGTGCGCCGCGCGGCCGGCAGCGGTATGCCCTCGGCGCCGACCCGGAACTGCGCGGCGGGACTGTGCGCGTACAGGTACTCGGGATCGGCCGCCCCGGGCACCTTGCCCTGCGGGGCGAGCGGGATGACGGTCATCCGCAGGGGCTCCACGGGCTGCCGGGCGGCGGGGGTGGTGTACGGGTGCCGTACACCCATGTAGATCGCCGTCCCGAAGGCGACGGCGATCAGCAGGACCAGGATCAGGGCCTGCCGGGACAGGCCGCGGCGCAGGGGCGGGCGGCGGCGTACGGCGGGCGCGTGGTCGGCCATGCGCTCCTGCGCGGAGAACTCCTGGAGGCGGGCAGCACGGACGAACGATTCGTCGAAGACGACGGACCGGTACTCGTCCTCGCCACCTCCGGGGCCGCCCTCGGGTGTCCCCTCAGGTGGGTCTCCAGGCCCTCCCATACATTCAGGGTAGGTCTCCGGAGGCTCAGGTAAACGCCCTGGTACACGACAAGTTCTGACAGGTTCTCACCAGGATCGAAAGAGAGAGCGACCAGACCGCTCGGGGAGCCGATCAGCCGCTCAGGGGTTGCGCGGGATCACCGAGATCGCCGGCTGGGAGGTGTCGGCGGAGGCGGAGGGCGTCGCGGGGGTGCCCTGTTCGAGACCGGTGGAGGCGGGCGGTGGCACCTGGTCCCGGCTGCCCGAGGAGGCGCCCCGGTAGACCGCCGTGAAGGCCAGCGCGACCATGCCGATCCCCATCACGAGGGCCAGCATCCAGGCGACCGGGCGGTGCCAGTGGACCTTCTTGCCGTACGTCCCCGGAGCGCCGTAGCGGCCCTCCAGGACGTCGGTGTCGTCCAGGTCGTCGAGTTCGGGATCATGGCCGAAACCGGTGCGGCCCTCGGGGCCGTACCCGTCCTCGTGGCGCTCGCCGCGGCCGTGGGCCCGGCGTGCCTCCGCCTCGGAGGCCTCGGCTCTCGCCTGGGCGGCGGCAAGGAGGCGTTCGACAGCGGTCGGCTCGTGCACCACCGCCGCCCGTACGAAGGCCTCGTCGAAGACCACGGAGGCGAACTCTTCGTCCGACACCCCGCGGTCGTGGTCGTCGTCGGGCTCCCAGCCGTCAGGGAACGGCGTGCCCCCCACGTCCTCCGGCACGGATCCAGAGTAGACCTGGGGGGTCAATTTGGGCAGACGGTATGGAAATTCATCCGCCTTGTGAGACACCTCTCGTGCGCCGCGGACGCGTACCGGGCGCGTGTGCCCGGCGCATATTCACCCCGTGACCGGCGCACATGCGCCCGCGCCGGTCAGCGCCGGATGTGCCCGTCGCCGGTGACGATGTACTTGGTGCTCGTCAGCTCCGGCAGCCCCATGGGGCCCCGGGCGTGCAGCTTCTGCGTCGAGATGCCGATCTCCGCGCCGAAGCCGAACTGGCCGCCGTCGGTGAAGCGGGTGGAGGCGTTGACCGCGACCGTCGTGGAGTCGACCAGCTGGGTGAAGCGGCGGGCGGCCTGCTGCGAGGTCGTCACGATCGCCTCGGTGTGACCGGACGACCACAGCCGGATGTGTTCGACGGCCTTGTCGAGGGAGTCGACGACGGCCGCGGCGATGTCGTAGGAGAGGTACTCGGTGTCCCAGTCCTCCGGGGTCGCCTCCACCACGGTCGCCTTGGAGTCCTTGGCATATGCCAGCACGCGCGGGTCGGCGTGCACGGTCACCCCGGCCTCCGCGAGGGCGTCCAGGGCGCGCGGCACGAACTCGGCGGCGATGTCCTGGTGGACCAGGAGCGTCTCGGCGGCGTTGCAGACGCTGGGGCGCTGCGCCTTGGAGTTGATCAGGATGTCGATCGCCATGTCGAGGTCGGCCTGGGCGTCGACGTAGACGTGGCAGTTTCCGGTGCCGGTCTCGATGACGGGGACGATGGACTCCGTGACGACCGTCTGGATCAGGGAGGCGCCGCCGCGCGGGATCAGGACGTCGACCAGACCGCGGGCGCGCATCAGCTCGCGCACGCTGTCGCGGCTCTCGCCGGGCACCAGCTGGATGGCGTCGGCGGGCAGGCCCGCGCCGCCCACGGCGTCCCTGAGGACCCGTACGAGCGCCGTGTTCGACTCGTAGGCGGAGGCCGAGCCGCGCAGCAGGACCGCGTTGCCGGACTTCAGGCAGAGGGCGGCGGCGTCGACCGTGACGTTCGGGCGGGCCTCGTAGATGATGCCGACCACGCCGAGCGGGACGCGGACCTGGCGCAGGTCGATGCCGTTCGGGAGGGTCGAGCCGCGCACGACCTCGCCGATCGGGTCGGGCAGCGCGACGACGTCCCGGACGTCCGAGGCGATGGCCCGCACCCGCTCCGGGGTGAGGGTCAGCCGGTCGATGATCGCCTCGCTGGTGCCGGCCTCGCGGGCCTTGGCGATGTCCTTGGCGTTGGCCTCGACGATCTCGCTCGTACGGACCTCCAGGGCGTCCGCGATGGCGGCCAGAGCGTCGTCCTTGACCGCGCGGGGCAGCGGGGCGAGGTCGGCGGCGGCGGCCTTGGCGCGGTAGGCGGCCCGGTTGACCGGGGACATGGAGTCGTACGGCGAAAGCGTGGTCATGAGGGAAGGGTAGTGCGCCACGGGGACGGGTCCATCGGACATTCCAAACCCCGAGACGCCTGTCCAAGGTGCCCACGCGGGCTCAAAAGGGGTGCACGCCCACCGGGCTCGCCGGGGGCGGGCCGTAGCCCTCCGCGAGGCGCTGGTGGTAGGTCTCGCGGTCGATGACCTCCAGGCCGACGATCTCCCAGGGCGGCAGCTTGGCGGTCTGGCGGTGTTCACCCCACAGCCGGAGGGCGACCGCGGCGGCGTCGTGCAGGTCCCGGGCCTCCTCCCAGTAGCGGATCTCCGCGTGGTCGTTGGCGTATCTGCTGGTCAGCAGAAAGGGGTGGTCGTGGGCGAGCTGCTCAAGGCCGCGCCGCACCTCCTTCAGCGGGGCCTCCTTGCCGGAGACGCTGAGGGTGACATGCCACAGGCGGGGCAGGTCGGCCGGTTCCTCGTAGCGGTCGCCGGCCGCGACGCTGGTCAGGGCGCGCTCCTCGCCGGCCGGGCGGGAGGCGACGCCGTCGCGGGACGCCGCCGCCCCAGGGCGCACTCGTCTCACGACGGCCTCCTTCACCACGGTTCGAGCGATGCTCGGCGGAATGGGTCCCTGAGACAAAGTTGAGCAGGCCGCAAGGGTCCGTGGGGCGGTTTTGCGGAACGTCCACCTCAGGGCGGGCCGTTTTGCGGGGCGTTCACCCTGTTTTCGGTCCCTGACGAGCGTCAGGGATGCAGGATCACCAGGTCGTCCCGGTGGACGACCTCACGCTCGTACGCCGGTCCCAGCTCCCGCGCCAGCTCCCGCGTCGAACGTCCGAGCAGCTGGGGGATCTCCTTGGCGTCGAAGTTGACGAGCCCGCGCGCCACCGCCCGCCCCTCGCCGTCCCGCAGCTCCACCGGGTCCCCGGCGACGAAGTCGCCCTCGACGGCGGCGATCCCGGCCGGCAGCAGCGACTTGCGCCGCTCCACCACCGCCCGTACCGCACCGTCGTCCAGCGTCAGCGAGCCCTGCGGGGTGGAGGCGTGCTGGAGCCACAGCAGACGGTCCGCGGAGCGCTTGCCGGCGGGGTGGAAGTGGGTGCCGGTGTCGCCGCCGTGCAGGGCCTCGGCCGCGTGGATCGCGCTGGTGAGGACGACCGGGATGCCGGCCGCGGCCGCGATCCGGGCGGCCTCGACCTTCGTGACCATGCCGCCCGTGCCGACGCCCGCCTTGCCCGCGCTGCCGATCTCGACGTGCGCGAGATCCTCCGGCCCCCGCACCTCCGCTATCCGCGAGGTGCCTGGCCTGCTCGGATCGCCGTCGTACACACCGTCGACGTCGGACAGCAGGACCAGCAGGTCGGCGTGGACGAGGTGGGCCACCAGGGCCGCGAGCCGGTCGTTGTCGCCGAAGCGGATCTCGTCGGTGGCGACGGTGTCGTTCTCGTTGACGATCGGGAAGGCGCCCATCGCGAGCAGCTTGTCGAGGGTGCGGGAGGCGTTGCGGTGGTGGGCGCGGCGGCTCATGTCGTCGCTGGTCAGCAGCACCTGGCCGACGCGGACGCCGTAGCGGGCGAAGGAGGCGGTGTAGCGGGCGACGAGCAGGCCCTGGCCGACGCTGGCGGCGGCCTGCTGACGGGCCAGGTCACGGGGGCGGCGGCGCAGGCCGAGCGGGGCGAGACCGGCGGCGATGGCGCCGGAGGAGACAAGGACGATCTCCTTCTCTCCTCCGCTGCGGCTCTTGGCGAGGACGTCGACGAGCGCGTCGACCCGGTCGGCGTCGAGGCCGCCCGCGGCGGTGGTCAGCGAAGAGGAGCCCACCTTGACGACGATCCTGCGGGCTTCGGCCACGGCCTGCCTAGCGCTTGCCACCTGCGTTGTCCCCACTTCCTTGCGTGTGGCAGCAATCTACGCGAACAGCTGTGGGCACGGCGTATCTGTCCAACAGTTGGCAGCCCCCCTCTTGGGAGAAGGCAGCCTCACTAAGGAGCCTGGTCGAGTGCGACGGGACTGACGGCCAACGAGGCCCCCGCGGCAGTGAGTCGAGGCTTTGAACCACTCTCAACGGCACGGGAGCCTCGTATGTCGCGAGCCCCCGAAAGGGCTCAGTGCGCCTCAGGTGCCCTGGTCACAGTCGTGTGGGTGGGTCCACAGCGTCTGGAACTGATCGATGTATCGGTTGGTGACCCATCCGTCGATGACACGCAGCATCACGTCGTTGGCCCGATGCGCCGAGTTCTCGGTGAGGTTGTAGGAGCCCACGAAAACGGCCTTGCGCCACTGACTGGCGTACTTCGCGTCGATCAGGAGCAACTTGTTGTGGCTCCAACCATCGCAGCCGATCTGGATGTCGTCGACACCGTATTTCTCGATGATGTCCTTGCCGGACTGCTCCTGGACGATGATCTTGACGTCACAGCCGAGGTTCTGGAGTCGGTTCAGCTGAGTGATGATCTCCCGCGCGTAGCCCTCGTCCTCGACGAGGCTCGCCTCCAGCCAGATCCGGTCGTTGCCATCTTCACATGCGCTGACGTTGCCCAGAACATCAGCTACACGGTTGCTGTCGGGTTGCGGAAAGAAGTAGGCCTTTGAAAGGTCATTACTGCCGTCGATCGTCCTGCTGGCGTCAGTGCTCCAGGTAACACTGTCGTACGTCCAGCTACCTGCGTACAGACGACGCCAGTAGTTCACATAGGCGGAGAACAACTCGGCGTCATCGCGGCTGATCAGCAGGTTCTGCGCATGCTGCGCCTGCCATGCGCCCAGGTTGCTGGAGCTCTGAAGCACCAGCTTCGTGTCACCCTTTTTGATCACGAAGAACTTGTTGTGCATGGAGCCGTGATCGGTATCCATGCAGGAATTCCCGCAGTACTTCCAGTCGATGTTCGCGGCACTGAGAATGTCCGCGATATCCTGACTCGAAGGACCGATCACGACCCGCACACTCACGCCAGCTTTCGCGGCCGCCGCCAGCGAATTGGCGATTGCAGTACCGCCTCCGTCGACATCCCAGTTGTACAGTGCGACGCGAATATAGTCACCGGTCTCACCGTCGGTCGCGGCGGCTGCCGTGGCATCAATCTTTGCCTTGATCTTGGCTGCAATCAGACGATCCTCGATTCCACCCCCATAGGTGAAGCAGACCTCATAGTTGCCGGATTCCTCACAGGTTCCGTCTATGGCGGCTGCGGGAGGCGCGGAAACCACTGCCGCCATCAATGATATAACGAGAAGCAAAGCGAGTTGGAATGAGCGCCACAAGTGGGCGAACTTTTCTTTCATCACCGGCACATCATATGACACATAAAAGCCGAGGAAAGCAGAATTCGAAAATCCAGGGATAACGGCCCGGTCGACGACTTTCCAGGCATCGACCCCCAGCGCCCTGCATTGCAACCGTCCGGTTCATTGTCGCGCCGCGTGACGCAGCGCGGTGCCCGAGCCACAAAGGCACGGACACCGCACCGGGTCAGTTGTTCGGGCAGGCTAGAGGCCGGCTACCTGGTTGATCCAGTCAAGGCTCGTGGGGACAGTGGCGGCCACCATGGGGCCGGTGCAGACACCCGACGAGTTGTAATTACCCCAAGAAGTCACGCCGACCTGGTAGCGCAGGCCGTCGACGAGCTTGAACTGCGGACCACCGGAGTCTCCGGAACAGGCAATGCCGTTGCCCTTCGAGCTCTTGATGCCCCGGCCGCCGATCCAGTCGTCGGCGTTGATGTCGGTGACCTTGATGGTCGCCCGCTTGAGGTTCACGGACGGGGAACCACCGATCTTGCTCTGCGAGCCCCAGCCGAAGATGTAGTTCGTGGTGCCCTCCACGGGGCTGGCGCTCGCCAGACGTACGTGCTCGGAGTTCGCGTCGCGGGTGAGGTGGAGCAGGGCGATGTCGTGGTTGGTGCGCAACTTGATGTCGTCCACCTCGATCACGCCACCACCGCTGTTGTACTGCTTACTCTTGACCCGGACCTGGATCTTGGAGGCGTCCTGGCCGATCCCCGTCTCCGAGAAGCAGTGCTTCGCGGTGAGAATCCACCGTTCGGCGATGATGGATCCGGAACAGAGCAGATTGCCTCGTCCCGTGCCCGCATCACTGTTGTCGTACAGGATCGCGGCTATGCCATCCGCCGAGTCAGCGGCCTCACCGTTCACGATCGCCGGATCCTCGGTCACTCCGTCTCCTGTGGCGCCGATCGGCAGGAACTCGGTGAGTTCTGCGTCATCCGCCATCGCGGAGGGCGTAGCGGCTCCGACCAGGCTCGCTCCAATGATCGCGGCCGCAGTCACGAACGTACGAATTCTCAAAGCTCATCCTTCGGGTAGTGCCGAGACGGGAAGATGACGAGAGGCCGTGAGCGCACCTCTCACAGACCGGCCACTTCGTTGATCCAGTCGAGACTGGCCGGCACACTCGCGTAGGTTTGGTAGCCCTGGCAGACACCGCCGCTGCTGGTGACCGTGGACAGCACGCCGACCTGGTAGCGCAGACCGTCGACGAGCTTGAACTGCGGGCCACCGGAATCCCCGTAGCAGGCGTAACCGTTGATCTTGTAGCTACGGATGGCCTGACCGCCGTAGTAGTCCACGGCGTCGGTGTCGGTGACTTCGACCGTCGCGCGCTTGAGGTAGGTGGAGGCGCCGCTGTAGCCGTTGGTCGAGCCCCATCCGAAGATGTAGTTGGTGGTCCCCACGGCCGGATTCTTGGTCGGTAGACGCACGTACTCGGCGTTGGCCGAGCGGGTGAGGTGCAGGAGTGCGATGTCGTGGCTGGTGCGCACCTTGGTGTATTCGACGTTCACCACACCGCCGCCGCTCGTGCGGTCGAGGCTCTTGACTCGGACCGACAACCGGTCTGCGGACAGCTTCGCCCCGTCACCCTCGATGTCGAGGACGCAGTGCTTCGCGGTCAGCACCCATTCGGCAGCGACCAAGGAGGCGGAACAGCGGAACTCATCGTCCAGGAGCAGCGCACCCATACCACTGGCCGACGTAGCGGCTTCACCGTTGACGACGGCGGGCGATTCACTGTCGTCTCCCGAAGTCTGAGGGAGAGCCAGAACTTCTCCGTCGTCCGCCAGTTCGGCAGCAACAGCCGGTGATACCAAAGCTGTCGAGCCAGCCACGGCCAAGGACGCGGCCACAGCCACAGTCGCCAGAAGGGAGCGGAGTCTCATAGTCGTTGCGATCCGTTCGTCCAGTAGAGCCACTGGGCTACGGCCGTCCCGGTGGACCCCGCCGGCCGACTCCGCAGCACCTGAATGCGAGAGCATGTTCGACGCAACCGCTGAAAACGCGCTGAACGTGCGCTGAAACGGGGCATGGGCTCCCGCGGTGGCATCCAGGGGCGACCACCTCCCCGACCGGGCATGGTGTGCCGACGGCTGCAGCGGGCGATCTCGACGCCGCCCGGCAGCACCTGGGCGGCAGTCAGCGAAACGACCACCTTCGAGAAGCAGACCGACCGGCGCCACTCCGCCAAACGCCGCAAAGCAGTCGAAGCTGACGGCCCCGACACGGCGCGGAAAATTCGCCCACCCGATATCGCGCCGACAGGTTCCACACAGGTAAATCCGACAGATCGGCACGAAAGGGTGGCTTCGAGGGAATCAAGGCAGGACAGAGGGTATTGTTAAGGTAAATTAGCGGCATCAGAGGGGTGGGCGAGCTGCATCTGAGGGGGCGCGGTGAATCGGGTGGAATTCCGACTTCTTGGACCTGTGGGGATCTGGCACGAGGGTCAGCTGTTGGGGCACACGACCCCGCAACAGCGCAGCGTCCTGTCGACGCTGCTCCTGAATTCCAATCAAGTCGTCCCAATAGAAAACATGGTGCGTGCACTGTGGGGAGAGGAGCCACCGAATTCCGCCCGCAATGCCGTACAGGGATACGTATCCAAGCTCAGACGCACCTTGAAGGATTTCCCTGAAAACGAGATATCCACTCACCTGCAAGGGTATTCACTCAGGGCAGACAAAGAACAGGTAGATCTCCACCGCTTTCGTCACCTGGTCGACATGGCCCAGAACGCCGATGCCGTGCGGGCGGGCGAACTGCTACGCAAGGCACTCGACTTGTGGCACGGCCCGCCGCTCTCGGGCGTGGCTGGCCATTGGCTGACCTCAACGGCCGGTGTCTACATGGAGGAGGAACGGCTTTCCGCACTCGAGGAGCACGCCACGGCTGTCCTCGAAGCCGGTCGAGTACACGACGCGATCAGAGACCTGACCTCCCTTGTCATCGAACATCCTCTCCGTGAACGCGCTGCGAGTCTACTCATGACAGCACTTCACAGATCAGGCAGACGCGGTGACGCGTTGACCGTTTTCCGTGATATACGACGCCATCTCGTAAAAGAGCTCGGTATCGAGCCGGGTAGCATCCTGCACGATACGCATCAGCAGGTTCTGAGTGACATTTCTGGCGTTCTACGTGAAAATAAAAGCGCTCCCCAAGAAGAGTGCGCAGGAGTCAGGCATTAGAACACCCTGATTTGTCTGTGACTGCCGCACCAGTTTCGGCCCTGTGTGCCCGCGATAAGGGCCGGTCTACCGAGCACCGCAGCCAGGCCGTCGGTAGACCGGCGTCCCTGTTGCCCAAGGCCTCCGTACACACGCGTGCCGTCCTGTGGTCGAACCTCGCCGTATCTTGCGACGGCCTCCGAGTGCTCCCGTCCCCCCTTCCCTCCCCGGCCAAGCCCCCGCTTCGCCCTCCCGCGCGCCGCCGCGCCGTCCCGCGTCCACGGCGACATCACGGTGCTGCCGGCGGGCACGCCTACCCGGATGCATCTGTAGCGCACCAGAGTCACTCCGGTGGCGAAGCAGATCTGTCTTCGTGGCGTGGAGCGGCACGGCGACGAGCCCGCGGAGCGGGCGATCGTATCGGGAGGGCCGGGGCAGAGAGCCTGGTCAGTGGGTCGGCGGAGCCGGAGTGAGCCGCCGCGGGCCACCCCGGGACGAGGGCCGTTCCCACAAGGGACAGTCGCTGATCATGCGCGGATGTCATCGGATTACTCCACCTGCAAGGCGTGATCACAAAGAGGCGTTGGCGATCATAAGGAGACATGCAGGGATGCGCCGGGCCGGACGCGCGTAGCGTGCCCAGTGTGCAGCTGCGATACGCCTTCCGCCTCTACCCCACCGCCGGTCAACAGGCCGCGCTGGGGCGGGCGTTCGGCTGCGCCCGGGTGGTCTACAACGACGCCGTGCGCGCCCGCCGAGAGGCCCACGCCCAAGGCCTTCCGTACCCGAAGCTGGGCCTGTTGTCCCGCCTGTTGATCACCGAAGCCAAGCGGCGTCCCGAGCGGGCCTGGCTAGGTGAGGTGTCCGCCGTGGTGCTGCAGCAGTCGCTTCGCGACTGCGAGCGCGCCTACACCAACTTCTTCGCCTCCTTGAAGGGAGAGCGCCAAGGGGCACGGGTGGGCGAGCCGCGCATGAAGTCCCGCAAGGACCACCGGCAGGCGATCCGGTTCACGGCCAATGCCCGCTGGTCGCTCACCGCCTGCGGCGAGCTGAACCTGCCGAAGATCGGCGAGGTGAAGGTGCGATGGTCACGCACCCTGCCCGCCATGCCCTCCTCGGTCACCGTCATCAAGGACGCGGCCGGACGCTTCTTCGCGTCCTTCGTCATCGACACGGACTCCCACGCCGAAACGGAGCACATGCCCGAGACGGACCAGTCCGTCGGCATCGACCTGGGCCTTGCCCACTTCGCCGTACTTTCCGACGGCACGAAGATCGATTCACCGCGGTTTCTGCGCCGCGCGGAGAAGAAACTGAAGAAGGTCCAGCGCGAGCTGGCCCGCAAGCAGAAGGGATCCAACAACCGCGAGAAGGCCAGGGTCAAGGTTGCCCGCACGCACGCTCAAGTGGCCGACGCACGTCGCGAGTTTCTCCATCAGCTGTCCACGAAGGTGATCCGCGAGAACCAAGCAATCGCCGTCGAGGACCTACCGGTGAGAGCGCTGTCGCGCTCCACGATGGCCAAGTCTGTGCACGACGCGGGCTGGGCCCAGTTCGTCGGCATGCTGAAATACAAGGCCGCACGGTATGGCCGCATCCTGATACAGATCGGCCGGTACGAGCCCACCAGCCAGGCGTGCTCCGTGTGCGGCCACCACGACGGACCCAAACCCCTCGACGTACGCGAGTGGACCTGTCCCGCATGCGGCACGGTCCACGACCGGGATGTCAACGCCGCACGTAACGTGAAAAAGGCCGCTGGACTATGAACAGGCGACCGAAAGGTCGTCGCGGTCTCAAGCCCGTGGAGCGCAGGTAAGACCAGGCCAGGTGTGCTGGCACCGCGTGAAGAAGCAGGAAGCCAAGGAATCCCCACCGGGCATGGTGCCGCGAAGCGGCACAGCACCGGTGAGGAAGGCCAGAATCCTCGGGATTCACCAGGAGGAGCAAGTCAATTCGACATCCCGCACCGCCGGATCGGCCAACTGACCGGCGGCCACCTGGAGCGCTTCGAACGCTTCCCTGCGTTCCTGGACCCTGCGGCCTGCGGAACGCTTCACCCACGGCGACGGTGGCGCGGCCTTCAAGGCCCAGATGAGCAAGGTGGCCTTCCCACCGGGCATCCTGCCCTCGAACGACGCCCACCTGACAGCCTCACTCACCTCCCACTTTCGGCTGGAAGCAGAGACGCATTCCAAACTGGCCCTGGACAATGCCCTGTTAAAGCGAGAGCTGAAGCGAAGCGCCGCCAAACCGACGGCACCGGACGGCATCTGTCCAACGCCGCTGCCGCCGCGCAGTGGGCCGTCCCATTCGCGAAACACTGCAGTCGGGTCGGCAATAAACGCCGGCAATCAAGAGTGCGCCGTAGGGGGCACGGGGAACCGCGCGACCAACGCGCAGTCGCGCAGTAACCACATCCCAGAACTCCTAGGCGGCCACAACCGCCCGCCCCTTCAAAACCCTCCGGGCCTTCCGCACAGCCCGCCGCACCACAGACGACGGCGCATGCTCCCGATACCCCGGAAACGCCCGAGCCTCCCGCACAGGAGCGAGATACACCCGGTCCGGTATCCCCGCGGAGGCATCCCGGAAGTACGGATACACCAGGTACACCTCCCGCCCCTTCTTCTCCAGCAGCGCCGCCGCCTGCTTCTTCGCCTTCACGAACTCCACGACCGGCACCAGGAGTTCGGGCCTCTCCTCGGCGACCAGGTGCAGCCGCAGCCGCTCGTCGACCCGCAGCCGCTGCGCCACCCCGTCCGTCCAGAACTCCTCGATCAGCGGCTTGGCCAGCTCGAACTTGTGCCGCCGTACAGCCTCGCTGTCCTTCAGGAACCTCGGCCCGAACTGCGGCAGCAGCGTCACCACGAACGGCCGGTGCATCAGCGAGTCCCGCCGCTCCCCCGGCGGCACGAACTCGGCGATCAGATTCATCAGCGCACGCGCCGAGTCGAACCGCAGGGTGTAACTCCCGCTCTTCGTCACGTGCTTGCCGTCCGAGCGGCCCACCAGGTAGTAGCAGGTGTAGTCGGCGAGCACCGAGACCCCGTCGGCCCGCAGATACGCCTCCATCGTGAACAGCGCGTCCTCGCCGGTCCACAGGGACTCGTCGAACCGCATCCCGTGCCGCTCCAGGAACTCCCGGCGGAACAGCTTCTGCGCGCTCAGCGTGAACTTGATGTTGGAGGAGAAGACGTCCGTACGCTCCAGCGTCCTGCCCCACATCGACTGCGGCGGCTTGCGGTTGACGCCCTCGACGCGGCCGAGGACCACGTCCGTGCCGTTGCGGTCGGCCATCGCGACCATCCGCTCCAGCGCCTCGGGGCCGAGCCGGTCGTCGGCGTCCAGGAAGAAGACGTACCGCCCGGAGGCCTTGCCGAGCCCGACGTTGCGCGGGCCGCTGGGCCCGCCGGAGTTGTCCTGCCGTACCACCGTGACCGGCATGGCCACGCGCGCGGCGAACTCCTCCAGGCACTCCCCCGTCCCGTCGGTGGACCCGTCGTCCACCGCCACGACCTCGATGCGCCCCGGGCCGATGGTCTGCGCCTCGACCGAAGCCAGGCACTCGACCAGGTACGGCATCGCTTCGTACGCCCCGATGACGACAGTCACATCAGGCTGCGCCACGGTCACATTTCCCCCTAGTCACGGAATGTTTCCCCCGAATCATCATTTTGGCTACCTAGTAGACGGACGACCCGGGCTGTGGGTTGCCTGTAGATACGTAAAAAGGGCCCGGTTTTCGAGGATCACTCCTCGAAAACCGGGCCCTTCTCACCGTTTTCACACGGTGGGCGGCCTCATGCGGTGGGCGGCTGCGCCGACAGCGCGTCGGAGAGCTCGTCGGCCCCCGGTGTGCCGGCCGCGGCGGTCCGCGACTCCTGGCCGAGATTGCGCGTCTCGGCCTTGAGCGCCAAGTCCGCCACCGCGGTGTTGAACTGCTGGATGGAGGTCGGCTCGTCCGGGCCGAGCAGGTACTGCTTCAGCTCCTTGCGGTCCTTCGCCAGCGAGTCGGCGGCCGGGTCGCGCACCGCGCTCAGCAACTCGCCCAGTTCGGCGGCGGAGTTGGAGAGGATCGTCGCGGCGCGCACGGCGGTGTTCTGCCGCTTGAACTCCTCCACGCCGAGCTCCGCGGAGTCGGTGACGGCGTACGGCTTGCCGCTCGCGAGGAAGTCGGAGACCACGGAGGAGATGTCGGAGACCATCGCGTCCGAGACGTTGAAGCAGTCGAACAGCCGCGGCTCGGCGCCGGAGATGACCCGGTGCTCGAAGCTGCCGAAGGAGCGCCAGTACGCGTCGTTCCACTCGGCGCGCAGCCGGGCGACCTCCTCGTGCTTCTTCATGTCGACCAGGCCGTCCCGCGCGGCCTCGGCCTCGTCGCCCCGGTCCCTCCCGGTGCCGGACAGCTCGGCCAGCCGCGCCTCGATCCGGACGAGTTCGGCCTTGGCCTGCTCCTGGGCCGCCGCGTCCGCGGTGAAGCGGGAGTCGGCGGCACGCTCGGCGGCGGCCTTCTCGACCAGCGCGACGATACGGCGGTGCGCGGCGCCGGCCTCCTTGCTCACGGTGCCGGTGAACGGGTGCGCCTTGTACAGCACACGGACCGGCGGATCGGCCTTGACCAGCCTCTTCACGATGTTCTCGCCGGCCAGCACGATCGAGGTGTTGCCCGGGTCGCCGTCCCAGCCCTCCCAGGTGGGCGCGTACAGCACGGTCGGGATACGTCCGTCCGGCACGCCCTCCCAGCCGCTGATCGGCGCCAGCTGCGGGCGGCCGACCTCCACGATGTCGTCGTCACGGACGCCGACGTCGGCGATGGCGTAGCGGTCGCGGCCCGCCCGGCCGGCGGTCCACACCTCGTCGTACACCTTGCTGAACGGGTTGACGCTGGCCAGCTTGTCGCTGTCGCCGTGGCCGATGAAGACGTGCTTCATGGTGGGGACGCGCAGCAGGTGGATGTTCTTGCCGACGTTCGCCGCGTAGAGGGCGACGCGGACCGTGGTGAGGTCCATGTTCATCAGGTGCACACCGCCGGGCACGCAGATGACCGGGACCGTGGTGGGCGACAGGTTGTTCAGGATGACCCGCTCGCGCAGGATGACCAGCGGCCTGGAGTCGAGCTGCTCCATGGTCTCCAGCCACATGTTGACCTGGTACGCGGAGTCCTTGGACCCGGAGAAGTACAGCACCGTCTCCGGGCGGTACTCGCGCAGCCAGGCGCTGATCGTGTCCAGCACCTTGTCCGGCTTGGGCGGCAGCCGGTCGGCGCGCAGGTGCGGCATCAGCAGCAGGACGTACAGCGCGCCGAGGAAGAGGGTCACGCCGACGCCGATGTAACCGGCGAGGTCGAGGTCGTCGCCGATGGCGCAGACCAGCAGGCCGGCGACGGCCGCGAGGTCCAGGTGGAGCATCTTCTGCCCGGCCTTGGTCAGCAGGGCGCGCGGCGGGGCGTCCGGGATGGTCAGCCGGGAGGCCAGGTCGACGTTGCGGGTCACGACCGGCATCTGACGGCGCTTGCCGATCAGGGTGACCAGCGCTCCGTGTGGGGCCTGGAGGCCGAAGAAGACGATGAAGCAGGCGATCGCCGCGTAGAAGACCGGCTCCTGCGACAGGCCGAGCCTGGCCAGCAGCAGGACGAGCAGCAGCTCACGGATCAGGAACCGGATGGACAGGCCGGCTCGGACCTTGTTGAGCAGGTTGATGAGGTAGCTGCCCTTGCGGTGCAGATAGTGGTCGGCCAGGTACGTCACGGCTGCCGCTGCGGCGAAGGCGGGCGCGCTCGGGATGATCGCGGCCAGCAGCAACGCCGGGTAGCCCAGCATCATGAGCGCCGCCGCGGCCAGCTCGGCCGCGCTGCCCACCCGGGCGACGCGAATAGCGGTGGATATCACGGAGAACCTGCTCTGGGAGGGGAGTGCCGGTTTTGTTCTGTTTACGTATACAGGCTTTTTACGTATACAGGCCCCTGCGAAGCCCCGGGTCGATGCACTGCCTAATGCACTGCGTTAACGCCGGAAAGCAGAGGCCTGAATAACGGAAGACTAATTGGCGTCGATTATTACACGCCGTCCTGTCGGTCCAGCACCGAGGCCAGGGCCGCCTCGAAGCCGGAGGCCTGCGCCGCGCCCGCCGTCGGGTCCTGCTGGCGGACGTCGATGACGTGCCCGGTGAGCTCGGACAGCAGCACGTCCAGCGAGGTGCGGGCGACCGCCTCGGAGGAGAGCAGCGAGCCCGCGGGCTCCTGGCCGAAGGCCTTGGTGCGCATGGGTGTCGCGGTGCGCTCGGGGTTGATGCAGTTGACGCGGATGCCGTCGCCGGCCCACTCGTCGGACAGTGCCTGGGTGAGGTTCACCATGGCGGCCTTGGTGGAGGAGTAGAGGCTGTACTCGGCGCGGCCGCGGGTGTAGCTGCTGGAGGTGTAGAGCAGCAGCTGGCCCTTGGTCTCGGCGAGGTACTTGTAACTCGAACGTGCGATCTGCACGGGGGCCAGGTAGTTGACCTTCAGCGCTTCCTCGATGGTCGCGTTGTCGGTCTCGGCCAGCTTGCCGATGCGCAGGACGCCCGCGGTGTTGACGACGTAGTCGATCCGGCCGGTCTCGGCGTACGCCTTGGACAGCGCGTCGTCGACCTCCTCCGGGTTCTCCACGTGGGTGCCGGTGGTGGAGCGGCCGAGGGCGTACACCTTGGAGCCGTAGGACTCGGCGAGCTCGGCGATGTCCTTGCCGATGCCGTACGAGCCGCCGAAGATCACGATCGTCTTGCCGGTGAGCAGCTCGCGGTAGGCGGCCTCGTCGACCTGCTCCGGCGCGACCATGGAGGCGAGCTGGAACAGCTTGTCGGCGATGAAGACGTCGACCGGCTGGGTGACCTTCATGTTGTACTCGTCGCCCGCGACGACGTGGATCGGCACGTCCGGCAGGTACTTCAGTACGACGGAGCAGTCGTCCGTGGCCTGGAAGTTGGGGTCGCCGGCCGCGACCTCGTAGGCGCGCTTGATGGTCGACAGCTTGAAGGCCTGCGGGGTCTGGCCGCGGCGCAGCCGGGAGCGGTCCGGGATCTCGGTGATGAACTCGCCGTCCTCGCCGTGCGTGCGCGTGACGATGATGGTGTCCGCGGACGGGATGGCGACGTCGACCGCCTGGTAGCGCTGCAGGGCGGTCACGCAGTCGTCGATCACGCGCTGCGACAGCAGGGGGCGCACGGCGTCGTGGAAGAGGACGTTGAGGTCCTCGCCGTCGGCCAGGCCCTCGCCGAGGGCCGCGATGGCGCGCTCGGTGGTCTCGTTCCTCGTGTTGCCACCCTCGATGATCTTCTTGACCTTGGTGAACCCGGCCTTGGCGACGATCTTCTCGACGTCGGGCACGTAGCCCGGCGCCATCAGCACGATGATGTCGTCGATCGAGTCGGCCTGCTCGAAGGTCGTCAGGGTGTGCTCGATGACTGCCTTGCCTGCGATCTTCAGCAGCTGCTTGGGGATCGAAAGACCCACACGCTGGCCGGTACCACCGGCCAGGATCACTGCGGTGGTACGGGGCTTGGCTATGTGCTGGGACACAGAGGACCTACCTTGGGGCGTCAGGGAACGGGGAAATGGTCCCACTTGCGGTTACCGCTGTGCAAGGTGAGCGCCGTTCGCTGCATATGTACGCGCTACCTGGTATTCACCTTGCACTGCTGGTGGCACCGCGAGCCCCAGTGGGACCAGAGGGAAATCCGAACCTCGGTTGCTGTGAGTAACCGCACAGCTTTCAGTGTCGCCGCAGCTTCTTCAGACAGCGGTGGCACAGCACCTTCACAAGTTCCTTGGAAGAAGTCTGGTGAACCGTGCGCGCCTTGGCCGCCGAGGTGTGCCGCACGGGTGCGGCGGCGGCCGCGGCGAGAGCGCCGTACAGGGCGTGGGCGGCCACTTCGGGGGCGATCCGCGGCTCGGCGGGGGCTTCCCAGACGGGCGGCTTCGGTACGGCGGTGAGCAGCGCGGGGTCACCCAGGACGCGTACCCCGAGTCCGCCGATGCGCTCCACCATCTCGGCGCCGACGCCGGCGGCGGCCTCCAGGGCCCAGGCCGGGGTGCTGATCTTCACGTCCTCGGGCGAGGGGCTGCACGTATTCTTCATATGCATCACGGCGCCATTGCGCACAAGTTTCGAATACAGCTCGTCCGGCAGCTCATTGCCGCGGAATTCCTTGTTAAGATTCCGCAGCATTTCGGTCTCGGCGAGAGTAAGGGAACGATTCGCCGTGTCCGGAACCGGCTGCAGAAGATTGGCCGGAAGTCCGAGCAGCGCCTCGAAGGTGCGCATGAGCCCGCCCTTGTCGCTGTCGTCCACGACGACCACGGTGACCCGCTCGGGGCCGACCACCCGGGCCCACCGCTCGATCAGCCGGTCGTGCCGGTGCCGGCGCCAGAAGCTGGGGTTGGGCTGCTCGTACGGCGCCTTCTTGAGCATGTGGGTGAGCCAGTTCTCGTAGCCCATCCGCAGCCCGTTCTGCACGTACTGCTGCCACTGCGAGGGCATGATCTTGGCCAGCGGGCGCAGGGTGACCAGGATGTGCACGCGCTCCCCGCCGAGCTGCTCGACGATCCGGGCGATGGTCGCCTCGTCGTCGGCGTCGGCGAAGAACTCGCTGCTGACGACCGAGGTCCTCGCACCGGTGGCCTCGACCTGGCCCAGCAGCTTCGTCCAGTGCTGGTCGGTGGGCACGGTGTCGCCCATCATCGCCGGCCGGGCGCAGGCGGCCAGCGCGGCCTCCATCGGGTGCCGGGTGTGCGCCGGGAACTCCACGCCGTGCGCGGGCAGTTGGTCCTTGGCGGCGAAGAGCGCGCCCTGGATCGAGGTCGTCCCGGTCTTGTGCGGGCCGATGTGCAGCAGCCGGGTGCCGGCCGGCAGTGGGGCGAGTCCGTTCATCCGGGCTTCGTCTCTCGTACAGTCCGTCTCCATGGTTAAGGGACGGTAAGAGTAGTACCTGAGACTTACCTGAGAGAGGCCTGGGACACAGATGAGTCCCAGGCTCCCGTCACACGGACTTCACACAGCCACGGCCGTCACGCGAGCTCGACGCCCGGACGGCCGTTCTCCACCCGCAGCCGGGCGTAGGTGCTCGGCGTGGCCTGCGGCTCGACCACCGTGTCCACCACCCGCACCTGCGCGTCGATGCCGTCGCGGCGGATGTCGAACAGGTGGTAGCCGCGGTGGGCGTCGATCAGCTTCCAGTGCGGGTTGTCCGCCTTCAGCGGGTCCCACTGGGCGTGGAACGCGGCCTGGTCCTGGTCGCCGTTGCTGGAGATGGACGTGCCGACGAACTCGGCGCCGACGACCTCGGAGTCCGCGTCGGCGTAGTCCGTCCTCAGGTCGCTGATCATCGTCAGGTGCCGGTCGCCGCTGAGCACGACCGGGTTGCGGACGTCCGCGAACTCCCCGAGCAGGGCGTTGCGTTCGACCTGGTAGCCGTCCCAGGCGTCGTAGTACCAGAGCTTGCCCTCGCCGATCTGCAGATCGGTCTCGGCCATCATGATCTGCGAGGCGACGAGGTTCCAGCGGGCCGGCGAGTCCCGCATGCCGTCCAGCAGCCATTCCTTCTGCTCGGCTCCGAGCATGGTCAGCGCCGGGTCCTGGGCGCCGGCCTGGCCGGTGGCCTGGTCGCTGCGGAACTGGCGGGTGTCGAGGACGTTGAGCCGGGCCAGCCGGCCGAACTCCAGGCGGCGGTACATCTGGATGTGCGGGCCGCTCGGGACGGCGCTCGCGCGCACCGGCATGTGCTCGTAGTACGCCTGGTAGGCCGCGGTCAGCCGGGCCACGAACGCGTCGTGCGACTGCTTGGCGGGGTCCTGCGGGACCTCGCCGGCGAAGTCGTTGTCCACCTCGTGGTCGTCGAAGGTGACCACCCAGGGGGCGTTCGCGTGCATCGCGGCGAGGTCGGGGTCGGTGCGGTACTGGGCGTACCGGTTGCGGTACTGCACCAGGGTGTACGGCTCCCCCGTCCCCTCGTGCCGGCGCGGGCCCGTCGAGGCCGGCGTCGACTCGTAGATGTAGTCGCCGACGAAGAGGACGAAGTCGGGGTCCTGGTCGAGCATGTCGGCATACGGGGTGAAGTAGCCGTGCTGCCAGTTCTGGCAGGAGGCGAGGGCGACGCGCAGGGTGCCGCCCTTGCTGTGCGGGTGGGGGGCGGTGCGGGTGCGGCCGGCCGGCGAGATCTGGCCGCCGGTGCGGAAGCGGTACCAGTACGAGCGGTCGGGGTGCAGGCCCCGTACATCGACGTGAACGCTGTGCCCGTACTCGGGCCGGGCCTGGGCGACGCCCCGGCGCACCGGCTTTCTGAACCGCGCGTCCTGCGCGATCTCCCACTCCACCTGGACCACCCTGTCGGGCATGCCGCCGCCGTTGAGCGGGTCGGGGGCGAGCCGGGTCCACAGGACGATGCCGTCGGGGAGGGGGTCGCCGGAGGCGATACCGAGGCTGAACACCCCGTCCGGCAGGGTGTTTTCAGCCGCTCGGGCGGTTCCGGGAAGCCACAGCTGGGCTGAGGCGGCGGCGCCGAGGACGGCGGCGCCCGCGGTAAGAAATCGGCGACGGTCGGGCTGAATGGCACCGGTCATGCGCGAACTCCCTTGCCTCGCTGGCCTCTTGGACACGTGCAAGGCTCACGCAGTCGGGCGGTCCACCCGCTGAACCCAGGCCTGCGCGTGCATGACAAATAGGTAGACAACAGAAAACCCGTTGCGACACGGGAACAACAGGGTGAACGTGATCTTGTCGCAACGGGTCTCACGGCACGTCAATCGACACGCGCCGCACGGTGTTCGGGGGCTGGTCAGTAGCCGAAGCCAGAGCCCAGCCTCGCGCCCGCGGCCACCGTGCCGAGCGTGCCCGCGCCGAAGGTGAAGGAGCCGGTCGCGGTGATGGCGTGCTCGGTGGCCCGGAACACCCACACCCCGCCCTGGCCGCCGTTCTCCCCGGGCGCGCCGACGGCGAGTTCGGCCCGGCCGTCGTGGTCGACGTCCACCAGCCGGGTGGCCGACCCGAACGCGTCGCCCTTCTCGCCGGTGCCGGGCACGCCCGCGGTGTTCTGGCTGAACACCATGGAGCCGCTGCTCGTCGGGCCGGTGTTGGTACCCCGCAGCACGACGACGCTGCCCGCGTCGGGGACCGAGCCGAGGTCCTCGCCGGGGATGCCGGCCGCGATGTCGGCGTACCCGTCCCCGTCGACGTCGGCGACCTGGACGTCGGTCCCGAAGCGGTCGCCCTTCTCTGCGGTACCCGGCACCAGCGGGGTGTCCTGGTAGACGAACTTCGCCTTCACCCCGTCGGGCCCGTCGGCGGTGCCGGGGATCCAGGTGATCCGGCCGCCCTTGACGTACGGGTTGTCGAGGTCGCTGTCGTAGCCGTCGACGGCCCGGCCCACCACGATGTCGTCGTAGCCGTCCTTGTTGACGTCCCCGAGGTCGAGGTTCTCGCCGCCCTGCAGTCCGGCGCCGTCGATGTCGTACACCAGCGTGAACGGGTTGATCCCCGTCGTGCTGCCCAGCCAGTAGACGACCCGGCGGGCGTCGTACTCGTCGCCGTCGTTCTCGACCGCGGCGATGTCGGTGATGCCGTCGCCGTTGACGTCCCCGGTGGCGAGGTCGAGCACCCGGCTGTCGTACCGGTCGACGACGACCTGTCCGCCGTGCGCGGTGGAGCCGTCCCGGGCGAAGGTGCCGCTGAGGATCCGCAGGTCATGGGCGTTCTGCACGGTGATCACGTCCGGCGCCCCGTCGCCGTCGACATCACCCGCCGCGAGGTGCCCCTTGTCGCCGAGTCTGTCGTACGACGATGTCCCGCCCGCAAGAGTGGCGCCACCGGACAGCCCCCTCGCGCCGCCCCAGATCACCTCGACGAGCCCGGCGTCGGCACCGACAGTGGTGTCCTCCCCGCCCGCCCCGACGATCAGGTCGGCGTACCCGTCGTCGTCCAGGTCGGCGCTGGTCACCGCGGAGCCGAAGCGGTCGCCGGTCTCGGCGGTCCCCGGCACCCCGGCGCTGTTCTGGCTGAACACCTGCCTGGTCGAGGTCTTCAGGCCGCTCGACGACCCGTACACCACGGCGACGTACCCGGCGGTCTTCCGGCCGCCGACGGTCGCCGAGGGGGCGGCGACGGCGAGGTCGGAGTAGCCGTCGCCGTTGAAGTCGTCCTGCAGCCGGGTGGCGGCCTGCTGGGTGCCGGCGGCGTGCGCGGCGGTGGGGAGCACACCGGCCCCGGTGACCGCCAGGACGACGGCGAGTCCGGTACGCCAGGCCATGCGGGGTCTGCGTCTGTCCATGGGGCAACTCCGGGAGTCCGTAGGGCGATTGCCCAGTACGACTCACCTCGGGATGAAGGAGTTGCCCTGGGGTGCGCCGGGAATTCGCCCGGAGTTAACCCGGCCCGGTGTCGAGCCGGGCCGCCCTGCGCCTACTCGGCGAACGGATCGAAGTCGCCGTACTCCCGCGTCGCCTCGTCCCGCTCGGCGTCGCGGTCCCGGCGGCGCTGGGCCGCGGGCCGCGGTGCCTCGAAGCGGTGGTCCTCGCCGCGGCGGCCCAGCATCTCCGCACCGGCCGTCATCGACGGCTCCCAGTCGAAGACGACCGCGTTCTCCTCGGGGCCGATGGCGACGCCGTCACCGGAGCGGGCGCCGGCCTTCATCAACTCCTCTTCCACACCGAGGCGGTTGAGCCGGTCCGCGAGGTAGCCCACCGCCTCGTCGTTGTTGAAGTCGGTCTGCCGCACCCAGCGTTCGGGCTTCTCGCCACGCACCCGGAACAGCAGCTCGCCGTCGAACTCCTCGCGGCTGACGGTGAATCCGGCGTCGTCGACGGCCTTCGGCCGGATCACGATCCGTGTGGCCTCTTCCTTCGGCTTCGCGGCCCGCGCCTTCGCGACCATCTCGGCCAGCGCGAACGACAGCTCCTTCAGCCCGAGATGGGCGACCGCCGAGATCTCGAAGACGCGGTAACCGCGAGCCTCCAGATCCGGCCGCACCATCTCCGCGAGGTCCTTGCCGTCCGGTACGTCGATCTTGTTCAGGACGACGATCCGCGGCCGCCGGTCCAGGCCGCCGCCGTACTGCTTCAGCTCCTCCTCGATGACGTCGAGGTCGGAGACGGGGTCGCGCTCGGACTCCAGGGTGGCCGTGTCCAGCACGTGCACGAGCACACTGCACCGCTCCACGTGCCGCAGGAACTCGAGCCCAAGTCCCTTGCCCTGGCTGGCGCCCGGGATCAGCCCCGGCACGTCGGCGATGGTGTAGACGGTCGAACCGGCCGTCACCACACCGAGGTTGGGCACGAGCGTCGTGAACGGATAGTCGGCGATCTTCGGCTTGGCGGCGCTCAGCACCGAGATCAGCGAGGACTTGCCCGCGCTCGGGTAGCCCACCAGCGCCACGTCGGCGACGGTCTTGAGCTCCAGTACGACGTCCTGCAGATCCCCGGGCTCACCGAGCAGCGCGAAGCCGGGCGCCTTGCGACGGGCGCTGGCGAGGGCCGCGTTGCCGAGGCCGCCGCGGCCGCCCTGGGCGGCGACGTACGAGGTGCCGTGCCCGACCAGGTCGGCGAGGACATTGCCGGCCTTGTCCAGCACCACGGTCCCGTCCGGCACCGGGAGGACCAGGTCCTGCCCGTCCTTGCCCGAGCGGTTGCCGCCCTCGCCGGGCTTGCCGTTGGTGGCCTTGCGGTGCGGGGAGTGGTGGTAGTCGAGGAGCGTGGTGATCGACTGGTCGACGGTGAGGATCACATCGCCACCGCGCCCGCCGTTGCCGCCGTCCGGCCCGCCGAGCGGCTTGAACTTCTCCCGGTGTACGGAGGCACAGCCGTGGCCTCCGTTACCCGCGGCGACGTGCAACTCGACGCGGTCCACGAAGGTGGTCATGGTTCTGTGCCTCCAGAAAAGTACGGGTGTTACCTATGTCAACACGCGAAAGGCGGACCCGCCTTCCCACCAGGGAAGTGAGGTCCGCCTCGCGCGAAGCTTCCGGTCAGGGCCTGATTCAGGCGACCGGAACGATGTTCACGACCTTGCGGCCACGGTGGGTGCCGAACTCCACCGCACCGGCCTGCAGCGCGAACAGCGTGTCGTCGCCGCCACGGCCGACGCCCGCGCCGGGGTGGAAGTGGGTGCCGCGCTGGCGGACGATGATCTCACCCGCGTTGACGACCTGACCGCCGAAGCGCTTCACGCCGAGCCGCTGGGCATTGGAGTCGCGACCGTTCCGGGTGGACGATGCGCCCTTCTTGTGTGCCATCTCTCCTCAGTCCCTTACTTCGCAGCCGTGGGGATCTCAGTGACCTTGATCGCCGTGTACTGCTGGCGGTGGCCCTGACGACGGCGGTAGCCGGTCTTGTTCTTGTAGCGCAGAATGTCGATCTTCTGGCCCTTGTGGTGGTCCACGACCTCGGCCTGGACCTTGATGCCGGCCAGCACCCACGGGTCGCTGGTCACAGCGTCGCCGTCGACAACGAGCAGGGTCGAGAGCTCGACCGTGTCGCCAACCTTGGCGGTGGAAATCTTGTCAACCTCAACGATGTCGCCGACAGCAACCTTGTGCTGGCGACCACCGCTGCGCACGATGGCGTACACGCGGATCTCACTCTCTCGCTCGGGAACGGCACCCCCGCAGTCCAGCCACCCGACACGGGCAGCCTCTCCGGAGCACCCAGTGCCCTGGAGGAATGAGGTTTACGGGGATGTGGCGCGCCCATATCCAAGGACACGCCGACGGTCAAGGTTACGGGGCCGCCCTTCGGGGGTCAAACCGAGCCCTACAGGTACTCCTGCCGGAACAACCGCCGCTCGAGCACGGCGGGCACCGCCGCGGCGACCAGGCCGACCAGATCACCGCCGCTCCACCGGAACCCACGCCCGACCAGGAACTGCCCGACCCTGAACCGGACGGCCGGATTGGAGTGCCCGAGGACTTCCTCGAACCATCCGGCCGCCTTCGCGTCCTCCGCCGTTCCGTCCGCCGCCCAGGCGCACGCTGTCGCCGCCAGGGCGAGATCGGCCTGGATCACCGGATCCGATTCCCGCTCAAAGGCACTCCTGAATCGCTGGAAATCCGCGGCGGGTGTCTCGGACGCACTGCCCAGGAAAACAATGGCAGCGCCTCTGACATCCCGGGAAGAACTGTTCTGCTCCTGCTCGGCGAGCGGCACCGAACGCAGTACTTCCGCACGCACCCGGGCTTTGAGAGGACTGGCGGAATCGAGGACGCCCGCGACCGAAATGATCGTGTCGAGGAGCTGGAGCGCGAACTGCTTCCATCGGAAATCCGGCAGCCCGAGCATTCCGCGCAGCGCCCGCGCGGCCGGCACCGTCTCCTCCTCAACCGTCACCGCCGCGTAGCAGACGAGCTCGTGCAGAGCGGCGGCGGCGTCGATCGCCGCTTCCTCGCCGTCCGCACCGGCCAGCTTGTCCAACTCGGCCCGAACTCGCCGAGCCACCTCCGGATCCACGTCGAAGGATCCCCACTCCACACCGAACGCGTCCACGAATCTCCCACCTGATACCGGAGCCATCAGAAGTCTATGCCCAGCCCCTTCAGCATCGCGTCGCACTTGCTCCAGCAAGGTTCCGCCGGAGTGCCGTGTTTCGCCGCGTCTTTCGCGAACGAATTGAACACGAACACGGTTCTGATGGATCCGCCCCGGACAGCGGTCGCCGCCTGTTCCAGACTGGCGCCCGCATCACGAGCACTGCTGTAGGCGCTCAGCAGGCATCCCACTTCGGCGCAGCCATAGTGAGAACGCTCACCGACCGCTTCCACAAATCCCTCGGGAAGGTCTTCCGCTTCCCGGTGGACATTGTGCCCGTAGAACTTCTTTCCGGTGGAGTCGGTGTATTCAGACGCATACTGTACGGACTTCTTGCCTGCCTTCGGCTGTAGGGAATCCGCGTACTGGGACAGCGGGTCGCAGTTGTGCACCAGGAGCGGTGTGCGTCCCGCGAAGACGTAGTACGCGTGGATCCCCGTGACCGTCAGATCGTGGGTGCGCTGGCGCTTGTCGAAGTGGCGGTTGACCGTGACCTCGACCGTGTTACCGGACGGGGTGCGGAGCTTCATGCCGGGTGTGAGGGCGCCGGCCTTGATCCAGCGGTGTTCGGACTCGACCCAGAACGGGTGCGTGACCGTGGCGACCAGCATTTCCTCCGTGCCGGCGTCCGTCCTCACCGTGAGGTCCGAGAACTCCTTGTCGTCCTCGGTGACGATCGTGCCCGCGACCTCGCGGACGACCGTCTTCCCCGTCTTCGGGTCGGTCACCGTCACCTTGTCGCCGAGGTCGACCTCCTCGATCGGTTTGGTGGAGCCGTCGGCCAGCAGGACCTTCGTGCCGGGCAGGAAGCTGTGGCACTCGGTCTTCCTCAGCTTCTTCAGCGCCTCCGCGGCCTTCGAGCGCGCCGCGGCGAGCCCGTCCTTGGCCTTGGAGAGCGCCTTGTTCGCCTTGAGCAGGTCCTTCACTCCGCCGATGAGGTCACCGACGAGGCCCACGACCCGCTTGGCGAGCTTGACGCCCTTGGCCCACTTCCACGGCACGCCGTACTTGGCCATGATCTTGCCGGCCAGCCCGCCGGCGAAGCTGCCCGCGATGTTCAGCAGCGTCTCGCCGCAGGATCCGACGTCACCCGTGGATATGCAGTCGAGAGCCGCGTCGACCCCGAGGATGTCCCGGACGATCTTGACCAGTTCCTTGCCGGCCGAGCTGATCCGCTTCTTGGCCGAGGACTGCTGGTTCTGGGCCTGGTTGACCTGCTTCGTCGCCTCGTGGACCTCCGCCCCCGCGGAGCCCGGCTTGCACAGGCTCCCGCAGCCCGGATCGCCGCAGCCCAGCGCGCTCGGGAAGAGGGCGCACGTCGTCGACGACGCCAGTCCGCTCGGGTCGGACAGCGTGACCGGGCTGTTGTTGGCGTAGGTGTAGCCGTTGATCTGCTGCGGCTGGGTGTAGTCGATGACCGGGTCGACCGAGACGAACTTGCCGATCACCGCGTCGTATTCACGCGCGCCGAGATGGGTCAGCCCGGTCGACGTGTCGATCGTGCCGCCGACGTAACCCTTCTCCCCGGGCCAGGCACCCGTGGCCTTGCCGCGCTCGACGCCGTACGGGTCGAAGCGGCGCTGCGAGACCGCGCCCGTCGCCGCCTCCACGGCGATCTCGCCGGTGTTGTGGTGGTCGGCGGCGAGGAACGACAGCTTGCCGTCATCGGTACGGACCGCGACGGTCTCACCGGCGTACGAGTAGTACCGGGTAGCGGACTTCTTGGTGCCGTCGACGGAGAGCTTCAGCTCCATGCCGGGCAGGTAGACCGTGGTCCCCGAGGTGTCCTTGCGCTGGATCCGGTTGCCCGTGGCGTCGTACAGGTACGTCGTCTCGGAACCGCTCGCCTCCTTGACCTTGGTGAGCCGGCCGGCGTCGTCCCACTCCAGCGTCTGGGCGTCGCCGCCGATCGTCCGCTTGGTGGTCGAGCCCGCGTCGTCGTACTCGTACGCGTACTGCTTGTCGCCGGTCGGGGTCTTCTCCACGACCTTGGTGAGCTGGTGCGGCCCGTCGCCGAGGGCGCCCGCGCCGCCGTACTCGTAGTCGCGCGTGACGTCCTTGGCCGCGTTGAGGCCGATGTCGTGGTTGGTCTCCGACTTCCGGTTGCCGATGGCGTCGGTGACGTACGACTTCCAGTAGGGGGCCGGGCCGCCGAGCGTGCTCGTGCCCGGGGCCGCCTTGCAGGCGGCGGGTCCTGAGCCGTCGACGGGCGCGGTGGAGCCGACCGTTCCGGAACCGGCCGCGTTCGCCGCCGTGGACGCCGGCGTCCACGCCTCGGACAGCCGCTGCCGGCTGTCGTAGGCGAAGCACTGCACGTCCGGGGAGGCGCTGTTCGCCGAGTCCGCGATGGACAGGACGTTGCCGGCCTGGTCGTAGGAGTACGTCGACTGCTTCGCCGGAGCCGTCGCGCCGTAGACGTCCACGGTGGAACGGGTCAGGCGGTCGGTGCCGGTCTCGTAGTCGAAGGTCTGCCAGACCTTCTTGCCGGAGCCGGTGTACAGCTCCAGCTGCTGGAGCCTGCTGGTCTTCGAGTAGACGGTGCCGGTGACGTAGGAGGTCGTGCCCGTCAGGGTGGTCGGACGCTGGAGCTCGTCGTACCCGTAGGTCAGCGCCTCGGCGGGCAGGCCGCCGGCGGCGGGCAGGCCCGTCGACTGGACGGTGCCGTCCCGGTTGTACGTCGAGGTGAAGGTGTACGTGCCGGCCAGCGAACCCTGTGACGCGGGCACGGAGTAGGCCGTCTTCAGCGGCTGGTAGAACTCGTCCACCGACTGGACGACCGACGCGAAGTACTCGGTCGGCGAGACATAGCTGAGCTGGGCGTACGCCTGCCCGAGCCAGCCGGCCTTGTCGTACCGGGTCTCGGTCAGCCTGGTCCCGGTGCCGACGTCGCCGGTCCAGGTGCCGGTGACCCGGCCGAGGGCGTCGTAGGACGTGGACGTCTTCTTGTTGCGGCCGTCGTACTGCGCGACCGGCTGGTCCAGCTCGTCGTACTCGGTGCGGGAGGTGCCCGCGTCCGGGTCGACGGACTTCTTCTTGCGGCCGAGCTGGTCGTACTCGTTGCGCCACACGTTGCCCGCGGCGTCGGTGACCGTCTCCAGCTTGCCGGCCGGGGTGTAGGTGTACTTCGTCGAGTCGTACGGGGTCGGCGAGGCCGGGGAGGCTCCGCGGTAGTGGCGGACCTCGGTGATGTTGCCCTCGGCGTCCGAGATCGTCGTCGCGGGCACCCCGCCGACGGGCGGGTCGACGTGGGTGAGCTCGCCGTCGTACGTGGTCGTGGTACGCCACTGCTCGGCGCCGGAGACCGCGAAGATCTCGGCGGTGGTGCGGCCGAGGGCGTCGTACTCGGTCCTCGTCTGTGCGCCGACCTCGCCGTTGTGCACGAGCAGCAGCTCGTCCGAGGCGGCGCCGGCCGCGTTGTACGTGGCGTTGGTCTGCCTGACCTTGCCCGCGCCGTCGTAGAACGAGTCCGCGACCATACGGCTGCCGTTCGGGCCCTCGGTCTGGATCTGGCGGGGCCGCAGCAGGCTGTCGTAGAGCTGGTACTCGGCGCCGTAGGAGCCGTCGTTCTCGATCTTCTCGGTCTTGATCGAGGTGACCTTGTCCTTGCGGACGTTGTACGAGTACTTGATGCTCGGCGTCTGCGTCCTGGCCCGGTCCGGGAGCCAGACGGAGGTCAGCCGGCCGAGGCTGTCGTAGGCGAGGTCCGTGCGCCGGGAGTTGGGGTCGGACTGGCCGGTGGACAGGCCCCACGCGGGGGCGTAGTCGGTGGTCGTGACGTGGCCGAGGGCGTTGGTCAGCTTGGTCTGGGTGAGCAGGCCGTTCGTCTCGGTGTAGTCGGTCCGCGTCGGGTTCTGCTTGGCGTCCTTCTGCAGCTTGGGACGGCCGAAGTCGTCGTAGGTGGTGGTGCCGGTGACCTGGTACGTGGCGGTGGTGCCGTCGTGCGCGGTCAGGCGCTCGGTCTTGGTCGCGTCGCCCTTGGCGGGTGCCGCGCCGAACACCCCGTCGTCGTAGTAGGTGCGTTCGTCGGCCAGGACCTGGGTCCTGCGGTCCGGGGTGGCGGAGCACTTCACGGACACCTTCTCGCTGCGCGAGGGCAGCGAGAGGATGTTCTTCGCGGTGTTGTCCGCGTACCACAGGCGGGTGCAGGTGTCGTCGCCGGTTCTGGAGACGTCGGCCTGGTCGTCGACCTCGATCGGCCGGCCGGTGCCGAGGTCCGTCTCGAAGGTCGTGGTCGACCTGGTCTGGCGCCAACTGCCGTTCGACAGCAGGGTGTAGCCGCGTTCCGTGTCGGAGTTGACGATGCTGGCGCGCGTGGTGCCCCAGCTCCGGGTCTGCGTCGCGGTGGTGTGCTTCCAGGGCTCGCTGATCGCCTTCGAGATCAGCTTGGTGCCGTCGTAGGTCGCGACCTCCAGCTCGTGGCCGGTGAACTCCTCGGAGTCGGTGTAGGAGACCCCCGTGGAGTCCTTGACCGTCACCGAGCGGGTGCCGCCCGCGGGGTCGGCGTCGCCGTTCATGCCCTGCAGATAGGTGTAGTCGACGCGGGTCTTCTGGTCGTCGGCGGTGCCGGAGGTCACCGTGACCTTGCCGTAGCCCTGCCAGGCGCCCCAGGTGAGGTACTTCTCGTCGGTGATGCCGTCCGGCTTCGCCTTACGCCAGGCCGCGTCGCCCTGGTAGTCGTAGCGGGTGACGAGCTGGTCGCTGCCGCCGGTGCGGTCGGTCTCGACGACCGCCGACACGACGTACTTGTGGAACCAGTCCGTGATCGGGTCGATGTAGCCGGGCGGGGACCACTTCACCGGGTAGCAGCGCTTGGTGGACTCGCCGGGCTTGGGCAGGGCGGCCTTGGTGCACTCGGTGGGCGCGTAGTTGACGTCGAGCTGGGAGCCGGTCTCGCTGAGGACCGCCGAGAGGCGGAAGCGGTAGAAGGGCGCGATGTTGTCGCCGACCGCGTCGACCCGGTTGGCGAGCTGCTCGCCGAAGAGGTCGACGGTCGGCAGCTTGGTGGCCGTGCCGGCCCGGCCCTCGTGCTCGATCTTCGACAGCCACAGCGTCTTGGAGTCGTCGCCGTTGTCGGTGAACAGATGCGTGAGGGTCCAGGCGTCCACGTCCTGGTAGTTCGTGGCGTCCTTGCGCATCTGGGTGACGACCGACGTCAGCCGCTTGGTGGTGAAAAACGTCTGGCCGACCGTGCACTTGGTGCCGGACTTGCACTCCTGGTCGACCGGGACATCCGGCCAGTGGGACGCGTTGGCGGTGGTGCGCTTGCTCTCCGCGCAGTCGAAGTCCGCGGTGGGCAGGCAGCGTTCGGCCACGTTGAAGACGATCCGGGCCGGGGCCTTCGCCGCATAGACCTGACCGTCGCGCTGACCGTAGTCGATGCGCTTGAGGTAGCCGCCGCGGTGGTACGCCGTCCCGTTGACGTCCGTCTTCCCGTTCAGCGCGTAGTAGTTGGTCTCGCGGTCGTAGAAGTAGGACATCACGTTGCCGTGGGTGTCCTTGACGTAGTCCAGGCTCCAGCGCCACGCCTGCTGGCAGTGCGCCGAGGTGAAGGTGGCGTTGTAGCAGGGCTCACCGGAGTCGTCGCCGAAGACCGGCGCGGTCCAGACCGAGTTGGTCTCCTCGTTGCCCGCCGCCCAGCCCGGCAGCCGGTTCTGGCCGAAGTAGTACTCCGTGCCGTCGGTGGTGGTGACCCGCCAGTACTCGCCGTCGTTGTCGCCGTTCGTGGCGCCGGTCAGCTTCTCGACCTTGGAGCCCTCGTCGCCGGACAGCCGCCACTTGCCGGTGGTGTCGTCCTTGACGAGCTCCGAGGCGGAGCCGCCCAGCATCACCGTGGCGTTCTCGAACGCCCAGCACTGCTCCCCGGAGCCGTCGTGGCCGTCGTCGGAGCACGGCTTGTAGCGGCGCTCGACGTAGCCCGGGTCGTAGGAGAAGCCCTCACCGATCCAGGAGCCCTGGTTGTTGGTCGCCGCGGTGCGCCCGTCCGCCGACTGGGAGGAGTAGCCGAGACCGGCGGTCGGGGTCAGGCCGCCCGGGGTCGGGACCGTGCGCAGCGGATAGTTCCAGGAGAAGCCGCCGGAGGAGTTCGCGACCGTCCAACTCGCCGACGGGGCAAGGGCGGTGGCCTTGTAGGTGCCCTGCGCGCCGGAGGGGCCGGCCGCGACGGCGACGAGGGAGGTCGCGTCGGTGGCCATGGCCGAGACGCCCTCGGCCGCGGCCGGCGCCGCGGTCACGTCGGCCGACACGGTGCCGGCCTTGACGTCGTTGACCGTCTTCAGTGCCCTGGGCTGCTGCGGGCACTTCTCGCTGCCGGGCGTGGCGAACTCGGCGCAGGCCGGGAGCTGCACCAGCCGCAGTCGGGAGGCGTAGGAGCCGCCGAAGCCCTCCGCGAACTCGGAGTAGTCCACCGTCAGCCGGACCTTGCCGGCCTTGTCCGTCTCGCCGTCGGCGCGCTCCACGCCGAGCAGGACGCCGGCGCCGAGCTTCGTGGCCCGCTTCGGGTCGAGGACGTCGACCCGGACCTTGCCGGCCGCCTGTGCCGCCTTGGCCCTGGCCTTCGCCCTGGTGACCGTGACGGGCAGACCGCCCGCCTCCTCGGTGGCTCCGAGCTCGACCTCGGCGCCGCCCTGCTTCGGCCACACCGCCTTGTCGAGGCCCTTGACCGCGGCCTTGTGCGCCGGGTCGGAGGGGCGGGACTTCTTCTTCGCGTCGGACCCCTGGGCGGGATCCCCGTCGTCCTGGACGCCGGGGCGGCTGGTGCGGCCCCGGTCGCCGTCGTCGAGCGCCAGTGCCTGGACCGACGAGGCCGACAGCGCGAGCGTGAGCCCGAGCACTGTCGCGGCCAACGCCGGCCTGGGCATACGGCGGCTCAGAGAGCGGCCACGGAAGAACATTCGGCGACTTCCTGATCGTAGAAGAGCTGCATGAGGAGCAGGGAGGGGGGAGGGAGCAGGCCGATGTCCGCCGGGCCCTCAACAGGCCCGGCAGACACCAGAGGTGACGGTTCGTCACATGTCGGGCAGTGCCGTCAGCGCGGCCATCTGCTGCACCGCGATCTGGTCGGCGGCGCCGCTGTAGACGCGGACCTCGTCGATCGCGCCGGCGAAGTACTCGCTCGCCCCGCGCAGTGAACGGCCCACCTGGAGACCGCCGGTGGCGGACCACAGGGTGTCGTCCGTGCCGTAGGCGCCGGCCACGAGCTGGCCCTCCACGTAGAGGCGGACCGAGTTGGCGAAGGCGTCGTAGACGACCGCCAGGTGCTGGCCGGAGCCGCCGGTGTCGGGCAGTTCCTGGTCGTCGGTGAAGGTGACGACCTCGGGGGCGGCCGCGTCGGACTTGGCCACGACCAGCTCCCACTGCTGGGTGGCCGCCTGGTAGCGGACCTGGAGGCGGTTGGCGCTCGCGCCGGGCAGGGACAGCACGGTCTGCGACTTCTCCGGGTCCAGCGAGGTGAGCTGGGCGCGGGCGGTCACCGTGAAGCTGCTGTTGCCGGTGACCGGGGCGGTGGCGGTGGACGCGTAGTCCCCGTCGCCGTCCAGGACCAGGTTGCCGTCGCCGACCAGGGCGGCGGTGTCGAACAGCGGGTCGGCCGGCCGGTAGATCGAGGCGTTGCCCGCGAGGGTCAGCGCCTGGCCGCCGCCGGTCTCGGCGGAGGCGCCGCCGGTGGCGTCGTCGAGCTGCCAGTAGGCCCTGCGCTGCGGCCGGACGGTCATCAGCTCGGCGACCTGGGCGGACGGCAGCACCCGGTCGAAGACCCGCACCTCGGCGAGGTCGCCCGTGAAGTGGTCGCGGTAGCCGCTCTTGGCCGTGGCCCGGCCGATCTGCAGCGGCCCGTACGACTTCCAGGTCGAGCGGCGGGCGGCGGAACCCTTCAGGTCCTTGTTGACGTAGAGCTGGAGCTCGGGGCCGGTGCTCTTCTGCGCGTCGTACACGCCGGTCAGCAGGACCCACTGGTCCTTGACCGGGGTCACACCGGTGGAGACGGCCTTCCACTCGCCGAGCGAGTCCACGTCCTCGACCGGCGCGGAGAACTTCCAGGTCTGCGCCGAGGCGTCGTAGCCGAGGGTGAAGCCGGGCTCGCCGGTGCCGTCCTGGCTGACGACCACCATGTCCCGGTCCAGTGCGGTGGGCCGCACCCAGGCGCTGACGCTGAAGCCCCTGGCCGTGTCGAGGACGGTCTCGCTGGTGTCGAGGTACGCCCCGGAACTGCCGTCGAAGCGGGCGGCCTGGTCGACCTTGCCGCCGGGTCCCTCCACGCCGAACGTGACGGCGGAGCCCGCGGTGGCGGAGAACTCGTCGCCCTCGTCGTGCGCCTCGGTGTCACCGGCCTGGTCGGCGAGGTTCCACTGGGCGACAACCGGGGTGCCCTCGCTCACCAGGAACTCGTAGTGCGCCTTGGAGCCCGGGTTCTCCGCCTTGTCCACGGCGATCACGTCGACCCAGTGCCGCCCGGCCCGGGTCGGCATCCACTGCACGGAGGCGGCGCCGCCGGGCGTGGGCGCGGGGACGGTGGTCGCCGGGCTTGCGGTGCCGTCGAAGGCGTAACGGTACTTGACGACGTCGTTGTCCGGGATCTTGTCGTTCGGGTTCGGGGCGAAGGTGAAGGTGCCGTAGGTGCCCACGCCGTCGTGGTAGACGGTGTCGGACGGGTACTGCTTGGACAGCACGTTCGGCTTGCCCGGGAAGTCCGGGTCGTAGATGAACTCGCAGCGCTGCGCGGGGTCGCCCTCGGAACTCCACGGGCCGTAGCCGTCACCGTCGTAGGCCCGCGCGCTCCAGTAGACGACCGTGTTCTTCGGGATCGTGGACCGCACGGTGTGGGTGAACCTGGTGCCGGCCGTGGGAGACAGCCAGTCCGGGGTGGTGTAGGTGTACGAGCCGCCCGACCACTCCACCTTGAACTCGACCTTGACCTTGTCCGTCTGGCCGTTGCCGTGGTCGGGGTCGCTCGCGATGGCGTAGAGCTTCGGCGGGACCTCCGCGTACTCGCGGCTCGCGCCCCACTTGCACACACCGCCGGGGTCGGTGGCCATGTCGGACGTCTTGATCTGCCGCGGCAGGTTGTTGTACTTGACCGACAGGTAGGCGTTGCCGCAGATCCGCTTCCACTCGGCGAAGCGGGACTCGTCGGCGGCCCTGAGGCCCAGCGTCATCGAGTTCCAGCCGCCCGCGGCGGCCGTCTTGATCTCGCTGGTCAGCTCGCCGGACTCGCCGCTCTCGAAGTGCAGGTTGGCCTGGCTGGAGCAGGAGGTCGGGGAGATCGCCTTGTCGACGGTCTGCAGGTGGTCGTCCCAGTCGTCCGAGGTGTTGGACCAGTTGCTGGACGAGTTGAGCGAGTAGTTCTGGCCGCCGATCCGGTAGAGCTGGATGGGCTCCGCGGTCGGGGAGGCGCTGTAGATGTGCTCGACCCTGGCGGAGAAGGTCGCGCCCAGGATCTGCTTCCCCTTGTAGAAGGAGAGCGGCATCGTGAACATCACGCGGCGCACGCCGACGCCGTTGCAGGAGACCGGGTTGTAGTCGGTGGGGCACTTGCCGACGCCCGCGCTGCCCGAGTACTTCCAGTCCTGCTCGCCCGGCATCCCGGACATGACGCCGGTCCAGGAGGTGCGCGAGGTGGTGCGGGAGATCGGGTCGATGACGACCGGGAAGACGGTGTCCGCGCCCTTGAGGAGCTTCTGGTCGGGGACGAGGCTCAGCCTGCCCTTGCCGACCTCGACGTCCAGCGGGGCGACACGGCCGCCACCGCCCGGGCCCTCGAGAGCGGGCTCGGCGGAGGCCTGCGGGCCCGAGGTGGCCGAGGCTGCCGTGGGGGTGGCCGCGGTGGTCGTCGGGGTAGCCGTGCTGGTCGTGGGAGCGGCCGAAGGGGCCGCAGGGGTCGCGGCCTCGCCCGCCGCCGCGGCCTTCAGCGCCTTCGCGACGGCCTTGGGGCCCTGCTTCCTGGTGGCGGCCTCCTCCACGGCGGCCGAGTCCCACATCGAGGGCTTGCCGGCCTGGAAGACGGTCCCGCCGACCGCGGAGTCCTCCGCGACGATCGCCCCGTCGCTGCCCTCCGCGACCTTCAGACCGTCGGTGGTCATTCCGAGGTCGATCCGGGCCAGCCGCGGGTCGGCCGCCGCCTCGGGCGTCTTGACGACGAGGAGATGGCCGAAGCCGTCGGCCTCGGCGCGCACGGTCAGGTCGACGCCGGGCAGGACCTCGGCGTAGGTGGCGGTGTCGCCCTCCACCCGCGGCGCGGGCAGCTTGCCGTACGGCCAGGTCAGGGCGAACTCGCGGCCCGCCTTCCGCATGGTCACGAACGGTTTGCCCGCCTGGCCGGCGGAGAGGCTGAGGCCGACGGTGGCGGCCTTCGGCCCCCAGGTGCCGTCGGCACGCTTCACCAGCGTCTCGTCGACCGGGACCCACTTGCCGCCCTGGACCGTGCGCACCGGCTCGGTGTACTCGCGGGCCGTGAAGGTGCCGTCGGGCTCGGCGAAGATCTCCCGGCGCTCGGTGCGCGCGCCCACGACCTCGGTCTTCTTGCCGCTGTCCTTGGCCATCGCCATGGCCTGCTGCTCGGTCACCGCCGACCGGTCCGCGGCGACCGGCTTCTGGTCCCGGCCCGGGCCGGCGTCCGGCAGGGCCGCCAGGGTGCCGGCGGTCACCGCGCCTGCCACGGCGGCCGCGACGGCGGCGCGCACCAGCACGCCACGCCGTATCGGTCTGTGTCTGTCTGCGGACACGCGTCCACTCTCCCGTTGGTTCAACTCTGTCTGGGGTCCGGGTGCCGGACGCGCGCGCCGAGCGCGGCGCCCTCCGGTCCGGTTGCGCACAGGGCGAAGTCCCCGGCCGGGGCGGCCGGTTGCTTCTCGTCGGCGGTTGGTCAGCGGACGGCCGCGCCGAAGGCGACGTCCGTCGCGGGGATCCCGTTCTCGCCCGGCTTGATCGTCTGGGTGGGCGCCCCGCCGGAGGTCACGCTCCACGGGAAGCCGTGCACCGCGTGGCCGCCGGCCGGGCCGTAGGGCACGCCCACGTACAGCAGGGAGGGCGAAGCGGCCAGGGAGAGTCCGGCGAGCATGCGGGACGCGGGCGTGCCGGGGATGCCGTTGCCGGGGCCGATCCACTGGTCGGAAGCGCCGGGGGCGCCGACGAGCGGGACGATCTGGACGCCGCCCTCGTCGGTGTACTCCTCGGAGGCCTCCTCGCCCGGCACGCCGACCGCGACCTTGGTGGTGGCGGCGGTGGAGGTGGCGTTCGGGGAGGTGTTGACGGCGGTGAGCCGCTTGCCGAACAGGTCGCCGGCCTCGGCCGCCTCCTCGACGTTGTCGGTGTTCTGGTCGATCCAGGCCAGCTGACTGAAGGTGCCGCTCGCGGTGAGCCGGAACACCTGGACGGCGCCCGCGTCGACGGTGGTCTTCAGGTCCTCGCCGGGGACGCCCACCACGAGCAGCGACTCGGTGGTGGAGGTGGCTCCGGACGCCCGGTACGGGACCATGGCGAGCGCGGCGCCGAACTGGTCGCCGACCTCCTCGGCACCGTTGACGAGGTCGTCGGCCTGGTCCTGGCCGAGACCGCCGAGCGGCTTCGGGGAGCCCGAGGTCAGCGCGTGGCTGAAGTAGCCGACGCCGCCGGCGAAGACGGTGGTGCCGAGGGCCTCGCCCGGGGAACCGACCGCGAAGTGCGTGGGGGTCGCGGCGATCGAGGCGCCGAAGCGGTCGTCCTGCTCGGCCACGCCGGGTACGGCGCCGGCGGTCTCGGTGTCCTGGCTGATGCCCGCCACGGTCTGCGCGGTGCCGCTGACGTAGAAGAAGGCTCCCGCGTCCTCGACGGTGCCGATCGACTCGCCGGGGCTGCCGATCAGCAGGAACGGCGTGCCGGCCGAGGTCTTCCCGGCCTCGACGGCGTAACCGACCCAGTCTCCCGCCTCCGCGGCGCCGGCCAGCGGTTTGTCGGTGCCCTGGAGGAACTCCTTGACGGCCTTGCCCGTACCGAGTCCGGCCGTGGCGCCGTAGACGACCTGCACCAGTCCGGCGTCGGCGGCGGTGCCGAGGTCCTCGTACGGGGTGCCGACCACCAGGTCGCTGCAGCCGTCGAGGTCGGCGTCGTAGACGGCCAGCGAGAAGCCGTACCGGTCGCCCGTCTCGGGGGCGCCCGGGATGTTGTCCGGGGCCTGGGAGACGGTCGTGCTGCCCTTGCCGCCGCCGTAGACGACGTGCACGGCACCGGCCTTGGCCACGCCGTCGACGGTCGCCTCGGGGTCCGCTATCGCCGTGTCCCTGACACCGTCACCGTTGAAGTCGGACTCCACCCCCGAGGGACAGGCGACGGCCGCCGCGGCGGGCGTACCCCCGCTTCCGAGCCCCCAGGTCAGCAGTGCGCTCACGGCCACGACGCCGGCAGCACGCCGCCACACTTTCCCCACCCTTGACACAAGCACCCCGTTGATAAACGAAATCTAAAGAAGGTCAAGGAATCATCTATTGCATGACGTGCACACGCAACAGTCACCCCCATTACCAGTGCATGACATAAATCACAGGAGCCTCACAGAAAACACCAGGTGTCATCCGGGCACACAGGCCGCCCGCAGCGGCCCGTATGCTCGCCGGAACCAAGGCAGACACCGGAAGGCGAGCGAGTGAACTACAGGGTCCAGCCCAGTGCGCAGGTCGACGAGAGCGCCGTGATCGGCGACGGCAGCAGCGTCTGGGACCTCGCGCAGATCCGTGAGGGTGCGCGGCTCGGCGAGGGCTGTGTGATCGGCCGGGGCGCGTACGTCGGCTCGGGCGTGCGGATGGGCGACAACTGCAAGCTGCAGAACTACGCGCTGGTCTACGAACCGGCCGAGCTCGGCAGCGGCGTCTTCATCGGCCCGGCCGTGGTCCTCACCAACGACCACAACCCGCGCTCCGTGGACCCCGACGGCAAGCAGAAGCGCGGCGGCGACTGGGAGGCGGTCGGCGTGAAGATCGCCGACGGGGCGTCGATCGGAGCGCGTTCCGTGTGCGTCGCACCGCTGACCATCGGCCGCTGGGCGATGGTGGCCGCGGGCGCGGTCGTCACGAAGGACGTCCCCGACTTCGCCCTGGTGGTGGGCGTCCCGGCCCGCCAGATCGGCTGGGTCGGCCGCACGGGCGTCCGCCTGACGGAGCACGAGAACGAGCCCGGCGTGTGGGAGTGCCCGAAGACGGGCGAGCTCTACGACGAGAAGGACGGCGTCCTGAGCGAGCGGGCGATCTGAGCAGGAGGCGGGCGGTCCGAGCAGCCGAGCGCGACCTCTGACGAGCGGCCGGGCTCAGCCCTCCGGACTGGGCTCCGGCTCGCCCGCCCCGCGCCAAACCCAATGCCGGTCCACCGCCAGCGGCACCCCCAGCACCACCGGTATCCACATCAGCGCGCCCAGCCGGTCCGCCTCCTGGATCAGGGGGTGGTTGGTCACCACGAACGCCCCGCTGAGTGCCGTCGCCGCGGCGAGGAGGCCCAGGCCTTCGCCGTAACGATTCAGCGCCCAGACCGCGAGTGCGGTCAGTGCCAGGAAGTACGGCAGCCCGGCCTGCTGCGCTGCCCAGTCGCGCCAGAAACGGCCGGCGAGGGCGAGCAGTTCGCGCCACGGGTCGGGCACCTCGCGCAGCCGGAAGTGGTGCGTGAAGGTGTCCTGGAGGGTCACCTGCGCGGACGGCAGCGCCAGCGCCTTCATCGACACGGCGACCGATGCCGCGGCCACCGCCGACACTCCCGCCAGTACCGCCGTCCCCCGGTGCCGCAGCCGGCCAGGCAGGAGCAGGGCACCCGTCGCGGCCGCCGCAATGAACGCGGCCAACACCAGGACCGACGAGTAGCGGGTGAACGCGCCCACCCCGTAGGACACAGCCGTACCCGCCGCCGCCGTCAACACGCGCCGGCCACGCAGCAGCGCCAGCCCGCCCCACAGCGCCCCGAGCGTGCACATCGTGAACAGCCCCTCGCTCAGGGCCTGGTCGCTCCACCAGCCGAGCGGGCTCGCGAGGAACGCCACCTGCCCGGTGAGGGCGGCCGTGCGGCCCACCCCCGCCCCGCGCCGCAGCAGCCCGAAGACCATCAGGGAGCCACCCGCCGCGGTGAGCAGGCCGAGCAGCCACATGCCGTCGAGCACACCGAACGCGGCGACGAAGGGCGCCGCGAGCAGCGGATAGGCGGGACGCGCGGCGAAGATGGCCTGGTAGCGGGGGTCCGCTGTCGTGATGTCCTGGGCGTCCGCCCACCGGTCGAGGCAGCTGCGCTCGGCCGCGGACCGAAGGGCCCGCTCGCTCTGGTGGTTCGTCGGCTGGAGCCGCGCCTCGTGCGCCTCACGGCTCGCCCGGCTCGCGCAGAACGCGGCGAGCGCCGTCCGGTGCGCCTCCTCACGGGAGGCCCCCAGATACTGCTCGGCGGCACGGGCGTAACGGTAGGAGTCGGGGAACAGCGTCCAGCGGGGACCGGCGGCGAGCTGCAGGACGGCGTACACGACACAGACCAGCAGCGGCAGGGCGGCGGCCCGCAGCCGGGGCGGCATCCGGGTGGTGCCCGCCACCGCGGGCTCGCTACGGACGGACAGCTCACCCGGCATGAAAGGGGCACCCCCGAGAGTCACGAAGACGACGGCCCCGGCCGAGTGGCCGGGGCCGCATCCTACGACGAGCCTGGTCAGCCGCCGATGACCACCCTGCGCACGCCCTTCCAGGCCTCCGGGTCGGTCGTACGACGCCCGTCGACGAGGACCGTGACGTCCGGCAGGTCGGCCGGGGTCAGGGTGCGGTACTCGGCGTGGTCGGCCTGGAGGATCGCCGCGGTGACGGTCTCACCGGCGTGCGGGGTCAGGCCGTGCGCGGCGAGTTCCTCGGCCGTGTACATCGGGTCCGAGACGTACGGGACCGCGCCGCGCGCCTTCAGCGCCTCGACCGTCGGGAAGACACCCGAGAAGGCCGTCTCCTTCACGCCGCCGCGGTAGGCGGCGCCGAGGACGAGGACGTTCGCGCCCCTCAGGTCGCCGTAGGCCGCCGCCAGCAGGTCCACCGCATACTCCGGCATCGCGGCGTTCGCCTCCCGGGCGGAGCGCACGACGGTCGCGGACGGGTCGTTCCACAGGTACATCCGCGGGTAGATCGGGATGCAGTGGCCGCCGACCGCGATGCCCGGCTGGTGGATGTGGCTGTACGGCTGCGAGTTGCAGGCCTCGATGACCTTCTTGACGTCGATGCCGTTGCTGTCGGCGAAGCGCGCGAACTGGTTCGCCAGACCGATGTTGACGTCCCGGTAGGTCGTCTCGGCCAGCTTGGCGAGCTCCGAGGCCTCGGCGGTGCCCAGGTCCCACACCCCGTTGGGCTGCGGCAGGTCGGCGCGCTCGTCGAAGTCGAGGACCTGCTCGTAGAACTCCACACCGCGCGCCGTCGACGCCTCGTCGATGCCGCCGACCAGCTTGGGGTAGCGGCGCAGGTCGGCGAAGACCCGGCCGGTGAGGACGCGCTCCGGGGAGAAGACGAGGTGGAAGTCCTCGCCCGCGGTCAGACCCGAGCCCTCGGCGAGCATCGGCGCCCAGCGGGTGCGGGTGGTACCGACCGGGAGCGTCGTCTCGTACGAGACCAGCGTGCCCGGCTTCAGACCCTGGGCGATCGCCTTGGTCGCCGCGTCCATCCAGCCGAAGTCCGGGACACCCTCGGCGTCCACGAACAGCGGGACGACCACGACGACTGCCTCGGACTCGGCGACCGCGGACGCGGTGTCCGTGGTCGCGCTGAGCAGACCGGCGTCGACCGCCTGCTTCAGCTTGACGTCCAGGTCGTGCTCACCGGGGAACGGCTCGACGCCGGCGTTGACCAGCTCGACGACCTTCTCGTTGACGTCCGCGCCGATGACCCGGTGGCCCTTGGCGGCGAACTGCACCGCCAGCGGAAGCCCGATCTTGCCGAGCGCTACTACACAGATGTTCATGGAGGGTCGCTACTTCTTCCTCTTGGCACGGGACTTCATCCGGGCAAGGCCCGCCAGCACACGCTGGGCCGCGGTTGGCTTCGGGGGGTACATCTGGGCCGTGTCGACCACCACCCGCCCCTTGGGGTTGACCAGGGCCGACGCCCGGTACGGGTCGTCGTCCCGGCCCCACCTGCGGGCCAGCGGCATGGGCAGCCCCTTGCCGCGCACGGGTATCTCGTACGTCGAACCGGCCACGTCCAGGTACACACGCACGCCGAACTTGCCGGTGACCTGCGCCAGCGGGACGCGGGCGTGCAGCACCGTGGCGGCGCCGTCGACGGACTGCTCCAGCTTCATCTCGCCCACCACGGGCGGGAGTTGGTGCCCGCGCGGCAGCTTGCGGGCGCCCGCCTTGTCGGCCGACTTGGGCATCGCGCCCTTGACCAGGCGCAGCGCCACGCTCGCGTCCTCGACCTCGCCGAGGACCGGCAGCCGTACGGACGCGGTGTAGTCGAGCTGCTCGCCCGTCTGTTCCCACGCGGACGACAGCAGCACGGTGCCCTTGGCGAGGCGGCCCGGGACGGCCTCCCCGACCAGCTCGTACACCCGGTCGGGCACGCCGACGCGGGCGTCGCGGAAGCCGGGGTAGCGGGCGTACGCGCGCTCGCCCTCCACGACGAACGGGGGTGCCCCGTGCTCCTTCTCCGAGGAGATCGCCCGGGCCAGCTCGTCGACCGCCCCGGCCCGCGCCAGCGCGATCCGCACCCGGCGCTTGACGTCCATGGCGTCCCGGATGCCGTCGGTGAAGTACGCGTCGGCGAGCCGGCCGATGCCCGAGCACAGCCGGCGCTGCAACTCCCGGTCCAGGGACGGGAAGTCGTCCTGGACGAGCTTGGCCAGCTCCCAGGTGAAGTGCCGGCGCAGCAGGGCGTCGCGCTTCGGGCCCTCCTCGACGAGACCGGCCGTGAAGTCCACGATCTCGGCCGCCGCCCCCAGCCGCGCCAGATGGTCGGCGCGGTAGGTGATGTTGCTGGCGTCGCCGCGCTTCACCGCGTAGTAGCAGGTGTAGTCGGCCACCACCGATATCTTCCGGGCGCGCACGCACGCCTCGATGGTGAACGGCTGGTCGCTGCCCACGGGCAGGTGCTCGGGGAAGCGCAGGTGGTACTTCTCCACCATGTCCCGCCGGAACAGCTTGGTGTTGGCGAGGGTGAACGGCAGCGCGGAGTCGTACAGGCTGACGTCCGCGAGGTTCTCCTTGTACAGCGCCTGGTGCACGTACCGGCCGTTGGTGCCGACCATCTTGCCGACGACGACGTCCGAGTCGTTCTCGTCGGCGCACTTCACCATGCGCTCCAGGGCCTCCTCGCCGAGGTGGTCGTCGGAGCCGATGAAGTAGACGTAACGGCCGGTGGCCACGTCAAGGGCGCGGTTGCTGGGCGCGGCCGGGCCGCCGGAGTTGGCCTGGTGGATCACCTTGACGGTGTCCGGATAGAGCGCGGCGAAGCGGTCCAGTTCCTTGCCGCTGGAGTCCGTGGAGCCGTCGTCGACGGCGACGATCTCCAGGCGTTCCCGCCCGATGCTCTGCCCGATCAGGGAGTCCAGGCACTCCGTGAGGTAGGGCATCGTGTTGTACACCGCGACGACGACGCTGACGTCCGGTCTGCCGGTCATGCTCCCGCCTCCACCCGTCTGCGCTCGGCCACCGGGCGGACCGCGCTGCCGGGCACCAGCCGCGTGTAGACCGCGTCCAGCCGCTCGGCCTGGGCCTCCCAGGTCCACTCGTCGAGCAGACCGTCCTTCTCGTACACGCCGCGGTAGCGCTCGGTGTCACCGAGCACCGACTTCACCGCGCGCACGTAGTCCTCGACGTCCTCGGCCTTGAAGACCTCGCCCTGGCCGGTGCGTTCGACCATCTCGCCCATGGTCTTCACATCGCTGACGACCAGCGGCAGCCGGGCGTGCGAGTACTCGAAGAACTTGGTGATGAGGGCGATCTCGTGGTTCGGCCAGTGGTGGATGGGGATGACCCCGAGGTCCGCCGCGGCGAGGAAGCGCACCACCTGGTAGTGCGGCACGTACGGCAGGATGTGCAGCCGCTCGGAGACGCCCAGCTCCTTGGCGCGCTCGCGCAGGCTCCGCATGTACTCGGAGTCGGGGTTGAGCACGACGAACGCGGTGTGCACATCGGCCAGTTGAGGCAGCGACTCGACCATGATGTCGAGGCCGCGCTGCGGGGCGGCGGCCCCGCTGTACACGGTCAGCGGCACGTCGAGGCCGATGCCGCACAGCTCGCGCAGGTCCGGGACAGGCTCGGCGGCCTGCTCGGGGGAGAGCTCCGCGTCGGGCGCGTTGAGCACGACCGACGGCAGCTCCTTGAGGCCGTGCCGCTCCTGGAGCATCTCGGCGAGCGTGGAGGACACCGTGGTGACGGCGTCGGCGTGCCGCGAGTACTCCAGCTCGTGCGCGCACTGCGCCTTGTGCCAGCGCGGGTGCGGGTTCCACGGCTTGATGCCGGGCAGGAACTCGTGCGCGTCCCACACCAGCTTGACCTTGCCGCCGCGGGCCCGGGCGCGCAGTGCGGCGCGGGCGCCGACGCCGAGCATGCGGAAGTCGTTGGCGTGGATCAGGTCCGGGTCGAGCTCGTCGATGACCTTGCCGTACGCCAGCTCCAGGTCCCACAGGTGCGGTTCGAGCCGGCGCCAGCTGCGGTTGCCCATGGTCCTCTGCCAGAACGCGGTGGTGAACCGGTCCAGCGGGCCGTCCATCTCCTTGCGGCGCCGGTCCAGATCACCGGTCTTGCGGGCGCGCAGGTTCACCCAGGACTGCGCGAACCGGGACGCCAGCCGCGGCAGCACCAGACGCAGCCGGGTGAGGAACGAGCCCTCCTGCCGGGCGAGGATCAGCCGGACGTTGAGATCGGCGCGCCAGGCCTTCATCTTCTGCCGGCGGTACGAGGCCAGCGGCCCCGGCTTGTAGGCCAGCGGCGAGCGCAGTACGGCCCGGCGGTACTCGTGGCGGCGGCGGTGCAGCGGGTTGGGCACCGGCAGCAGACGTACCTGCGCCTTGCCGATCTCCCAGGTGATCTCGCTCTTCGCCTTGGCCTTCCCCTTGCCGAGCAGGATCACGTCCCACCCCGCGTCGGCGGCCGAGCGTGCTTCCTTCTGCACGCGCGAGTCGCCGTTCACCCCGTTGTCGACGAGCATGACGATGCGACCACGCACCGCGGGCTGCGCCGACGTCTTCTCAGCTGCCATGTGTTGCCAGGTCCTCCGCCTGAAGGGAAACGCTGCGGTTGTGTGTCGCCGACTCCAGCACGGCCGCGGCCACCTGCACGGTGCGCATGCCCTGGCGCAGGGTGCAGATGTCGGCTTCCTTGCCCAGCACCGCGTCCCGGAACAGCTCGTGCTCGACCAGCAGCGGCTCGCGCTTGGGGATGGCGTACCGGATCATGTCGCCCTCGGACACCCCGCGGAAGGCCTGCAGGGCCTCCCATTCGGTGGTGACCGCGGCGTTGGAGTGGAAGGTCAGGTCGGCGGTGAGGGTGTCGGCGATGAAGCAGCCGCGCTCCCCGGTCACCGAGGTGAAGCGCTCCTTGAGCGGGCTCAGCCAGTTCACCAGGTGGTTCACCATGGTGCCGTCGTCGAGGCGGCCCACCGCGGAGACCATGTCCTCGTGGCTGCGGCCGCTCTTGGAGACGGTGTGCGCGGCGATCGACACGTACGTGCGTCCGAGCACCCAGCCGGTGAGGTCGATGTCGTGGGTGGCGAGGTCCTTGACCACGCCGACGTCCGCGATGCGGTGCGGGAAGGGGCCCTGGCGACGGGTCACCACCTGGTAGACGTCGCCGAGTTCACCGGCCTCCAGGCGGGCGCGCAGGGAGCGCAGCGCCGGGTTGCAGCGCTCGATGTGGCCGACGCCGGCCACCAGACCGCGCGACTCGAAGGCCTCGACGAGGCGGCGGGCGCCTTCCACGGACTCCGCGACCGGCTTCTCGATGAGCGCGCACACCCCGGCCTCGGCGAGCATCAGGCCGACCTCCTCGTGGAGGTGGGTGGGGCAGGCCACGACCGCGTAGTCGACGCCGAGGGAGATGAGCTCCTCGACGGTGTTCAGGATCGGCGCCCCCTGGGAGGCGCCGAACTTGTCGCCCATCGGGTCGACGACGCCGACCAGGTCGACGCCCTCCAGGCCGGACAGGACCCGGGCGTGGTGCCGCCCCATGGAACCGAGACCGACGAGTCCCGCGCGCAGCGCCTTCCCGGTGCTCACAGCTGTTCCCCCAGGGTGTTCACGGCGGCGACGATCCGCTCCAGGTCGCTCACGGACAGGGCGGGGTGGACGGGCAGCGACACGACCTCGGCGGCCGCGCGCTCCGTCTCGGGCAGGTCCCAGTTGCGGCCCGCCTTCTGGTCCGGCTCCCAGTACGGCTTCAGCCGGTGGATGGGGGTCGGGTAGTAGACGGCGTTGCCGATGCCGGCCTCGGTCAGCTTGGCCATGGCGGCCTCGCGGTCGCCCTGGATGCGCACGGTGTACTGGTGGTAGATGTGCCGGGCGCCCTCGGCGACCTTCGGCGTGACCACGTTCGGCGCGCTGATGTGCTCGGTGAGGTAGGCGGCGTTGGCGATGCGCTGCTCGGTCCAGGCGGCGAGCTTGCCGCGCTGGACGCGGCCGATCGCGGCGGACACGTCCGTCATCCGTACGTTGGCGCCGACGATCTCGTTGGCGTAGCGCTGCTCCATGCCCTGGTTGCGCAGCAGGCGCAGGGTGCGGGCGGTCTCGGCGTCGCCGGTGGAGATCATGCCGCCCTCGAGGCTGTGCATGTTCTTCGTCGGGTAGAAGCTGAAGGTGCCCGCGGCTCCGAAGGCACCGACCGGGATGCCGTGCAGGGCGGCGGCGTGGGCCTGGCAGGCGTCCTCGACGACGGCGAGGCCGTGCTTGCGGGCGATCGCCAGGATCTCGTCCATGGCGGCGGGGTGGCCGTAGAGGTGGACCGGCATGATCGCGGCGGTGCGCGGCGTGATCGCCGCCTCGACCGCGACGGGGTCCAGGCAGAAGGTGTCGGCCTCGATGTCGGCGAACACCACGTCGGCGCCGACCAGTCGAACGGCGTTCGCGGAGGCGGCGAAGGAGAACGACGGGACGATCACCTCGTCGCCCGGGCCGAGTCCGAGGGCCAGCAGCGACAGGTGGAGGGCGGAGGTGCCGGAGTTGACCGCCACACAGTGACGTCCCCCGACCAGTTCCGAGAACTCCTCCTCGAAAGCGGCCACCTCGGGCCCCTGGACGACCATGCCACTGCGCAGAACGCGCACCGCGGCCTCGATCTCGTCCTCACCGATCACGGGTCTCGCGGCCGGTATGAACTCATGGGCGTCGGTCATCGACAATCCCCCTCCTCTACGGCGACCTCTAGGGCGCACCACTTCATGCCGTCGGGAGGGACCATGTCGATGTACAGCACGGCCGCATCCCAGGTTGTCCATGGCCGCCTGCGGGCGGATGGACGGTTCGTACACAGGACCCCGCCCCCACGAGGGTTCCTTGCGGGAAGTCAGCCGTGCCCGGCGCGAGGGCCGGTGTGCTCATCGGCTGTTCAACTCATCCGCACGTTACCAGCACTTGGTCGGCAATTTTCCTTGACGTTACGACAGTGAAATCACCCTCTGCCGTTGCCTCCGTCACAGGAGAAACACAGCGCAACCTGTGGATGAACACAGCGTTACGCCAGAAAGACGGCAGTGATACGACGGCGCGGGCGCCCGGTGTGAACCGGACGCCCGCGCCTGTGTCGTTCCCGCTTCGCCGCGCGTGCGGAGGTCAGTCCTCCGTCGACGCCGAGACGGACGCCGCGCTCTGCTGCGCCGCCGCCGTCTTCGAGGCCGTCGCCTTGGCGGCCTTCTTGGCCGTCGTCTTCTTGGCGGCGGCCTTCTTCGCGACCGTCTTCTTGGCCGCCGTCTTCTTCGTGGCGGCCTTCTTCGCGGTGGCCTTCTTGGCCGTCTTACGGGCCGTCTTCTTGGCCGGAGCCGCCTCCTCGGCGCCCTCCGCCGCGGCCTCGCCGGCCGACGGGACGACCACCACGGCCGCCTCCTCGGACGCGGTCGGCGCCGTCTCCTTGCGCACCGCACGGCGTCGCGGACGGGCCGGAGCGGCGCTCTCGGCAGCCGCCTCGGGCTGCTCGGTCACGGGCGCGGCGGCCTCCTCGGCCGGCGCGGCCGACTGCGGTTCCGCCACGGGCGCGGTCTCGGCGACCGTCACCACGGCGGCCTCGGCCCCGGCGGGCGACCCGGCCGGCGCGGACACCTTGCGGGTGGCACGGCGGCGGGTACGGCCCTTGGGCGCGGCCTCCTCGACGGCGGGCGCGGCCTGGGCGACCGGGTCCTCCACGGCGACCGGCTCGGCCTGCACCTCGGCGGCCGTCTCCGGCTGCACCGGACGCGCGGTCTCCTCGGCGACGGTGACGTCCTGAGCGGTCGGCACCTCGGCGACGTCCGTGTCGCCGTACCCGGCGTCGGCATGCTCGGTCTCCTGACGCGTGGCCCGCCCCTTCGGCGAACCCGCCGGAGCCGAGGCCCGACGGCCGGACCGGCGCCGCGAACGACCGCCGCGCACCGCGGCCTCCGCCTCGGCGACGCTGCTGTACAGCTCCTCGTCGGGTGCGAAGGAGGGTGCGGCCAGCGCGACCGGCTCGGCGACCTCGGCGGCGACCTCCGCCTCGGTCTCCTCGGCCTCGGGCGCCTCCACGGCCACCGCGGCCTCGTGCACGTGCTCGTGCCCGTCCCCGCCGCGCCCGCGCTTCTTGCGCTTGCCGCCGCCACCGGCGGAGGTCGGCTGCTCCATGTGCACGATGACACCGCGGCCGTTGCAGTGGACGCAGGTCTCGGAGAAGGACTCCAACAGGCCCTGGCCGACCCGCTTGCGGGTCATCTGGACCAGGCCCAGCGAGGTCACCTCCGCCACCTGGTGCTTGGTCCGGTCCCGGCCCAGGCACTCCAGCAGGCGCCGCAGCACCAGGTCCCGGTTGGACTCCAGGACCATGTCGATGAAGTCGATGACGATGATGCCGCCGAGGTCGCGCAGCCGCAGCTGACGCACGATCTCCTCGGCCGCCTCCAGGTTGTTCCTGGTGACCGTCTCCTCCAGGTTGCCGCCCTGGCCGGTGAACTTCCCGGTGTTGACGTCGACGACGACCATCGCCTCGGTCCGGTCGATCACCAGCGAACCGCCGCTGGGCAACCAGACCTTGCGGTCCAGGGCCTTGGCGAGCTGCTCGTCGATCCGGTACGTGGCGAAGACGTCGACCTCGGAGGTCCACTTCGACAGCCGGTCGGCGAGGTCGGGCGCGACGTGCGAGACGTATCCGTGGATGGTCTCCCACGCGTCGTCACCGCTGACGACGACCTTGGTGAAGTCCTCGTTGAAGATGTCGCGGACGACCCGGACGGTCATGTCCGGCTCGCCGTACAGCAGCGTCGGGGCGTTGCCGTTCTTCGACTTCTTCTGGATGTCCTCCCACTGCGCCTGCAGCCGCTCGACGTCACGGCGCAGCTCGTCCTCCGAAGCGCCCTCCGCGGCCGTACGGACGATGACGCCCGCGTCCTCGGGGACGATCTTCTTGAGGATGGTCTTCAGCCGGGCCCGCTCGGTGTCGGGCAGCTTGCGGCTGATGCCGGTCATCGAGCCCTCGGGGACGTACACGAGGTAGCGGCCCGGGAGGGAGACCTGGCTGGTCAGACGCGCGCCCTTGTGCCCGATCGGGTCCTTGGTGACCTGGACGAGCACGGACTGCCCGGACTTCAGGGCGCTTTCGATGCGGCGCGGCCCGTTGGCCATGCCCAGCGCCTCGAAGTTGACCTCACCGGCGTACAGGACGGCGTTGCGCCCCTTGCCGATGTCGATGAAGGCGGCCTCCATCGAGGGCAGCACGTTCTGGACCTTGCCCAGGTACACGTTCCCGACGTACGAGGTCGACTGCTCCTTGTTGACGTAGTGCTCGACGAGCACGCCGTCCTCCAGGACGCCGATCTGCGTGCGCTCGCCGCTCTGCCGGACGACCATCACCCGCTCGACGGCCTCACGGCGGGCGAGGAACTCGGCCTCGGTGATGATCGGGACGCGCCGGCGCCCCTGCTCGCGCCCTTCGCGGCGCCGCTGCTTCTTGGCTTCCAGACGGGTCGAGCCCTTGATGGACTGCACCTCGTCGGAGGGCTCGGCCTTCGGGCGGGGCTCGCGGACCTTGACGACGGTGCGCTCGGGGTCGCCGTCGCCCGGCTCGGTGTCCACGGAGGAGTCACCGGCGCGACGACGACGCCGACGGCGGCGACGGCTGGAGCTGGACCCGCCGGCCTCGTCGCGGGCGTCGTCCTCGTCCTCTTCCTCCTGCTCGGCGGTGTCCTCGGCGTCCTGCTCGGCCTGCTCGGCGGCGGCCTCGTCGGAGTCCTCGTCGTCACCGGCGGCCTCGGGGGACTCGCCCCGGCGACGGCGCCGGCCACCACGGCGACGACGGCGACGCGAACCGGTCTCCTCGGCCTCCGCCTCGTCCTCACCGGCGTCCTCGGCCGACTCCTCGGCCTCGGTCTCGTCCTCGACGACGGCCTGCGGCTCGGCCTCCTCGCCGAAGGCGGCACCCCGGCGACGCCTGCGACGCCGCGATCCGCCCTGCTCCTCCGCCGGCTCCTCGACCTCGGGGACCTCGACCTCGACCTCGGCCTCGGCGGCCGCTTGGGCGGCGGCCCGCTCCGGCGTCTGGAACTTCGGCTCGGTGAACACGGGCGCCTGGAACACGGCGACGGCAGGCCGCGCCGGCTTCCGCGGCCCCTCGTCCTCGGCCTCTTCGGCCCCGGCACCGCGCTCGGGCTCGGAGAACCCGACAGCGGCCTTACGAACGGCCCGACGACGGGTACGACGGGGAGCGGCGTCCTCGATGACAGCCTCCTCGGCAGATCCGGATTCGGCGGCACGAGCAGCGGGGGCCTCGGCGGCAGCGGGCTCGGCGGCGGGGGCAGCCTCGTCGGCGGCCTGCGCGACAGTCGCGTCCTCGGCCTCGGCGCTCACGGCACCTTCCGCCTCGGCAGGCGCGGACACCCGACGAGTGGCCCTACGCCGGGTACGACGCGGAGCGGCGTCCTCGGCAGGAGCCTCATCGGCCTCGGCGACAACGGCCGTCTCGGCGGCAGCAGGAGCCTCGGCCGTCTCGGCCTCAGCGACCGGCGCGACCTCGGCAGCCGGAGCCCCGGCAGGCGCGGAAGCCCGACGGGTCGCACGACGCCGCGTACGCGCAGCAGGCGCGGCCTCCTCGACAGGCGCCTCCGCGACGGCGGGCGTCTCGGCCACAGCCTCGGCCACCGCCTCCTCGGAAGCAACCGGCGCCACGGTCTCGACCACCTCGGCGGCAGCCGGAGCCCCGGCGGGCGCCGAAGCCCGACGCGTGGCACGACGCCGAGTACGCCCGGCAGGCGCGGCCTCCTCGACAGGCGCCTCGGCGACGACAGCCGTCTCCGCGGCCTCCTCGACCTCGGCAGCCTCTTCAGTCACGTCGGTCTCTTCGATCTCGGCCTCGGCTGTGACCGAGGCCGCGGCCTCGTCCTCGTCGGCCTTCTTCTCGACGTCGGCCGGTATGGCCGGCTCGGTGATCTCCTCCGGCGCTGCGGAGGCGGCCCCGGCGGGCGGTCCCGCGGGGCGTGAAGCGGCACGGCGCCGACGACGCGGCGGCAGGGTGTCGCTGGGAGTGTTCAGTTCGGAACCCTCTGTGGGTTCGGTCGGCTCGAGCATGCGGGCTTTTCTCCCGTCAGGCTCCCGGGCGCCGCGCCCGGTCCGGCGTCGATGACTCGATCGCCGTTGACGTCCGCGGCTCGCGCGATGCGCGGTGCCGCCGTTCGGGGCGCGGGCGCCGCACGGGAGCTCTCTGTGTCCTGTCTCGCCGGTTCCGTACACCCTGTTGGGTACGGCCTGGCGAAAGTCTTCTGGTCGGTGCGCTGCCCGACCCAGGTGGCTCCCGAGTACGAGGGCGGCGCTACGACGTCCGTCCTTCGCGGGACCTTCCTTACGCCGGCGCCTTCGCGGTGGCAGCGGGGTCGGCCGTGGGTAGGGCCGTCGCTGCCTCGCGGTCGGGCGCGAGCGGGTCGGTCACCGTGCCGGTCTCTTCATCGAACAGCCCCTGCGCCAGCCTGGTCACCGCTGCGGCGACCGGCGGCGCCAGGTCGGCCACGGCGCGAAGACCGGACAGGACGTCGTCGGGTCGTACGGCAGGCGTCACGTGCCGAACAACCAGCCGCAGTATCGCACAGGGCTGGTCGGTCGGCCTATCAGCCGTTTCATTGTGCGTTTCCAGTCGTACGACCGCGGCCCGGGCGTCGAAGGTGCGGACGCCGTTCTTGGTGGTGCGCTGGACCTCCACGGCCTCGGCGGCGTTGAACGCGGCGACGGCCCGCTCGGCCTCCGCCGGCTCCACGCCGTCCAGCCGCAGCTCCCACACGGAGGCGGTGAGCCGGTCGGCGAGCCCGGAGGTCCGGGCCTCGACGGCATCGACGACGTCGAGCCCGGCGGGCAGCGACTCGTCGAGGAGGAGCCTGAGCTTCTCCGGGTCCCGCGCCTCGGTGAGCGCGATCTCCAGGTACTCCGCCTCGCTGCCCGTGCCGGTGGGTGCGGCATTGGCGTACGACACCTTCGGATGCGGCGTGAACCCCGCCGAGTACGCCATGGGCACCTCGGCGCGGCGCAGCGCACGCTCGAAGGCGCGCTGGAAGTCACGGTGGCTGGTGAACCGGAGGCGGCCGCGCTTGGTGTAGCGCAGTCGGATGCGCTGCACCGCGGGTGCGGGCGGCGGGCCTTCGGGCTGTCGCTTGCCCAGTGTCGCTCAGTCCTTCGTGAGTGCGGTCGTACTGCTACCAAGAGTACGTGTGTCACGGCCCGTCGGTTCCCGCCGGTCCACGGCCTCGGCGCGGGCGGGCTCGCCGAACACCATCCGCCGGAGGTCGGCGCGGGCCTGCCGTACGGACTCCCGGGCGGAGGCCAGGGCCAGCCGGGTGGCCCGGCCGACACTGCGCGCGGCCTCGGCGGCGGGCCTGAGCACGGCGTCCCGGACGACGTGTCCGACGGGCGTGAGCACGGTCCGGTAGAACCAGCGCGCGGGCTCGACGAAGATCCACCGGAAGAGGGTCCCGAGCGCCCGCCCCACGGCGAGTGAGATCCGCCCCGCGACCCGCCAGGCGTGCCCGAGCGCGTCGCCGACCTCGCGCGCGACGACGGCGAGCACCCGCCCGACCGGCACGAGCACCCACCGCCACAGCGCCAGCGCGGGCAGGACGAACAGGACGCGGGCGGTCCAGTAGAGCCCGAGGCCGATGCCGGTAATGACCATCTCCAGGGCCCACCCGATCCCCTTGGCGCACCAGACGATCGCCTGGCCGACGGGCGTGAGCACCCGCATGACCGCTTGCCCGATCGGCGTGAGCACGCGCGCGTACAGCCATCCCAGCCCGGCCGCCACACCTCGCGCGGCCCATGCGACGGCGTGCCCGAGGGGAGTCAGCACGTACTGGTAGATCCACACGGCGGGTATGACGAGAAGCACGTTGCCGAGCCACCCCAGCGCCTTGGCGACCGGGACGACGACGTACCGCCAGAGCCCCACGAGCGGCCAGACGAACACCGCCCGCGCCACCCACACCAGCGCCCGGCCGACCGGCCTGAGCACGGTGTCGTTCAGGAACCGTCCGGCCACGACGAGCGCGTCCCACACCATCCGTACCGGCACGACCAGCACGAGCACGACGATCCGCACCGGAATGCGGATCGCGACGACGAGACACCCCTCGGGCCCCTGCCCCTGCGGCGGGCGCTTCTCCAGATCCATACCTGCCTAGACGCCCCGACGGGCCCGACCGGATCCCGCCACGGCACCGGTTCTCCTATTTCCTGCGGGAGTTCCGCGCCGCCTTGCCCGCGCGGGCCGCCTTCGGCCGGCGGGCCGGTGACGCGGGCGCGGGTACGGCGGACAGCTGCCGGGCCGAGAACTCGCGGTTGATCTCGGTCTGCCGGCGGATGGCCTCGGGGAGGTCGGGCAGGGCGAGGAGGGTGTCGCAGGCCCGGAGCGCGGCCGTGTGATCGCCCACCCAGTAGGCGGTGATGGAGAACTCGAAGAGCAGGCCCCAGCGGTACACCCAGGACCGGGTGAAGAGGAGGTCGGCCGGCTCCGGGCGGCCGACGGCGTCGGCGAGCAGGGCGTGCGCGGTGCGGTGACGGCCCTTCAGACGCAGCCGGGAGGCCAGCTCGTAACAGGCTTCGAGCCGCTCCGGCCGCGCCTCCCAGGCCCGGGAGAACGAGTCCATCGCCCCGGGCCAGTCGTCCGCCGCCTCCGCCCGCAGGACTCCGGCCTCCAGGAGGGAGCAGTAGACCTCCTCCGGCCAGCCGCCCATCGCCGCGCGCCGCTCGTACAGCTCGACGGCCTCGGCCGTGTGGCCCAGGTCGCGTTCGGTGTTGGCGAGGTAGAAGACGGTGCGGGCGTTGCCGGGGTCGCGTTCGAGTTCGCGCCGCAGCAGCCGGGCGTCCCGCTCGAACTTGTCGCTGCGACAGCCGCCGTCGGCGTGGTCCTCGATGACCAGCGCGTCCAGGTTCTCCTGCACGTCGGGCTCGTCCGTGCACGGGTACTCGTGGGTGACGCCCTCGTACCGCCACGCCCAGTCGCCCCGCATGAGGTGCTTGAACCGGTGCTGGGTGCCGGGAGTGTCGTAACGCAGCATGTACGAGCCCGCCGTGAGCCGGGGCAGCGGGGCGTCCTGGCGGATGACGTGGTCGGCGTCGAGGGTGAGGAGGTAGTCGGCGCGGCCGCGGGCCCGCCGGATGTTGGCGGTGCGGTTGTGGCCGAAGTCGACCCACGGTTCCTCGTGCAGCTCGCCGGGGATGCCGTCGAGCGCCTTGCGGACGAGTTCCTGGGTGCCGTCGGTCGAACCGGTGTCGGAGATCACCCAGGTGTCGACGAGATGACGGACCGAGCCGAGACACCGTTCGATGACCTGCGCCTCGTTCTTGACGATCATGCAGAGGCAGAGGGTCTGCTGCTTCACGCTTCGAAATGTGACATGCCTTCGGATTTCCTCCCGGACATCCACACACCAAATCGCCCGTACGGCTCCATCCGCTGGTCCGATCTACGGATAAAACAGCGAGTCCCGTACGGCGACGCCGGTCGGCGCCGGACACCCGGGTCACCCTCACCTCGGGGCCGGGAGCTGTCCCGGACCATCGAGGCAAGGAGCACACAGATGAGTCCTGAGCACAGGACATCCGCGCTGTTCGGGCCGCTGGCCCGGGACGGGTTCAGGAAGGCCGGGATGCTGGCCTCGCTCACGCTGGTCCTGGCGACCGGCGTGGCCGGCCCGGCGGCCGCGGCGGCGCACGACATCGGCGACCGGACCCCGACGGCCCGCGGCGGCGACGACCACTGCAAGCCGAACGGCCACCACAAGTCCCTGCAGGCGACCCCTGCGAACGGCGACCACGGCAAGGGCGGCTGCAAGGGCCCGACGGGTCCGACCGGCCCAACCGGCCCGAAGGGCATGACGGGCGCCACCGGCCCCACGGGGGCGACCGGGCCGACCGGACACACGGGCGCGCCGGGGGCGACAGGAGCTCCGGGTGCCACGGGACCGGCGGGGGCGACAGGAGCTCCGGGTGCCACGGGACCGGCGGGTCCCACCGGCCCGGCCGGCCCGACCGGGCCTGCGGGACCGACGGGCCCGCAGGGCGCGACCGGTGCCCCCGGCCCGTGCTCCGACCTCGACGCCTACCACCCGCAGGGCAACGTCGAGTACCGGGCCGCGCTGACCGGCGGCCGGTTCTACGGCGGCATCCGTGACCTCTCGGGCAGCGCCCCGAACCCGCCCGTGCTGTGGACCGATCTGAGCACCCACAACGGTTATCCCGCCGGCGGCGCCGCCGGGCTGCCGTGCGGCGCGGCCGTCGGCGAGCACCCGACATCGGGTGGGATCCAGTTCGAGACGATCACGACCACCGGCCGTGTCTACCGGATCACCTGCACCTTCGACAGCAACGGCGCCAACCCGGCGATCCTTCAGTGCGGCACCAACGCCGGCAACACCTGGGCCGAGGCAGCCAACCGACCGGCCCCCACCGGGGTCAACGACGGCACCACACCCACGCTCCCCTGACCGTCACGCCGAGGGGCGTCCCGGAGAGCCTCGCCGCCTCCGCGGACGCCCCGCGTGTGTACGCTCAGATCGCCTCGCACAACGCCTGGTCGGCGAGGAGCAGGGCGTGCCAGTAGCGGTAGAAGCGGACGCCCTCCGAGTGCCCCGTGAACTCGCAGTACTGGATGGCGGCGGCGACGGCCTCCAGCGGCGGCAGATACGCCGAGGGGAGCACCTCGGCCTCTCCCCCGGCCGAGGCCAGCTCGCGGATCGCCTCGTGCGCCGTGGCGACCACGTCCCCCTCCAGATCGGGGAGGTGCTCGCTCAGCGCCTGGTAGTACTTCAGGTGCTCACGCAACGCCGTAGCGAGGAGAGTGCTCGGCTCTGCCATGGGGGCCTCCGTCGGGAAGTCGCACGACCCGGAGAAGCCGCGCGGTGCCGCCAGATTAGGGCCGACGTACGGAGATCCGGGCCCTCACCGGTGGTGCGGTGAGGTCAGGTAGTGCTGAGATCTTCGAACGCGTCCTCGCCGGGCCGCCAGACCATCCAGGCGCGATCGACGAAGCCGTTCAGCCCGGCGATCTCCGGACCGACGAGTTCGCTCGGCTCGGGATGCAGGTGGATCAACCCGCCGACCAGATCGACCCTGATCCCCACGCCGGTCTCCTCGCGGGTGGCGGTCACGTGCCGCGCGATGAGCCCCCGGAGCGCGTCGGCCCAGCCGGTCTCCGTCGGGGAGAAGCGCCGCCCGGAGAGCGTGACGGCGGGCAGCACTTCGCACGTGAGCACCGGCATGTCGTCGGTCGGACCGTCGAAGCGCAGTTGTACGTAGTCGAGGACGAACTGCACGGAGTACAGCCGGAAGCCGACGAGGCGGCCGAGGAGGGAGTTCAACTCATAGGGCATGGCGGGGAGTCCGGGTAGGTCGTGGTCAACGCGGGTGGCCGTCAAGCGAGTTCAACGCTCGCGTTCCTCCGCCACCACCGCCTCGTAAGCACGCAGGGTGTCGACGAAAAGCCGCCGTTGCGCCGGGGCGAGCGGGGTGAGGACGCGGCGCCACGCGGCGGCGCCGGGCGCGAGCCAGGCGGCGATGGCGTCATGCCGGTCGGCGGCGATGGCCACGATCCGGCGCCGCCGGTCGACCGGATCCGCACGCCGGTCCAGGATGCCCTTCGCGCTCAGGTCCCCGACCATCAGGCTGACGGTCGTGGGCGCGACCTCCAGCCGTGCGGCCAGTTCATTGACGCTCATGGGCCCGTCGAACAACAGGCAGGACAGCAGGGAGAGATGACGGGGCGCCAGTGACTGCGACTGCAGCTCCTCGGGTACGGGGATGCGCTTGACCCGGCCGACCATCCGCGGCATGAGCAACAGCAGCTCCCGCACCGCGTCGTCGACGTCACCCGCCCCGGACTCGTCCCGCCCGGATCCGGCCATCATGCACCCCCAGCATTTACCTTTGACTACAAAGGTGTTTTGCTCGCGAAGACAGCTCACGAAAGCAGCCCGCGAGGACACCAGCACCCGATCCGCCCACCACCGCGGGCCCGAACGGAGACTCCACCATGCCTCACTTCACCGTGCACATCAGCGAGTCGGCCCTGGACACGAGGACCGAGGAGAGCCTGATCCGCGGCCTCACGGACGTGATCGGATCCGTATACGGCGAGAGGTTCGGCCAGTTGGCCGCGGTCGACCTGATCGGCATCCCGCAGCGCCGCCGCGGCCTGGCCGGAAAACCGACCACCCGCATCGCCCCGAACATCACCCTGAGCCTGCGCGAGGTGGCGTACAACCACCCGGACGTGCCGAACGCGCCGGCCCGCCTGATCACCGCGATCACGGATGCGGTGACGGCCGCGCTGGGCGAGGAGACCCGTGAGGAGGTGACGGTGGCTCTGCTGGCGGTGCCGGAGGGCCGCTCGGGTGTCGGCGGCCGGGTGGCGTGACCGGCCGCCGACACCCGATCTCACGCGGACGCGAAAGAGGCCAGGCCGATATCGATGAGCCGGGCGGCCCGGCGGACGTCGGCAGTCACGGCCGCGTGAATCTGCGCCGCCGTACGAGCACCGTCCAGATGCTTCCCCAGGCTCCGGAACTGAACGGACCACAACCCGACCAGAGCCGTGGCCGCGATCTGCGGCTCCGGCTCGTCGGGGCTGGTGCGATCGCGCCGGGCGAGCGCCTCGGCCGCGACGGCGACGAGCCGGTCGGTCATCTCCCGGTGATAGGCCCTGAGTGAGGGCGTGGACCTGGTCAACGCACCGAAGCGCCTGACCATGCCGACGGCCTGGACGGGATCGTCCTGCGCGGCGATCCAGGAGGTCATGACCCCCAGCTCGCCGGAGAGGATCCCCAACACCGCCTCGACCACCGAGTGATTCGTGTCGGCCAGGCCGTCACGCAAGGCGACCATCGTGGACTCGCCCTGATCCAGGATGAGCGCTTCCTTGGTGGAGAAGTAGTTGAAGACGGTCTTCTCCGAGACTCCGCAGGCCTGGGCGATCTCCGACACCCGCACGGCGTCGAAACCGCGCTCCAGGAACATCTCGGTCGCGGTGTCGGACAACCGCTGCCGCAACAGCCGCTTCTTCTGCTCCCGCAACCCTTCGCCACCCTCGGGCACCGAGGTTCGCGGCCGCCAGGCGGCCCAGTCCACCGTCCTCATGAGGCCACACTAGTACAGCGGCAGAATATTTACTGCTACTGTAAATTTTCAGCGACTGTACGCCGCGTCCGAAGACTGCCGCGCTACCACCTGCCCTCGACGGGAGCCCCATGAGCGCCATCCACATAGTCCGCGACTACCCGCACTCCCCCACCAAGGTCTGGCGCGCAGTCACCGACCCCCACCTCATACCGCTGTGGACAGCCACGGGAGCAGGGGCCCGCCCGAAAGGATTCACCCCCGCCGTCGGCACCCACTTCCAGTTCATCGCCAAGCCCAAGCCCGGCTGGAGCGGCATCGTGGACTGCGTCGTACTGGAGGCGGACGAGCCCCGACTCCTGCGCTACTCATGGACCGACCACGGCGGCGGCGAAACCACCGAAGTCACCTACCGCATCGAACCCCACGACACGGGAGCCCGCTTCACCTACGACCACACGGGCTTCACAGGCGCCGGCGGCCTCCTGATGACCCAGATCCTGGGCCACGTCCGCCGCAAGATGCTGACGGTCGGCCTGCCGGCGGTACTGAAGGACCTGGACGGCGACTGAACGGCTGGCGAGAGCTCACGCCACGCTAGCTTTGGGGGCACCCCAGAGCAGAGGAGAGCCCCGTGGGCAAGGTGGTCATGTACGGCTCGGTGTCGGTGGACGGCTTCGTCGCGGACGAGAAAGACCAGCCCGGGCCACTGTTCGAATGGTTGTGCAACGGTGATGTCCCGTTGGACGAGAGCGGCGAGGTGAAGGTGTCGCAGACGTCCTACGACTACACCCGGCCGTACTGGGACCAGATCGGGGTGACGGTCGTCGGCCGCCACGTCTTCGACATGACGGACGGCTGGGACGGGAAGCCGCCGGGCGGGGTCGACCACGTGGTCGTCGTGACGCACCGGCCCCAGCCCGAGGGCTGGGACCCCGAGACACCGTTCCACTTCGTCGAGGGCGTCGAGGCAGCCCTGGCCAAGGCGCAGGAGCTCGCGGGTGACCGCGTGGTCGAGGTCGCCGCCGGCGAGGTCGGCGGCCAGGTACTCGCCGCGGGCCTGGTCGACGAGGTACGCATGGACGTCGTACCCGTCGTACTAGGCTCCGGCAAGCCCTACTTCGGGTCGACCCACGCGCAACACCTGCTGGAAGATCCCGACGTGACGATCCAGGGCAACCGCGTGCTCCACCTGCGCTACCAGGTACACCGCTGAGCCGGTCCCCCCTCACTCACCTCAGTGCGAGTGCCCCCCACCCGCCGGCACCACGTTCTTCACCGTCAGCGGCAGCAACTTCTTCCCCGTGGGCCCGATTTGGATATGCGTGTCCATCTGCGGACACACCCCGCAGTCGAAACAAGGCGTCCACCGGCAGTCCTCGACCTCCGTCTCGTCGAGGGCGTCCTGCCAGTCCTCCCAGAGCCAGTCCTTGTCGAGGCCCGAGTCGAGGTGGTCCCAGGGGAGGACCTCCTCGTACGTCTTCTCGCGGGTCGTGTACCAGTCGACATCCACGCCGAAGGCCGGCAGCGTCTTGTCGGCGCAGGCCATCCAGCGGTCGTACGAGAAGTGCTCGCGCCAGCCGTCGAAGCGGCCGCCGTCCTCGTAGACGGCGCGGATCACGGCGCCGACTCGGCGATCGCCACGCGAGAGGAGGCCCTCGACGATGCCCGGCTTGCCGTCGTGGTAGCGGAAGCCGATCGAGCGGCCGTACTTCTTGTCGCCCCGGATCTTGTCCCGGAGCTTTTCGAGGCGGGCGTCCGTCTCCTCCGCCGAGAGCTGCGGGGCCCACTGGAAGGGGGTGTGGGGCTTCGGGACGAAGCCGCCGATCGACACCGTGCAGCGGATGTCGTTCGAGCGGGAGACCTCTCGGCCCTTCGCGATCACCTTCGTCGCCATGTCGGCGATCTGCAGGACGTCCTCGTCCGTCTCCGTCGGCAGGCCGCACATGAAGTACAGCTTCACCTGGCGCCAGCCGTTGCCGTAGGCGGTCGCGACGGTGCGGATCAGGTCCTCCTCCGACACCATCTTGTTGATGACCTTGCGCATGCGCTCCGAGCCGCCCTCGGGGGCGAAGGTCAGGCCCGACCTGCGGCCGTTGCGTGTCAGTTCGTTCGCGAGGTCGACGTTGAACGCGTCCACCCGCGTCGACGGGAGGGACAGGCCGATCTTGTCCTCCTCGTACCTGTCCGCCAGACCCTTCGCGATGTCACCGATCTCCGAGTGGTCCGCCGAGGACAGGGAGAGGAGGCCCACCTCCTCGAAGCCCGTCGCCTTCAGGCCCTTCTCGACCATCTCGCCGATGCCCGTGATCGAGCGTTCGCGCACCGGGCGCGTGATCATGCCGGCCTGGCAGAAGCGGCAGCCGCGCGTGCAGCCGCGGAAGATCTCCACCGACATCCGCTCGTGGACCGTCTCGGCGAGGGGGACCAGCGGCTGCTTGGGGTACGGCCACTCGTCCAGGTCCATGACGGTGTGCTTGGACACCCGCCACGGGACGCCCGACCTGTTCGGTACGACACGGGCGATACGGCCGTCGGGGAGGTACTCGACGTCGTAGAACGCCGGGATGTAGACGGAGCCCGTCCTCGCCAGGCGGAAGAGGACCTCCTCGCGGCCGCCGGGGCAGCCCTCCGCCTTCCACTCGCGGATGATCTTCGTCATGTCCAGCACGGCCTGCTCGCCGTCGCCGATGATCGCCGCGTCGATGAAGTCCGCGATCGGCTCGGGGTTGAAGGCCGCGTGGCCGCCGGCCAGGACGATCGGGTCGTCCAGCGTCCGGTCCTTGGACTCCAGGGGGATCCCGGCCAGGTCCAGCGCCGTCAGCATGTTCGTGTAGCCCAGCTCCGTGGAGAAGGACAGGCCGAACACGTCGAAGGCCTTCACCGGGCGGTGGCTGTCGACCGTGAACTGCGGGACGGCGTGCTCCCGCATCAGCGCCTCCAGGTCCGGCCACACGCTGTACGTGCGCTCGGCGAGGACGCCCTCCTGCTCGTTCAGCACCTCGTAGAGGATCATGACGCCCTGGTTGGGCAGCCCGACCTCGTACGCGTCCGGGTACATCAGCGCCCAACGCACATCGCAGGACTCCCACGGCTTGACCGTGGAGTTGAGCTCTCCGCCGACGTACTGGATCGGCTTCTGCACATGCGGGAGCAGAGCTTCGAGCTGCGGGAACACCGACGCAGCGACTTCGGCAGGCATCTCGCGAACCTTCGGGCTGGACTGAACTGACAGGGGTGACCATCTAGCCTAACGCGCCCCCGCCCCCACCCCGACCGCCCAAGCCACACCAGAGAGCAACACCGCCCCCTGAAGGGACCGCATCCCCGAGCCGCTCCAGGGCCCCGCCCAAGCCCCCGGGCCCCCAGAATCCCGCCTCAGCCCCGAGCCGCTCCAGAGCCCGCCTCAGCCCCCCAGCCCGCCCTTGACCTCCGCCCACAACCCCGGCAGCTCCGCCTCGTCCGTCGCCGCCCGCTGCTCCTCCCGCCCGTACAGCACCCCGTACGTGAACGCGCTCTCCCCCGCCCCGTGCGCCTGCGCCGCGATCTCGCGCAGGGCCTCGCGGGCCATCACGCTGTCCTGGTGATCGCCGAGCAGGTTCTGCAGTGCCTTCGCCGACTTCACCAGCGTGGACGCGGGGCCGCCGAGCGCCGGTACGGCCGCCTCCGCCGCGTACCGCGTGCGCTTCGCCTTCTTGCGGGCCTCGTGCAGCGCCAGGTCGCGCTCGGCTCCGGCAGGCTCGCCGAGCGCCTGCTCGACCAGCTTCGCCACCTTCCCGAAGTCCTTGCGTACGGTCTTGGCGAGCACCTTCTCCGGCTTCCCGGCGGCCGCCTCCAGCAGCGGCGGATCCGCGACCAGCGCGTCGAGGGTCTCCAACAGCTGCAGGTACTGCTTTCCGTCCAGTACGGCGATCAGCCGCCGCCGCGATCCCCCGCGCCGCGCGTGCGCCCAGGTGCGCAGGCGGGTGCGGACGGGGCCGACTACCAGCGTGCGGGGCAGTTCGTCGACGGCCGCCGTGATGCGCTCGCTCAGCACCTCCTGGTCACGGTCCACCCCGAGCTCGCCGGCCAGCCACTTCAGCTCCTCGCCGATCGGGTCGGTGACCGCACGGTCGAGGACCTTCGCGTACGAGCGGAACGAGCTGCGCATCCGCCGCGTGGCGACCCGCATCCGGTGCACGGAGTCATACGTGTCCTGCCGTACCGCCGGGTCGAGCTCCAGGATCGCGTCCCGCTGCTCACGGACGTACGCGAGGACGTGGTCGCCCGCGGTCACCGGTTCCGGCGCGGCCTTCTGCTGCTTCTTGCGCTTCTTCTTCGGTTCCGTCTCGGCCAGCGCCCGGGCCAGCTTGGACGCCGACTTGGAGGGCCGTACGCCCGCCTTGCGCAGCCGTTTGTCGACCTTGTCGAGGAAGGCCGGGTCGCCGTCGTCGGCGAGCTCCACCTCCATCTCGGTCCACTGCGCGGTACCGCCGTCCCCGTCGAGCCGCTCGGCCCGTACGGCGTCCACGCTGACCTCGGCGAGCAGCCGGCCCTCGGCGTCGACCAGGTCGCGGACGTCGCGGTCGGAGCGCAGCCGCACCACGGGCCGCAGCTCGGCGTCCCGGATCCGGGCGCGGATGAGGGCGACGAGGCTGCGCGGGACGGTCGCGGAGAGGGGGGCGTGGACCTCGTCGCGGACGCCCGGCGCGACCGGCAGCTTCAGATGCCAGCCGGCGTCCGAGCCACCGAGGCGGCGGCGCAGGGTGATGGAAGCCGCGGCGAGGCGCTCGTCCGGGGTGTCGTAGTAGGTGGCATCCAGGTGCGCGACTCCCTTGTCGACCACGGCCGCGACACCGGCGACGCCGGTCAGGTCGGGCAGTCCGCTGTCGTCGGATTCGTACTTCCGCTCGATCTCACGCTTTGTGTCCGCCATGAACCGAATCTAGTGGGATTCCACTTCGAGCGGCAGTGCCCATCGAGCATGAATGTCAGGCAAACTCAGAGAAAACACCCGGCCACTCACGCCGACATGGGTCTCTGCACCCTGATCGACTGCAGCAGCCCCACCGCCACCCACACCGCGAACATCGACGAGCCTCCGTAGGACACGAACGGCAGTGGCAGACCCGTCACCGGCATGATCCCGAGGGTCATGCCGATGTTCTCGAAGGACTGGAAGGCGAACCAGGCGACGATCCCGGCGGCCACGATCGTCCCGTACAGCTCGGTCGTCTCGCGGGCGATCCGGCACGCGCGCCACAGCACCACACCGAGCAGCACGATGATCAGGCCCGCGCCGAGGAAGCCGAGCTCCTCCCCCGCGACCGTGAAGACGAAGTCGGTCTGCTGCTCGGGCACGAACTGACCGGTGGTCTGCGAGCCGTGGAAGAGTCCGGCCCCGGTCAGCCCGCCCGAACCGATCGCGATCCGCGCCTGGTTGGTGTTGTAGCCGACGCCGGCCGGGTCGAGGTCGGGGTTGGCGAAGGCGGCGAAGCGGTTGATCTGGTACTCGTCGAGGATGTGCAGCTGCCAGATGGCGACGCAGCCCAGCACACCCGCGGCGAGCAGGCCGAAGATCCAGCGGTTGGAGGCGCCGGAGGCCAGCAGCACGCCCAGGATGATGGCGACCATGGCCAGGACCGTGCCGAGGTCGGGCATGAGCAGCACGATCAGGATCGGGATGGCGGCGAGGCCCAGCGCCTGCAGGACCGTGCGGTGGTCGGGGTACTGCCTGTCCCCGGCGTCGACCCGGGCCGCCAGTATCATCGCCATGCCCAGGATGATCGAGACCTTCACGAACTCGGCGGGCTGCAGCGAGAAGCCGCCGCCGAGCACGATCCAGTTCCGGCTGCCGTTGATGGTGGCGCCGAGCGGGGTGAGCACCATCAGCACGCCGAGCAGCGAGATGCCGTAGAGCACCGGCACGACGTTGCGCAGGGTGCGGTGGCCGAGCCAGACCGTGCCGACCATCAGGGCGAACCCGATGCCGGTGTTCATGAGGTGCCGGATCAGGAAGTAGTACTGGTCGCCCTGGTTGATCTCGGTGCGGTTGCGGGTCGCCGAGAAGACCAGGACCGAGCCGATCAGCGACAGCGCGAGGGCCGCCAGCAGTATCGGCCAGTCCAGCCGGCGGGCCAGCGAGTCGCGGGCGAAGATCCGCGTCCAGCTCGCGCGCTCGGGTCCGTAGCCGGAGACGGAGAAGCTGTTGGCCCCGGTCATGTGAGCATCCTCCGGGCTCCCCTTCTGCGCGGTCGCCTGCGGGTGTTGCGGTTGGTCGCGGTGGGCGAGGCGGTGGTCGCGCCCGGCTGGGTCTCGTCCGGGGCGGTCGCGCCCTCCTCCTCGGCCTTCTGGAGGTCCTTGACCGGGTCCTTGGAGACCTTCGGGGAGTCGATCGTGCCGTCGGTCTTGACCTTCGGCAGGCCCTTCTGCGGGGAGGGCAGCAGCGCCTTCTTCTTGTCGATCGAGCCGTCGGCCTGGACGCCGTACAGGGCGCTGTAGATGCTGCGGACGGCCTCACCGGAGGCGCCGGAACCCGTACCGGCCTGGGCGATCGTCATGACGACCGTGTAGTCCTTGGAGTACGTGGCGAGCCACGAGGTGGTCTGCTTGCCGTAGACCTCCGCGGTACCGGTCTTGGCGTGCAGGGTGATCTTGTCCTGCGGCCAGCCCTGGAACTTCCAGGCCGCGGTACCGCTGGTGATGACGCCCGCCAGGGCCTTGTCCATGCCCTTGAGGGTGGCCTGGGAGACCGGGAGCTTGGCCTTGACCTGCGGCTTGATCTCCTTGACCGTCTTGCCGTCGGCGCTGACGATCGCCTTGCCGATGGTCGGGACGTACTCGGTGCCGCCGTTGGCGAGCGCCCCGTAGATCATGGCCTCCTGGATCGGCGTGACGAGGGTGTCGCCCTGGCCGATGGAGTAGTTGATCGAGTCGCCCTCGCGCATCTTGTTGCCCTCGAGGCAGTTCTCGTACGCGATCTTCTGGACGTAGGTGCCGTCCTTCTTGCCGGTCTTGCACCAGACGGCCTTGTTGGCCTTCCAGTAGGACTCCTTCCACTGGCGGTCGGGGACGCGGCCGGTGACCTCGTTCGGGAGGTCGACGCCGGTCTCCTTGCCGAGGCCGAACTGGTGCGCGGCCTTGTAGAAGTAGTCCTTGGGCTCGCCCTTCTTCGGGTTGATGCCGCCGTCCTTCTTCCACTCGCGGTCGGCGAGGCCGTAGAAGACGGTGTCGCAGGAGACCTCCAGGGCGCGGCCCAGGGAGATCGGGCCGAAGTTCTCGCCCTCGAAGTTCTTGAAGACCTGGCCGCCCACCGAGTACGAGCTGGTGCAGGGGTAGCCGCCGTCCCAGACGTAGCCGGCCTCGACCGCGGCGGCCGTGGAGACCACCTTGAAGGTCGAACCGGGCGCGGACTGACCCTGTATGGCCCTGTTGAGGAGCGGGTAGTCGGAGTCCTTGCCGGTGAGTTTCTTGTAGTCCTTGGCGGAGATGCCGCCCACCCACACGTTCGGGTCGTACGTCGGCGCGGACGCCATGGCGACGATCCGCCCCGTCTTGGCCTCCATGACGACCACGGCACCGGAGTCGGCCTTGTAGTTCTCGCCGGTGATCTTGTCGTACTGGGTGCGGGCGATCTTCATCGCGTTGTCCAGCTCGTACTCGGCGACCCGCTGGACGCGGGAGTCGATGCTGGTCACCAGGTTCGAACCGGGCTCCGCCGCATCGGACTTGGCCTTGCCGATCACGCGCCCGAGGTTGTCGACCTCGTACCGGGTGACGCCGGCCTTGCCGCGCAGCTCCTTGTCGTACTCGCGCTCAAGGCCGGAGCGGCCGACCTGGTCGGAGCGCAGGTAGGGCGAGTCGGTGTCCTCGGCCTGCTGGATCTCGTCGTCGGTGACCGGGGAGAGGTAACCGAGGACCTGGGCGGTGTTGGACTTGCCGGGGGCCGGGTAGCGGCGCACGGCCTCGGGCTCGGCGGTGATGCCGGGGAAGTCCTCGGAGCGCTCGCGGATCTGCAGAGCCTGGCGGGGGGTCGCCTCGTCGGTGATGGGGATCGGCTGGTACGGCGAGCCGTTCCAGCACGGCTGGGGCGTCTTCGCGTCGCACAGCCGGACCTTCTGCATGACCTCCTCGGGCTTCATGCCGAGGACCTTGGCCAGCTTGGTCAGAACGGCCTTGCCGTCGTCCTTCATCTTCAGCAGGTCGGTTCGGGAGGCGGAGACGACCAGCCGTGTCTCGTTGTCCGCGAGGGGTACTCCGCGGGCGTCCAGGATGGAGCCGCGCACGGCGGGCTGGACGACCTGCTGGACGTGGTTGCCCGACGCCTCCTTCTGGTACTCCGTGCCCTCGCGGATCTGCAGGTACCACAGGCGGCCGCCGAGGGTGCCGAGCAGGGAGAGGACGAGGATCTGGATGACGACGAGACGGATCTGGACGCGTGGGGTCCGTCCGGTCTCGGGAATGTTGGTCACGGTGGCTGCCTCCCCCTCTCAGTGCGCGGACGTGTGTGCGCTTACGCATGATGAACGACGGGCCTGTGAGGCGTCGTTCCGCAAAAAGTGCCCCGTTCGAGTGAACTCGGACGCGAGCAACTCGCCTGCCCTCACAGCCGCTTGACCCCCTTGATGCGGCCCGCCCGGGCCGTCCGCGTGCGGGCCTTGGTCTTCAGGCTGCCGAGGCCGCCGCGCTGGCCGCCGATCTTCAGGCCGGTGCCGGCGGAGATCCAGCCGGAGGAGATGTCGGTGGCCTTCTTGGACGAGGAGTTGGTCTCCGCGAGCGGGTCGTTGTCCGCTCGCCGGGCCAGCGCCATGATCCCGGGGACCACGAACGGGGCGAGCAGCAGGTCGTACAGGGCGGCGGAGAACAGCAGGCTGCCCAGGCCGACATGGCGGGCGGCGGTGTCGCCGACGAGGGCGCCGACCCCGGCGTACAGCAGGGTGGAGCCGATCGCGGCGGCCACCACGACGAGCATCGGGCCGGTGGCCGACTTGAGTCTGCCGTTCTCCGGTTTGATCAGGCCGGCGAAGTAGCCGATGACGCACAGCACGAGGGCGTAGCGGCCCGCCGCGTGGTCGGCCGGTGGTGCGAGGTCGGCGAGGAGGCCCGCGCCGAAGCCGACGAGGGCGCCGCCGACATGGCCGTACACCATGGCCAGGCCCAGGACGGTCAGGAGCAGCAAGTCGGGTACGGCGCCCGGGAGATGGAGGCGGGCGAGGACGCTCACCTGGATCACCAGGGCGACGACGACCAGGGCCGAGGAGAGCAGGATCCGGTTGACGCGCATGGGGAACTCAGCTCCTACTGCTGCTGGCCGTCGACGGGCGCGTTCGCCGACGGGGTGACCGTGACGGTGACCGTCGGCGTGGGGGTCGGCTTGGGCTTCTTGGGCAGGACCGTGTCGCGCGGGTCCTTCTTCGGCGCCTCGACGACGACACCGACGATGTCGAGCTTGGTGAAGCCGACGTACGGAGTGACGTAGATCGTGCGGGTCAGGCCGCCCTCGGAGGGCTCGACGCGGGAGACGACGCCGACCGGGACGCCCGGCACGAAGGGCTTGTCGGCCTGCGAGCCGAAGGTGACCAGGCGGTCGCCCTTCTTCACGTCCGCCTTGCCGTTGAGGAGTTCGACGCGCAGCGGCCGGTCGCCCTGCCCGGAGGCGAAGCCGAGCTCGTCGCTGTCCTCCATGCGGGTGCCGACGGTGAAGTCGGGGTCGTTGGCGAGCAGGACGGTCGAGGTGTCGGGGCCGACCGTCGTCACGCGGCCGACCAGGCCGTCGCCGTTGAGCACGGTCATGTCCCGCTTGATGCCGTCGTTCGCGCCGACGTCGATGGTGATCGTCCAGGAGAAGCCCTGGGCCGCTCCTATGGCGATGACCTCGGCGCCCTTGATGCCGTACTGGCCCTCGCCCGCGATCTTCAGCATCTTGTCGAGCTGCTTGAGCCTGCTGGCGTTGCGGTCGTCGCTGCCGAGTTTCGCCTTGAGGGCCGCGTTCTCCTGCTCCAGGCGGGCGAGCCGGTCGTGCTTGCTGCCGGAGTCGCGGATCGCGGAGACGGCGTTGCCGACCGGGTCGACCGCCGCCGACACGCCGTCCTCGATGGGCCCGAACACGGTGGCCGCGGCCTGGCGGGCACCGTCGACCGGTGAGTCCTCCCCGCCGCGGATGTCGACCGTGATCAGCGCGAACGCGACGGCGATCAGCAGCACCAGGAGCAGCCGGCTCTCTCTCGTGTCCCTCACGTGCGGCGGCCGTGCCTTCCTCATAGGAATGTGCGGGTGTTCAGGTATGGGGGTGCGGAGGCTTATGGGCGAGCTTATGCCTCTATATCAACGATCCGCCGCACGAGAGGAGATCATCTCGTACGGCGGAATCGAAGAGTTACGTCATCTGCGCGGCTGGGCGTCCAGCACCTGCTGGAGCGCCTCGAACTCCTCCACGCACTTGCCGGAGCCGAGCGCCACGCTGTCCAGCGGGTCCTCGGCGATGTGGATCGGCATGCCGGTCTCGCGCCGCAGCCGCTCGTCGAGGCCGCGCAGCAGCGCCCCGCCGCCGGTCAGAACGATTCCGCGGTCCATGATGTCGCCGGACAGCTCCGGCGGGCACTTGTCCAGGGTCGTCTTCACGGCGTCGACGATCGCGTTGACCGGCTCCTCGATCGCCTTGCGCACTTCGGCGGCCGAGATGACGACGGTCTTGGGCAGCCCGGAGACGAGGTCCCGGCCGCGGATTTCGGTGTGTTCGTCAGCGTCGAGGTCGTACGCCGAACCGATCGTGATCTTGATCTGTTCCGCCGTCCGCTCACCGAGGAGGAGCGAGTACTCCTTCTTGATGTGCTGGATGATCGCGTTGTCCAGCTCGTCGCCGGCGACCCGGATGGACTGGGCGGTGACGATGCCGCCGAGCGAGATGACCGCGACCTCCGTGGTGCCGCCGCCGATGTCCACCACCATGTTGCCCGTGGCCTCGTGGACCGGCAGGCCGGAGCCGATGGCCGCGGCCATGGGCTCCTCGATGATGTGCACCTGGCGGGCGCCGGCCTGGGAGGACGCCTCGATGACGGCACGGCGCTCGACGCCGGTGATGCCCGAGGGCACACAGACGACGACGCGCGGGCGAGCCAGATACCTCCGCTTGTGGATCTTCAGGATGAAGTAGCGGAGCATCCGCTCGGTGATCTCGAAGTCGGCGATCACGCCGTCCTTCAACGGCCGGACGGCGACGATGTTCCCGGGCGTGCGCCCGATCATCTTCTTCGCTTCCGCACCGACCGCGAGAATTCCACCGGTGTTCGTGTTGATCGCGACGACGGACGGCTCGTTGAGTACGATCCCGCGACCCCTGACGTACACCAGCGTGTTGGCGGTCCCGAGGTCGACAGCCATGTCACGGCCGATGAACGACATTGAGTTCCCCATCAGGATTCGTCTGGCCTTCCTGGGAGCTTGAGGGCTTTTCAGGTCGGCGAAGTGGGTGCTGTGACGTGAAGGCTTCCATCGTAGACGCGCCTTCGCGAACACTGCGGGAGGGTCTTCGCCATTGTCAGCAGATGATGCGCGGCTCCGCTTCTGGAGACGGGCGTTCGGGGGTGCTCGTTCCCTCGATCGCCGCGCATATGCGGACCTACGCCCGACCCGGGAAGAAGATCTTCACCTCGCGCTCGGCGGACTCCTCGGAGTCGGAGGCGTGGATGAGGTTCTCGCGGACGATCACGCCGAAGTCGCCGCGGATGGAGCCGGGGGCGGCGGCGATCGGGTCGGTCGGGCCGGCGAGCGCGCGGACGCCCTCGATGACCCGCTCGCCCTCGACGATCAGGGCGACGACCGGGCCGGAGGCCATGAACTCGACCAGCGGCTCGTAGAACGGCTTGCCCTTGTGCTCGCCGTAGTGCTGCTCCAGGGTCTCCTGGTCCAGGGTGCGCAGCTCCAGCGCGGTGATCTGCCAGCCGGCCTTGCGCTCGATACGGCTGATGATCTCGCCGGTCAGGCCGCGACGGACGGCGTCGGGCTTGAGCAGGACGAGGGTGCGCTGGGTCACTGCGGGCTCCTATGGATCATGGGTCGAGCGGGGTGTTCGAAGGTTACAGGGCGTGTCGGGGCCCTTGTTACGCAGCGTCAGGTGTAGAGGAGCCCGACTGTGCCGCCTGCGCCGCGAATCTGGCCTTCGCCTCGTCGATCTTCCGGCCGTAGTGGACGGAGGCCCACCACAGGGCCGCGAAGACCGCGCCCAGGAAGAACATGGTCGGGACGGCGAAGCCGGAGGCGATCAGGACGATCTGCAGGGCCCAGCCGAGAGCGATGCCGCCCGGCCGGGTCACCGTCCCGCACAGCAGCACCGACAGGAACATCAGCACGCCGCAGACCGTCCAGACCGTGCCCGACGACAGGTCCGGGTCCTTCATGGCGACCAGTCCGGCGAAGCCGATCACGAAGAACTCGCCGATCAGCGTGGAAGCACAGAGCGTACGCACGGGTCAGCCCCTCCCGAGGAGCAGTCGGGCCTCGCCCACGGTGATGACGGAGCCGGTCACGAGGACACCGCCGCCGGCGAACTCGCCCTCCTCCTCGGCCAGCGTGATCGCGGCCTCCAGGGCGTCGGGCAGCCGCGGCTCGACCTGGACGCGGTCGTCGCCGAACACCTCGACGGCGATCGCGGCGAGCTCGTCGGCGTCCATCGCGCGTGCCGTGGAGTTCTGCGTGACGACGATCTCGGCGAAGATCGGCTCGAACGCTTCGAGAAGCCCCCGGACGTTCTTGTCGCCGCTCGCGCCCACGACCCCGATCAGCCGGCTGAAGTCGAAGGCCTCGCCGACCGCCTCGGCGGTGGCGCGGGCGCCGGCCGGGTTGTGCGCGGCGTCCAGGACGACGGTGGGAGACCGTCGTACGACTTCCAGGCGGCCCGGCGAGGAGACCGCCGCGAACGCCTTGCGCACGGTGTCGATGTCGAGGGGCTCGGGGCGCTGCGAGCCGACGCCGAAGAAGGCCTCGACGGCGGCGAGCGCGACGGCCGCGTTGTGCGCCTGGTACGGGCCGTGCAGGGGCAGGTAGACCTCTTCGTACTCGCCGCCGAGGCCCCGCAGTGTGAGCAGCTGGCCGCCGACGGCGACCTGGCGGGCGACGACGCCGAACTCCAGGCCCTCGCGGGCCACGGTGGCGTCGACCTCGACGGCCTTCTTCAGCAGCACCTGCGCCGCGTCGACCGGCTGCTGGGCCAGGATGACCGTCGCGTCCTGCTTGATGATCCCGGACTTCTCGGTGGCGATCGCGGCGGGCGTCTCGCCGAGGCGGTCGGTGTGGTCCAGATCGATGGGGGTCACGACCGCCACGTCGCCGTCGATGACGTTCGTCGCGTCCCAGGAGCCGCCCATGCCGACCTCGACGACCGCGACGTCGACGGGCGCGTCCGCGAAGGCGGCGTACGCCATGCCGGTCAGCACCTCGAAGAAGGACAGGCGGTACTCCTGCTGTCCGTCGACCATCTCGACGTACGGCTTGATGTCCTCGTACGTCTCGATGAAGCGCTCGGCTGAGATCGGGGCGCCGTCCAGGCTGATGCGCTCGGTGATCGACTGGACGTGGGGGCTGGTGTAACGGCCTGTGCGGAGGTCGAAGGCGCCGAGGAGGGCCTCGATCATGCGGGCCGTGGAGGTCTTGCCGTTCGTGCCCGTGATGTGGATCGAGGGGTACGAGCGCTGGGGGTCGCCCAGGACGTCCATGAGGGCGGTGATGCGGGTGACCGAGGGCTCCAGCTTGGTCTCGCCCCAGCGGGTCGCGAGCTCCGCCTCGACCTCGCGCAGGGCCTTGTCGACCTCGGGGTCTTCCGGGCGCACGGGGACGTCGGCCTGGGGCTGGCCTCCCTGGGTACGCAGGGTTCGGCTGCCGGCCTCGATGACCGCGAGATCGGGGTCGCGGTCGGTCTCTTCCGCGATGATCTCGTCGAAGGGGTCGCTCTCACTCACGGGGCCAGTCTACGGAGGCGGACTGACAGTGCGCCCAGGGAGTGGGGTGGCTGGGCTTCGGGGGCGGCTGCGGGTGCATCGTGGCTGGTCGCGCCCGCGCGGCGGTAGCCGCAAATTCAACACAGCCCCGCGCCCCTGAAAGCCGAAGGCCCCCGGCGCTCCGCAGCACCCGGGGCCCTCACTTGCGTAAATGACTCACGCCTCCGGCAGCCTGTCCAGCTGGGCCTGGATCCTCGCGATGTCCTCCTCCGCCTTCGCCAGGCGGCCTCGGATCTTGTCCACCACGTTGTCCGGGGCCTTCGCCAGGAACGCCTCGTTGCCCAGCTTCGCCGTCGCCTGGGACTTCTCCTTCTCGGCGGCCGCGAGGTCCTTCGCCAGGCGCTTGCGCTCCGCCGCGACGTCGATCGTGCCGGAGAGGTCGAGGGCGACCTCGGCGCCGGAGATCGGGAGCGTCGCCGTCGCCGTGAACGACTCGCCCTCCGGCTGGAGGCGCAGCAGCTGGCGGATCGCCGCCTCGTGCGGAGCCAGGGCCGTGCCGTCCAGCGTCAGGCGGGCCGGGACCCGCTGGCCGGGCTGGAGGCCCTGGTCGGCGCGGAAGCGGCGGACCTCGGTGATGACCGACTGGAGGGTCTCGATCTCCTGCTCGGCCGCGGTGTCACGGAAGCCACTGTCCTTCGGCCACTCCGCGATGACGATCGACTCGCCGCCCGTGAGCGTGGTCCACAGGGTCTCCGTGACGAACGGGACGACCGGGTGGAGGAGCTTGAGGGTGACGTCGAGGACCTCGCCCAGGACCCGCTTGGAGACCTCCGCCGGCTCGCCGCCCGCCTGGAACGTCGTCTTGGACAGCTCGACGTACCAGTCGAAGACCTCGTCCCACGCGAAGTGGAAGAGGGCGTCGGAGAGCTTGGCGAACTGGTAGTCCTCGTACAGCGCGTCGACTTCGGCGACGACCGAGTTGAGGCGGGAGAGGATCCAGCGGTCGGTCGCCGACATGGCCGAGGCGTCCGGCAGGGGGCCGTCCACCGTCGCGCCGTTCATCAGCGCGAAGCGCGTCGCGTTCCAGATCTTGTTGGCGAAGTTGCGGGAGCCCTGGACCCAGTCCTCGCCGATCGGGACGTCGACGCCCGGGTTGGCGCCGCGGGCGAGGGTGAAGCGGAGGGCGTCGCTGCCGTACTTGTCCATCCAGTCGAGCGGGTTGACCGCGTTGCCGAAGGACTTCGACATCTTCTTGCCGAACTGGTCGCGGACCATGCCGTGCAGGGCGATGGTGTGGAACGGCGGGGTGCCGTCCATCGCGTACAGGCCGAACATCATCATCCGGGCGACCCAGAAGAAGAGGATGTCGTAGCCGGTGACCAGGACGGAGTTCGGGTAGAACTTCGCGAGCGACTCGGTCTGTTCGGGCCAGCCGAGCGTGGAGAAGGGCCACAGGCCGGAGGAGAACCAGGTGTCGAGGACGTCGGTGTCCTGACGCCAGCCCTCGCCGGTGGGCGGCTCCTCGTCGGGGCCGACGCAGACGACCTCGCCGTTCGGCCCGTAGAAGACCGGGATGCGGTGGCCCCACCACAACTGCCGTGAGATGCACCAGTCGTGGAGGTTGTCGACCCAGTCGAAGTACCGCTTCTCCATCTCCTGCGGGTGGATCTTGACCTTGCCCTCGCGGACCGCGTCGCCGGCGGCCTTGGCGAGCGGGCCGACCTTGACCCACCACTGCATCGAGAGCCGGGGCTCGATCGTCGTCTTGCAGCGCGAGCAGTGGCCCACCGAGTGGACGTACGGGCGCTTCTCGGCCACGATCCGGCCCTCGGCGCGCAGCGCGGCGACGATCGCCGAGCGGGCCTCGAAGCGGTCCAGGCCCTGGAAGGGGCCGTGGACGGTGATGACCGCGTGCTCGTCCATGACCGTGATGGCCGGCAGGTCGTGCCGCTGGCCGATCTCGAAGTCGTTCGGGTCGTGGGCCGGGGTGACCTTGACGGCGCCCGTGCCGAACTCGGGGTCGACGTGCTCGTCGGCGACGACGGGGATGGTGCGGTCGGTGAGCGGGAGCTTGATCCGCTTGCCGACCAGGTGCTTGTAGCGCTCGTCGTCGGGGTGGACGGCGACGGCGGTGTCGCCGAGCATCGTCTCCGCGCGCGTGGTCGCGACGACGACCGTCTCGTCGCCCTCGCCGTACTTCAGCGAGACCAGCTCGCCGTCGTCGTCCTGGTACTCGACCTCGATGTCCGAGATGGCCGTCAGACAGCGCGGGCACCAGTTGATGATGCGCTCGGCGCGGTAGATCAGCTCGTCGTCGTACAGCCGCTTGAAGATGGTCTGGACGGCCTGGGACAGGCCCTCGTCCATGGTGAACCGCTCACGGGACCAGGCGACGCCGTCGCCGAGGCGGCGCATCTGGCCGCTGATCTGGCCGCCGGACTCGGCCTTCCACTGCCAGACGCGCTCGACGAAGGCCTCGCGGCCCAGGTCGTGGCGGGACTTGCCCTCCTTGCCGAGCTCGCGCTCGACGACGTTCTGGGTGGCGATGCCGGCGTGGTCCATGCCGGGCTGCCAGAGGGTCTCGTAACCCTGCATGCGCTTACGGCGGGTCAGCGCGTCGATGAGGGTGTGCTCGAAGGCGTGCCCGAGGTGGAGGCTGCCGGTGACGTTCGGCGGCGGGATGACGATCGTGTACGACGGCTTGTCGCTCTTCTCGTCGGCCTCGAAGTAACCGCGCTCTACCCAGCGCTCGTACAGCGGCCCCTCTACGTCGGCCGGCGCGTACTGGGTCGGCAGTTCGGTGTCGGGCGCTGATGGCTGCTGCTGAGCGTTCTCGGTCACGGAGTCAGTTTAGGGGTGTCGCGGGGGTGTCCCGAAACGCGTTTGTTCTGTAACGGTGCGACCCCCGATGCGGTGCGGCCTCCAGGTCTGCGCCAGGATGTCGGGAACACATAAAGCATCTGGAGGGGAACCCAGAAATGAGCTACAACCAGCCGGGCCCGTACGGCGGGCAGCCTCAGCAGCCCGGACCGTACGGCCAGCCGGGACCGTACGGCCAGCAGCCGCCGCAGGCCCCCCAGCCCGGCTACGGCTACCCCCAGCAGACGCCTCCGCCGCAGCCGGGTTACGGCTACCCGCAGCAGCCCCCGCAGGGCGCGCCGGGTCAGCCCCCGCAGGGCGTGCCGCCGCAGCCGAACCCGTACGACCAGCAGCAGGCGTACGGCCAGCAGCCGCCGTACGGCCAGCCCCAGTACGGCGTCCCGCAGCCGCCCCCGCCGGGCGGTGGCGGCAAGAAGGCCGGCCTGATCATCGGCGCCGTGGCGGTCGTCGCGGCGATCGGCGTGGGGGCCTGGCTGGTGTTCGGCAACGGGAGCAGCAGCTCCGGCGGCGGTGGCGGCAGCAACGTCGCCAGCGACGGCGCGCACAAGCTGACGGCTCCGGCGACGATCGTCTCCGGCGCGTACAAGAAGAGCGGCAAGTCCGAGGCCGGCACCATGACTTCCAGCGACATCAAGGACGCCGAGTCCTGGGGCGTCAAGGACCCCAAGGACGTCAGCGCGAGCTACACCTCGGGCACCGGCCTCACCGCCAAGAGCCTGATGTTCGCCGGGGTCTACGGCACCATCGACGACCCGGAGAAGGTCGTCGACGCGATGTTCGCCCAGATGAAGACGGAGTCGGAGAAGGACTCCGGTTCCTCCACGACCGACGGCAAACTCGTGGGCACTCCCCAGGAGTTCAAGCCGGCCGGCTTCAAGAACGGCATCATGAAGTGCCAGGTGGTGGAGACCACCACCTCCGGTCAGACCATGAAGATGCCGTTCTGCATCTGGGGCGACCACAGCACCCTGACCTATGTGCTGTCGTACGACCTGGAAGCCCTGACCTCGGGCAAGAGCCAGACGATGGACGAGGCGGCGGCGCTGACCTCGAAGGTCCGCGACGACGTGCGCGTGCCCGCGTGATGCCGTAGGCCGTCACAACGGCGAAGGGGCCCCGGTCGGTTCGACCGGGGCCCCTTTCGGCTTGTTCTGTGCGGCGGTTACGCCGTCTTCTGCTCGCCCGGTCCCCGGCCGTTGCGCGCGTCGCGCGGAATGAGGGTCGGGTTGACGTTCGAGTGGACGACGTCCGCCGTGATGACGACGCGGGCCACGTCCTTGCGGGACGGGACCTCGTACATCACGGACATGAGGACTTCCTCCATGATGGCGCGCAGGCCGCGGGCGCCGGTCTGGCGGAGGATGGCCTGGTCGGCGATGGCCTCCAGGGCCTCGCGCTCGAAGTCCAGCTCCACGCCGTCGAGTTCGAAGAGGCGCTGGTACTGCTTCACCAGCGCGTTGCGGGGCTCGACGAGGATCTGGAGGAGTGCCTCGCGGTCGAGGTTGTGGACGCTCGTGATGACCGGGAGGCGGCCGATGAACTCGGGGATCATGCCGAACTTGACCAGGTCCTCGGGCATGACGTCCTCGAACTGGTCCTTGGCCTCCAGCTCGCGCTTCGAGCGGATCGTCGCGCCGAAGCCGATGCCCTTGGCGCCCGCCCGGGACTCGATGATCTTCTCCAGGCCCGCGAAGGCACCGCCCACGATGAACAGGACGTTCGTCGTGTCGATCTGGATGAACTCCTGGTGCGGGTGCTTGCGGCCACCCTGCGGCGGGACCGAGGCGGTCGTGCCTTCGAGGATCTTGAGGAGGGCCTGCTGGACGCCCTCGCCGCTCACGTCGCGCGTGATGGAGGGGTTTTCACTCTTCCTCGCGACCTTGTCGATCTCGTCGATGTAGATGATCCCGGTCTCGGCCTTCTTGACGTCGTAGTCGGCCGCCTGGATCAGCTTGAGCAGGATGTTCTCGACGTCCTCGCCGACATAGCCGGCCTCCGTCAGCGCCGTCGCGTCCGCGATCGCGAACGGGACGTTCAGCATGCGGGCCAGGGTCTGGGCGAGGAGGGTCTTGCCGGAGCCGGTGGGGCCCAGCAGGAGGATGTTGGACTTCGCCAACTCGATCGCGTCGTCACGGCCGCTGCCGCCGCCGTTCTCGCCGGCCTGGACGCGCTTGTAGTGGTTGTAGACCGCGACGGACAGCGCCTTCTTGGCCGCCTCCTGGCCCACCACATAGCCCTCGAGGAACTCGTAGATCTCGCGCGGCTTCGGGAGCTCCTCCCAGCGCACCTCGCTGGTCTCCGCGAGCTCTTCCTCGATGATCTCGTTGCAGAGATCGATGCACTCGTCGCAGATGTACACACCAGGCCCTGCGATGAGCTTCTTGACCTGCTTCTGGCTCTTGCCGCAGAACGAGCACTTCAGCAGATCGCCGCCGTCACCGATGCGTGCCACGGTGTGCTTCCCCTTCGCCTGGGAGACGCCTAGATCCAGCGGCTCCTGGTGCTGCCTATTCCGACGGTACCTTGCCGGGCCCCCCGTTCGGGCCCCCCTTGGCGCGGTTCACTTTGACGTGCAGCGTGTCAAAGGCCACCAACCGTGCCAAGGGGCGGCAGACAATACAGCCTCCGACTAGCGGACGGCCGCGTTGTTCATCTTCCGGGTGGAGATGATCTGGTCGATCAGCCCGTACGAGAGCGCTTCCTCGGCGGTGAGGATCTTGTCGCGCTCGATGTCCTCGCGGATCTTCTCGATCGGCGTGGTGGAGTGCTTGGCCAGCATCTCCTCCAGCTGCGAGCGCATCCGCAGGATCTCGTTGGCGGCGATCTCCAGGTCGGAGACCTGGCCGCGGCCCGTCTCGCTGTACGGCTGGTGGATCAGCACGCGCGCGTTCGGCAGCGCCATGCGCTTGCCCGGCGTACCGGCGGCCAGCAGGATCGCGGCGGCGGAGGCCGCCTGGCCCATGCAGACCGTCTGGATGTCGGGCTTCACGAACTGCATCGTGTCGTAGATCGCCGTCAGCGCGGTGAAGGAGCCGCCGGGGCTGTTGATGTAGACCGAGATGTCCCGGTCGGGGTCCATCGACTCCAGGCACAGCAGCTGCGCCATGACGTCGTTGGCGGAGGCGTCGTCGATCTGCACGCCGAGGAAGATCACGCGCTCCTCGAAGAGCTTCGCGTACGGGTCGTACTCGCGGATGCCCTGCGAGGTGCGCTCGACGAAGCGGGGGATGACGTAACGGGACTCCGCCGTGGGACCCGTGTACTCGGCGCGTGTGCGGTCGTACAGGCCGCTGCCGGGGAAGTCGTTCACTGTCTCTCTCCTAGGAGCTTGGGCGGTCGGCTGAGGGGCTTGTGCGGGGGTCTCAGGCCCCGGTGCCGCCGCCGCCCGGCATGCCGGCGGCCGTCGGGATGACGTCGTCGATGAGGCCGTACTCCTTGGCCTCGTCCGCGTCGAACCAGCGGTCGCGGTCCGAGTCACGGGTGATCTGCTCGACCGACTGGCCGGTGTGGAAGGCCGTGAGCTCGGCCATGCGCTTCTTGGTGTGCAGCAGCCGCTCGGCGTGGATCTTGATGTCGGAGGCCGAGCCGGCGAGGCCGGCGGACGGCTGGTGGATCAGGATCTCGGCGTTCGGGAGCGCGAAGCGCTTGCCCGGGGTGCCCGCGCTGAGCAGGAACTGGCCCATCGAGGCGGCGAGGCCCATGGCGATGGTCACCACGTCGTTCTTGATGAACTGCATGGTGTCGTAGATCGCCATGCCGGCCGTGATCGAGCCGCCGGGGCTGTTGATGTAGAGGTAGATGTCCTTGTCCGGGTCCGCGGCAAGGAGCAGCAGCTGTGCGGTGATCTTGTTCGCGATGTCGTCGTCGACCGGCTGGCCGAGGAAGATGATCCGCTCGTTGAGCAGCCGGTTGTAGACCTGGTCGCCGAGGCCACCACCGATGGAAGGCTCGCCGGCGGCGGAGGGCATCAGATTCGTCACGTATCCACCTGCTCGTCTTACGACGGCGCCGGGCCGTCTCACGTGTCCACTACGGGGCTGGAGCCGTCGGGGACTCCACTCCCCTCGTATTCATGGACCCTAACGCGCTGGTCCCTTCGGGGAATCCCGCAGAGGGGGGTGTTCGCCGGGGGCGTAGCGCCATGGGGCCCCGGTTCGCTGCCGGGTGCGGGCAGTCCGTGGCTGGTCGCGCAGTTCCCCGCGCCCCTGGGTAGGCAGACGGGCCCCGGGTCAGAAGTGACCCGGGGCCCGTCCTGCGTCCTTCACGGCGCCGTGGGCCTGGTCAGCCCTCGGTCTTCTCCGTCTCGTCGGCCTCGGTGGCGTCGGCCTCCGTGGCCTCGGCGGCGACGTCCGCGGCGCTCTCCACCTCGTCCTCGTCGTCCAGGTCGATGACCTCGCCGTTGGTGTCCTTCACGGTGGCGGCCTCGACCACGACCGCGAGAGCCTTGCCGCGGGCGACCTCGCCGACCAGGAGCGGAACCTGGCCGCCCTCGACGACCGCCTGGGCGAACTGGTCGGGGGACATGCCGGAGGAGGCGGCACGGCGCATGAGGTGCTCGGTGAGCTCCTCCTGGTTGACGTTGAGCTTCTCGACCTTGACGAGCTCGTCGAGGACGAACTGGGTCTTGATGCCCTTGACCGCGGCCTCGCGGGTCTCGGTCTCGAACTCCTCCTCGGTCTTGCCCTGGATCTCCAGGTACTTCGCGAGGTCGAGGCCCATCTGACCGAGCTGGTGGTGCTCCAGGTTGTGCTTGCGGGTGTTGATCTCGTCCTCGAGCAGCTTCTCGGGGACGGGCACCTCGACGAGCTCCAGGAGCTTCTCCAGGACGCGCTCCTGGGCCTGGGTGGCCTGGTCGTACTGCTTCATGTTCTCGAGGCGCTTGCGGCTGTCAGCCTTCAGCTCCTCCAGGGTGTCGAACTCGGAGGCGAGCTGCGCGAAGTCGTCGTCCAGCTCGGGGAGTTCGCGCGCGGCGACCTGGGTGACCTTGACGGTGACCTCGGCCTCCTTGCCGGCCGCGGAGCCGCCCTTGAGCTCGGAGGTGAAGGTGGCCTCCTCGCCGGCGGACAGGCCCTTGACGGCGTCGTCGATGCCGTCGAGGAGCTCGCCGGAGCCGATGGTGTAGGAGACGCCCTCGGCGACGCCGTCCTCCAGGACCTCGCCCTCGACCTTGGCCTGCAGGTCGATGGTGATCACGTCGCCGTCCTCGGCGGCGCGCTCGACCGGGGAGGTGGAGGCGAAGCGCTCGCGGAGCTGCTCGACCGACTTCTCGATGTCCTCGTCGGTGACCTCGACCGCGTCGACCTCGACCTCGATGCCGGAGTAGTCCGGGATCTCGAGGGACGGGCGGACGTCGACCTCGGCGGTGAAGTTCAGCGTCTCGCCGTCCTTCAGCTCCGTGATGTCGACCTCGGGCTGGCCGAGGACGTCGATCTCGGCCTCGTTGACCGCCTCCGTGTAGAACTTCGGAAGCGCGTCGTTGACCGCCTCCTCCAGGACCGCACCGCGGCCGAACCGCTGGTCGATGACGCGCGCCGGGATCTTGCCCTTCCGGAAGCCCTTCACCGTGACCTGCTGGTTGATCTTCTTGTACGCCGCGTCGAGGCTGTCCTTGAGCTCCTCGAAGGGCACCTCAATGCTGAGCCGAACCCGGGTCGGGTTCAGGGTCTCGACGGCGCTCTTCACGGTTCGGTCTCCTTGGGGCTGACTTTAGGGATCGTGCCCGGCACAGAGACACACGGGCATGCAGCTTGCATAGTAACGGCAGCGGCGACACGCCCCAAAGGCGATCACTGGGGATCACCGGGGATGATCAGCTGGTCGGGGTGGCGGGATTTGAACCCACGGCCTTCCGCTCCCAAAGCGGACGCGCTACCAAGCTGCGCCACACCCCGTCTGGTGCGACACGTAGGGTACATGCCCGCAGGCAGTGCGGCTGCCGCATTTCCCGAGGGGCGCGGTGGAGTCCGGCCCGGACGGCAATGGGGTGTGCGGCAAAGCGGGGCGACCCGCTACGATGCCTTCAGTGCCGCGGTCGGCTGACCTGCGGCGCGTGCTGTGCGGGCGTAGCTCAATGGTAGAGCCCTAGTCTTCCAAACTAGCTACGCGGGTTCGATTCCCGTCGCCCGCTCCATACGGCGAAGGCCCGGGCGAGAGGTCGACTTCCTCTCCCTGGGCCTTCGTCGTTCCCGGGGCCGCCCGACCTCGACGGGCGCGTTGGCGCGTCCACTTGGCAGACCTCATGACTTCGTGCGCCCCCTGTGCACCGGCACTGTCGGTCAGGTCACGCTTACGCATCGGTGCGACCGGAGAGACCCCATCACAGTGGCTCAACACAAAGCCCACCGATCGCTGCACAGGCTTCCCGGCGAGGGCAGCGATCGGCGGGCGCGCACCTAGGAGGTACTTGTGCGCGCGGCATCGGCGAGCCGGACCCATATGGACGCGTAACCAGCTGTGCGAAGGCCCGGTGAGAGGTTCGTTCGCTCTCCCCGGGTCTTTCGTTTTCAGGCGAGGCAGCGGGCCAGGAACCAGCGGGCCTCGTGGGCGGACAGGGTCAGGGAGTCCTCGTGGCCGGCGTCGATGGACAGCACCACTTCGTCGGTCGGCCAGTGCTGGGCCAGCTGGCGCAGGGTGACGGGGCGGTAGCAGGGCACCTGGGGGAAGGCCTTGAGCATCCGCTCCTCCGAGGTGAAGACCATGACCTTGGGGGCGTCGTTCAGGCCCTCGATCACCGGGAGCACGAACCGTACGAACTCACCGCGGCCGCGGGTGTAGCGGATCCCGCTCACCGCAGGGATGAGCACGTCGCAGCCCGCGAGCGCCTCCAGTGCGCGGCCGTCGGGCGCCGTGGCCAGATCCCGCAGAGCGTCCCGCGCCACCGCCTCGAACACCTCGGCCGGGATCTCCGTCATGACTCCACACCCTCACTGGACGAGCCGCCACCGGATAGGTCGCGCCTACCCCCGATCGGCCCGGTCATGCGGGTCAGAAGCTGATCGAGTTGATCGTTTCGGCTATCGAGTTGAGGAACCTGTTGATCGACGGGGCCATACCGGTCGACGCCAGGAAGAAGCCGAAGAGCACCGCGACGATCGCGGGGCCGGCCTTGATCGATCCTCCTCGGATCAACACCACCAGGATGATCGCCAACAGCAGCACCACTGACAGTGAAATGGCCACAACTGATCACACCCTTGGTCGGTCCGCTCCCGGCCCGGAGGTGCCGGCCCCGCACACCCCCGCCAGAACCATCGTGCCACCAACAAGCCCCGCGTATGCGGCGGGTGAGGCATCGGCGGCCACACTGTGCCCTACCTTTGCCTGCGCCATGCACGCGCCCCCGCGCCAGGATCACCGACCGGCGCCGCCGGCACGGCAATTCGGGGGGCATCCGCGCAGCCAATTCAACGGGTTCGTTTCCATGTCCACACAACCCGTTCGCAGCTATTTCGAATTGTTGCCACGGGCACATCAAAGTCACCGCACAATGCACCCAGTTGTCACGATTCATCCGGACTAAAAGGTGCATAACATCAGTCGACGGCGATGTCGACTTCCCCAACGCTCCGTTATTCGCGGGTACTCGAAGCCGAAAAGCAGGAATGACGTGGGCCGTTTTACGGAATCCCACAGACGACGCTAGGGTGCCTCAGATGTTTCACGCCGCCTCGCCCCCCGGTCAGCACAGAACGCCGCTCCACCCGGCACAGTCGCCGGCGTCCGGAGTGCCGAGACCGCAGCGCGACGCCTTCTTCGACAACGCGAAGTACCTGGCGATCGTGCTCGTGGCGATGGCCCACTCGTGGGAGCCGCTGAAGGGCGACAGCCGCGTCCTGGAGGGCGTGTACACCGTCGTCTACACCTTCCACATGCCGGCGTTCATCGTCATCTCCGGCTACTTCTCCCGCAGTTTCGACATGCGCCCCGACCGCCTGCGGCGGCTGGTCACCGGCGTCCTGGTGCCGTATGTCGTGTTCGAGACGGCGTACTCGCTGTTCAAGCGGTACGGCGACCACGACCCGAGCATGGACATCAGCCTGCTCGACCCCTGGTACCTGACCTGGTTCCTGGTCGCGCTGTTCATCTGGCGGCTGACCACCCCGCTGTGGAAGAGCTTCCGCTGGCCGCTGCCGCTCGCGCTCGGCATCGCCATGCTGGCCTCCGTCTCGCCGGACATCGGCGACGACCTCGACCTGCAGCGGGTGCTGCAGTTCCTGCCGTACTTCGTGCTGGGTCTGTGCATGCGGCCCGAGCACTTCCGCATGGTCCGCACGCGCGCGGTGCGGATCCTGTCCGTGCCGGTCTTCGCTGCCGCGCTCGCCGTCGGCTGGTGGGCGGTGCCGCGCATGAACACCGCGTGGTTCTACCACCGCGACTCCGCGCAGGAGTTGGGCGCGCCCTGGTGGGCCGGGCCGGTCATGACGCTGGCGCTGTTCGGCTGCTCGCTGCTGCTGACCGCCTGCTTCTTCGCCTGGGTGCCGCGCCGGACGATGTGGTTCACGGCGCTCGGCGCGGGCACGCTGTACGGCTATCTGCTGCACGGCTTCCTGGTGAAGGCCGGTGACTTCTACGGCTGGTTCGACCACGGGTGGATGCACCGGCCGCTCGGCGAGATCGCGGTGACGGTCGCCTTCGGCGCGGCGGTCACCGTGCTGTGCACCAAGCCCGTACAGCGGATGTTCAGGTTCGCGATGGAGCCCGAGATGACGTGGGCGTTCAAGCAGGACCCGGCGGAGCTGGCGCGGGAGCGGCAGAAGGCCGAGAAGCAGCGGGAACCGGCCAACGCCTAGAGCTACGGCCGTCCCTCCTCCAGACCGAGAAGTGCGCGCATGTGTGCGTACTTCTCGGTCAGTCGTCTGCGGGTGGGCTCGTCGTCGAGGCGGGCCAGGCGGGCCGGGTCCGCGTTGTGCGCCAGGTCCGCCTCCTTGACCAGGAGGGCACCTGGCGTGCTGCGGATGCGCTCCGCGTACGTTTCCGGGGGCTCCCCCGCGCGCTTGGTGACGGCCAGGACGATGGCCTTCGTGCGGGGGCTCAACGCGGCCTGTTCCAGCCATTGTTCGGAGAGGGCGTCGTCCTCCACCGCGTCGTGCAGCCAGGCCGCCGCGATCTGCTCCTCGTCGCCGCCACGCGCGCGTACCCCGTCGGCGACGGCCCGCAGGTGTTCGGCGTACGGCCGTCCCGCCTTGTCGGTCTGGCCCTCGTGGGCGGCGCGGGCGATCGTCTCGACTTCGGTCGGGGTCAGCCGCGGTGGGGTCGCTGTCACTCCTCCAGTGTCTCCTTGCGCAGGGCCGCGCGGGCCGGGAGGGTCGCGGCGGTCACCCCGAGGACGACGATCGCGCCCGCGAAAGTGCCGTACACCAGCGGGGGTATGTACGGCCCCTGCCCGGTCAGGCCCTTCATCATCGGGACCAGTGTGGCCAGCGCGATGCCCGTGCCGAGGGCGATGCCCGCGAGGGCGACCATGAGGGCCTCCCAGCGGATCATGCGCAGGACCTGGCGGCGGGTGGAGCCGATGAGGCGGAGCGTGCCGAGTTCGCGGCGGCGGTCGAGGACGGTCATCACCAGGGTGTTGACGGCGGCGACGGCCGCGAAGCCGCCGAGGACGCCGGCCATGACGCCGTTGGCCCAGGCGTTGAGCTCGCGGTCCAGGGACTGAGCGGTGGTGTAGTCGCCACGGTCCAGGACGGTGCCGTACGCCTTCAACGCCTGCTGCGTGCCGCCCTTGGTCCACAGTTCGGTGGCGAAGGCCGAGCTGACGTGGGTGGCGAGGTCGGCGCGGGCCATCGTGACCTGGGACAGACCCATGCCGCGTCCGTACGTCGCGACGACCACGGGAGCGGCCTTCGTGCCGTCGGGCAGCCGCAGGTGGAGGCGGTCGCCGACCTTGACGTGGGTGGTGTCGGCGAGGTTGGCGTCGACGGCGATCTCGCCCTGCTTGAGGGAGAGTCGGCCGTGCTCGACGTCGAGATCCTGTACGGCGGTCAGGTCGCGGACGGAGCCTGTCACGCCCTGTGCCGTCGCCTGCTCCAGGGAGCCGGAGGCCGGGACGAGTACCGAGGTCTTCAACAGGCCTATGGCGGCCGTGACTTCGGGCGTGCGGGACGCCTGTCGTACGGCGTCCGGGGTCAGGCCCGGGTCAGCGGTGACCATGTGGTCGGCGAGGATGCCGTCGCGCTGCTGGGCGGCGGTGACGTGGTCCGTGCTGGTCTGCATGAAGATCAGCACGGAGGAGAAGGCCATCGCGAGCACGATCGGGGTGATCGCCGAGGCCAGACGGCGGGCGTTCGTACGGGAGTTGGCGGCGGCGAGGGCCGCGGGGGCGCCGGCTCCGCGCAGGGGCAGGCCGATCAGGCCGGCGCAGGCGCGGGCGACGAACGGGCCGAGCAGCGCGACGGCGAGCATGAACAGGAAGACCACGCCGAGGGCCGCGTTGGCCGCGTCCTCACCGTTGAGGGAGGCGGACAGGCCCGCGCACACGAAGCCGCCGGCCGCGGCGGCGACGCCGAGCGGCGTACGGATCCAGCCGGGGCGCAGCCGTTCGACCGAGGCCTCGCTGAGCGCCTGGCCCGGCTTGATGCGGGAGCTGCGGTGGGCGGCGATGTGGCCGGAGAGGAGCGCGGTGAGCAGGACCGCGCCGGCGGCGGAGACGAGCGGGATCCAGGAGACAGAGAACCGGACGGCCTCCGGGACCGCTCCCCTGTCCTGAAGCTGCCCGAACCACCAGCGGGCCAGGGCGACTCCGGGAAGGCAGCCGAGGACGCCGGCGAGCGGGGCGATCAGGAGGGTCTCGGTGGCGATCGTGCGGCGGACCTGGCGCGGGGTGGTGCCGATGGCACGCAACAGGGCGAATTCGCGGGCGCGTTGGCCGACGGCGAGGGCGACGGTGCCGGCCGCGGTGAAGACGGCGACCATCGTGGCGACGCCGCCGAAGGAGCCGCCGATGCCGATGAGGGTCTCCTTGGCCTCGGCGAGCAGGGGGTCCTCGACGGTGCCGCGGTCGTCGCCGGTGTGGATCTTCGCGCGGGTGCCGAGGGCTTGCGTGACCTGGGACTTGAGGGTGGCCGTGCTGACCCCGGACTTCGGGAGTACGGCGATGGCGTCCACGCGACCCGGGTGGCCGGAGACCCGTACGGCGTCGGAGTCGGCGAGCCAGACGGTGTTCGACTTGGCTCCGGTCGTGCCGGAGACGCGGTAGGTGCGGGGGCCGTCGGGGGTGGTGAGGGTGACGTCCGAGCCGACCGTGCCGTGGGTGAGGACGACCTCGCCGGGGGCGGGGGCGTGGCCGGCGGTGAGCTGCTCGCCGGTGAAGGCGGTGGAGTTCCAGTTGTGGGCGGTGAAGGGGGTGTCGTGCGGGCCGCCGACCGGGAAGGTGACGTCGGCGATCGCGGTGCGGGCGCCGGGGGCCGAGGCCGCCTTCTCGACGAGGTCGGCGTCGAGGCGGGCGCGGTCGGGGAGGGGTTCGCTGTCGGCGTCGTCGCCGTGGCCGTAGGGGGCGCGCTGGTCGGCGGCGGCCACCACGGGGGCGGCGGCGTAACGGGCGGGCGGGACGGTGGCACGGATGCCGGTCTCCAGGAGGATGCCGCATGCCGACACCACCATGGCGGCCATCGCGAGCGCGATGAACGTACCGACGAAGGCGGAGGGGCGGAAACGGAGCGCTGCGCGGGCCAGGCCGTTGGGGGCGAACATCATGGCCTCCGTACGTGGTCGGAGACGGTCGGCGTGGTCACGCGGCGGCCTCCGCGTAGGCGGGGCGGGCCGTGAGTGCCGTCATGCGGGCCGCGATGCGGTCCGCCGGGGAGCGGTCCAGGTGGTCGGCTATCTCGCCGTCCGCCAGGAACAGGACGCGGTCCGCCCAGGCCGCCGCCGTCGGGTCGTGGGTGACCATGACGACCGTCGCGCCGTAGGTGTCGACGGCGTCCCGCAGGAGGGTGAGGATCTCGGCGGCCGTGGTGGTGTCCAGGGCGCCGGTCGGCTCGTCGGCGAAGACGACGTCGGGGCGGGTGACCAGGGCGCGGGCGATCGCCACGCGCTGCTGCTGGCCGCCGGAGAGCTGGCCGGGGCGGCGGCGGGCCTTGTCGGCGAGGCCTACCTGGGCGAGGACCTCGGCGGTGCGGCGTCGGTCGGGGCGGTGGCCGGCCAGCCGCATCGGGAGGACGACGTTCTGCTCGACCGTGAGGGACGGGAGGAGGTTGAAGGCCTGGAAGACGAAGCCGAGGCGGGTGCGGCGCAACGCGGTGAGCTTGTTCTCCTTCATGCCGGTGATCTCCGTGCCGCCGAGCCGGACGGTGCCTGCGCTGGGGCGGTCGAGGCCGGCCGCGCACTGCAGGAACGTGGACTTGCCGGAGCCGGAGGGGCCCATCACCGCCGTGAAGGTGCCGGGCGGGAGGGTGAGGTCGATGCCGCGGAGGGCGTGCACGGCGTTGCCGCCGCGGCCGTAGCACTTGCGGACTCCGTGCAGTTCTACGGCCCAGTCGCCTGACATGCCTGGTTCCTTCCGGTCCGGGGTGATGCTTCGACGCTACGGACCGGAAGGGGGCGCGGACGATGAGGACGGCTGGCGGATACGGGCGGGGGTAAACCCCACCACCGGCACCACGGTCTACAGGGGCTTCGCCGCCGCCGTCGGGCCTTCGCGGCAGATCAGCAGCAGGGCCCGGTCGTCGTTGACGTCCCGGGCGACCGCCTCGATGAGGTGCCAGGCGGCGCCGTGGAAACCGCCCGCGACATACCGGTCGGCCTCCCCGGTGAGGCGGTCGATGCCCTCGACGATGTCCCGGTCGGAGGTCTCCACCAACCCGTCTGTGAACAGCATCAACACGTCCCCGGGCCGCAGCGATCCCTTCACGGGGTCGAACTGCGCACCGTCGTACACACCGAGGAGCGGCCCCTCGGCCGCCTTCTCCTCCCAGCGGCCGCTGCCCGCGCTGAGCTGGAGGCCCGGCGGATGGCCCGCCGAGTACAGCTCGTAGTCGCCGGAGTCGAGGTCCAGGACCAGGTGGATCGAGGTCGCGAAGCCCTCGTCCCAGTCCTGGCGGAGCAGGTAGCCGTTGGCCGCGGGGAGGAAGGCGTGCGGGGGCAGCGAGCCCAGCAGGCCGCCGAAGGCGCCCGACAGCAGCAGCGCGCGCGAGCCCGCGTCCATGCCCTTGCCGGAGACGTCGGTCAGGACGACCTCCAGGGTGCGGCCGCCGTTCGTACGGGACGCCACCACGAAGTCGCCCGAAAACGACTGCCCGCCGGCCGGCCGCAGGGCCATCTCGCGGTGCCAGCCCTCCGGCAGCGTGGGCAGCTTGCTCTGCACCCGGATCCGCTCGCGCAGGTCGAAGAGCATGGTCCCGCCGCGCCGCCACGGCACCCCGACCCGGCTGCGGAACTGCGCCACGAGCAGCCCGAAGAAGCCGCAGGCGGCCACGACCAGCACCACACCGGGCGTGACCCGCGAGGGCCCCTCGGTGTAGGGGCCGAGTTTGACCGACTCCACGATCAGCGCGGTGGCGGCGGCCGCGTACAGGCCGAGCAGGCTGGCCGGGCGCAGCAGCAGCCCGCCCGCGACGATCGGGACGACCAGGGCGGCCGGTGAACACCACACGGAGTTCACGAGGGTCACGCCCGCGATCAAGGGGATCGTCAGCAGCAGTCCGGCGAGCGCGACCCAGTCCGAGCCGTCCCCGCGGAAGTAGTCCACGGCGCTTCTGCGCAGGCCGGTGCGGACCCGGTGCCACTGGATCCTCAACCGGGCCGTGAACGTCTCGGCCGCCGCGCGCCGCTCTCGTCCTGCTGCCATTAGTTCGGGACCTTATCCGTCGGACCCGCCACTTGGCACAGGAGGTACGACTTGTCCCCCATCCGAGGTTCAACTTCACAGTCACCCTTCGGACAGTGAACGCCCCGTTTTGTGCAAGGGCGTTCACGACTTGTCCGGAGAAATTCCCTCGCCCGCCCCGCGAGGCCCTGGTAGGCATGGTTCATGGGGACTGACTTGCGGGTGCTCGCGGACAGCGAGTGGGACGAGTGGTACGACAACCTGCTCCGGGCCTTCGGCGGAATGCCGGAGTCCGCCGAGGAGCGGGCGCTGTGGCGTGAGCTCACCGAGACGGAACGGTCCGTCGGCGTCTGGGACGGGGACCGGTGCGTCGGGACCGCCGGGGCGTTCAGCTTCCGGCTGACCGTGCCGGGCGGGGCCTCGGTGGCCGCGGCCGGCGTCACCATGGTCAGCGTGGCCGCGACGCATCGGCGGCGCGGGGTGCTGAGGTCCATGATGCGGCGGCAGCTGGACGACGTACGGTCCTGGGGCGAGCCGCTGGCCGTGCTGACGGCGTCCGAGCCGGCGATCTACGGCCGGTTCGGGTACGGCGTCGCGACACAGCAGCTGGCCGCCGAGATCGACACGACCCGCGTCACGTTGTCCGTGCCGCCCGGCACCGACGACGTACGGCTGCGGTACGCCTCGCCGACCGAGGCGCTGGGCGCCTGCGAGGCGGTGTACGCGCGGCTGGTGTCCCGGCGGCCGGGGATGGTGGCGCGGATCCCGGGCTGGGAGCGGCTGTGGGTGCTCGACCCGGAGGGCGAGCGGGACGGCGCGTCGCCGCTGCAGTGCGTGCTCGCGGAGCGGGAGGGCGAGGTCGTCGGGTACGCGCGCTTCCGGATCAAGCCGGAGTGGGACCACTCCGGCCCCAAGGGCACGGTGGTCCTGTCGAGCGCCGAGGCCCTGGACCCGGCAGCGCACGCCGCGCTGTGGCGGTTCCTCTTCGACATCGACCTGACGTCGACACTCAGCACGCACGGCCGGCCGGTGGACGAGGCGTGGCAGTACATGGTGTCCGACCTGCGCCGGTGCGGGCGGCGGGTCAGGGACTCGTTGTACGTCCGTCTCGTGGACGTCGGCGGCGCGCTCGAGGCCCGTACGTACCAGGCGCCGGTGGACGTGGTGTTGGAGGTCGAGGACGTCTTCTGCCCCTGGAACAGCGGGCGTTGGCGACTGACCGGCGACGCGAAGGGCGCGTCCTGCGCGCGGACCGAGGACACGGCCGATCTCGCGCTGTCCGTACGGGAGTTGGGCTCGGCGTACCTCGGTGGCGTGAGCCTCGACTCGCTCGCGGCGGCCGGCCGGGTACGGGAGCTGCGCCAGGGCGCGCTGGCAGAGGCGTCGCTCGCGTTCGCGTCGACGGTGGCGCCTTGGCTGCCGCACGGGTTCTAGGGCCTGTCGTCAGATTCCCGTCGTCCGCCCGAAGGGCGGGCCGCGCGGCGTGTGGTGCGTGCGATCGCAAGGCGCCGGAGCCGCCCTCGATGGGGGTGCACCCGCGCGAGCCGCGCGAAGCTCGGTTCGAGCGTGGGGGAGGAGCCACGTGGGCGGTTCGGCAACGCGGCGAGCGCGCGTGCCAGACGCCGCGCGGCAGGCGGGAATCTGACGACAGGCCCTGGCTCAGCGCCCCTGGCAGGCGGGGCACCAGAAGAGGTTGCGGGCGGCGAGGTCGGCGGTGTGGATCTCGCCGCCGCAGATGTGGCAGGGCAGGGTGGCCCGGCGGTAGACGTACACCTCGCCGCCGTGGTCGTCGACGCGCGGCGGGCGGCCCATCGCCTCCGGGGTGTGCTCGGGGCGGACGGTATCGATCCGGTTGTTCCGGACACCCTCGTGCATCAGCGCGACGAGGTCGGCCCAGACGGCGTCCCACTCCGCCGGGGTGACGTCCTTGCCGAGGCGGTAGGGGTCGATGCCGTGCCGGAAGAGGACCTCGGCGCGGTAGACGTTGCCGACGCCGGCGATCACCTTCTGGTCCATGAGGAGCGCGGCGATCGTCGTACGGCTGCGGGAGATCTTCCTGTACGCCGACTGCGGGTCGGCGTCGGCGCGGAGGGGGTCGGGGCCGAGGCGGGCGTGTATGGCGTCCTTCTCGGCGTCCGTGATGAGGGCGCAGGTCGTCGGGCCGCGCAGGTCGACGTACGACGTGCTGTTGGCGAGGCGGAGGCGGACGGTGTCGGTGGGCGGGGGTGCGGGGGCGTCACCGAAGCCGACCTTGCCGAACAGCCCGAGGTGGATGTGGACCCAGTCGGTGTCCCGGAACCCGAGGAACAGGTGCTTGCCGTGCGCCTCGGTACGGGTGAGCTCGGAGCCGTTCAGCAGCTCGGCGGCGTCGGAGAACTTGCCCTGGGGACTGGTGACGCGTGCCGGCCGGCCGGAGAAGCGGTCGGCGTAGTCCAGCGCGAGCCGGTGAATCGTATGCCCCTCGGGCACGGTTCCTGTCCTTCCAGCCCCCTGGGGGCGATCAGTCCTGCTGCGGGTGGTGCGCCGGGATCGGCGGCAGGTCGCCCGTCGTCTCGTAGTCCGCCAGCATCTCGATGCGCCGCACATGCCGCTCGTCGCCCGAGAACGGCGTGCCCAGGAAGGTCTCGACGAACTTCGTCGCCTCCTCCTCAGTGTGCATGCGCGCGCCCACCGCCACGACGTTGGCGTTGTTGTGCTGCCGGCCGAGCGACGCGGTCTCCTCGCTCCAGGCGAGAGCCGCCCGCACGCCCTTCACCTTGTTCGCGGCGATCTGCTCGCCGTTGCCGGAGCCGCCGATCACGATGCCGAGGGCGTCGGAGTCCGCGGCCGTCCTCTCCGCGGCGCGGAGGCAGAAGGGCGGGTAGTCGTCCTGGGCGTCGTAGATGTGCGGGCCGCAGTCGACGGGGTCGTGGCCGGCCGCCTTCAACCACTCGACGAGGTGGTTCTTGAGTTCGAGGCCGGCATGGTCGGAGCCGAGATACACGCGCATGGCTCCGAGTGTGACATGGCGGTTTCGGGGCAGCAGCCCGGGGTGTCGACCAGGAAAAATTTGAGGCCAACCACAGAACCTCAAGAAAACCTCAAGTAACGATCCGGATTCAAAGGTTCACGAATTTCTTTGCCTGCGATTCACTGGCCCAACTCGTACAGACCCCAGTACGGGAGACCGCTCACCCGGCGCAAAGGAATTCCCCCCATGACTTCCGGGCTCCAAGCAGGCCTCAAGAACCGCCATCTGTCGATGATCGCCATCGGCGGCGTCATCGGCGCCGGCCTCTTCGTCGGCTCCAGCTCCGGCATCGCCACAGCAGGCCCCGGCATCCTCCTGTCGTACGCCCTCGTCGGCACGCTCGTCGTCCTCGTGATGCGCATGCTCGGCGAGATGTCCGCCGCCAACCCCACCTCCGGCTCCTTCTCGGCGCACGCCGACCGCGCGCTCGGCCGCTGGGCCGGGTTCTCCATCGGCTGGCTGTACTGGTTCTTCTGGGTCGTGGTGCTCGCGGTGGAGGCCACCGCCGGCGCCAAGATCCTGGAGGGCTGGATCCCGGCCGTACCGCAGTGGGGCTGGGCGCTGATCGTGATGGTCGTGCTGACCGCGACGAACCTCGTATCGGTCGGCTCCTACGGCGAGTTCGAGTTCTGGTTCGCCGGGATCAAGGTCGTGGCGATCGGCGCGTTCATCGTCGTCGGCGCGCTCGCGGTGTTCGGCGTGCTGCCGGGCGTCGACAGCGACAAGGCGGGCCTGGGCAACCTCACCGACCACGGCGGCTTCCTGCCGAACGGCCCCGGCGCGATCCTCACCGGCGTACTGCTGGTCGTCTTCTCCTTCATGGGCAGCGAGATCGCGACGCTGGCGGCCGGCGAGTCCGAGGACCCGCAGCGCGCGGTGACGAAGTCGACCAACAGCATCATCTGGCGGATCGCCGTCTTCTACCTGGGCTCGATCTTCGTCGTCGTCACGCTGCTGCCGTGGAACGACCCGTCCATCAAGGACAAGGGCTCGTACGTCGCCGCCCTCGACTCCCTCGGCATCGCGCACGCCGGTCAGATCATGAACTTCATCGTGCTGACGTCCGTGCTGTCCTGTCTCAACTCCGGCCTCTACACGGCCTCCCGGATGGCCTTCTCGCTCGGCCAGCGGGGCGACGCGCCGAAGGTGTTCGCGAAGACCACCTCGCGTGGTGTGCCGATGGCGGCGATCGTCGCGTCCGTCGTCTTCGGCTTCGTCGCCGTCTTCTTCAACTACAAGTTCCCGGACTCGGTCTTCCTCTTCCTGGTCAACTCCAGTGGTGCGGTTGCCCTGTTCGTGTGGCTGGTGATCTGCTTCTCGCAGCTGCGGATGCGGCGGATCATCCAGGCCGAGGCGCCGGAGAAGCTGGTCGTGAAGATGTGGCTGTACCCGTATCTGACCTGGGCGACGGCCGCGTTGATCGTGTTCGTGCTCGGCTACATGCTGACCGACACGGAGCACGACGGCCGCGAGACGGTACTGCTGTCGCTGCTGGTCGCAGCGGTCGTACTGGCCATCGCCTTCGTGAAGGAGAAGGTGCGCGGCGGACGGACGACGGCGGCGGTCGAGGACGAGGCCGAGGCCAAGTCCAAGGACGCCGTCAAAGCACCGTGAAGCTGTCCTTGACCTTGTCGTAGGTCTTGACCGCCTGGGCCTCCACGTCCGGGTGGTACCAGATGTTGACCTGGTACGACCTGCCGTCCTGGTTGAAGCCCAGCTGACGGGCGTGCCACGGAACGCCGTTGACGGTGACCGTGTACTCCCAGACCACGGCCGGGTTGCCGTGGAAGGTCGTCTGCTCGAAGCGGATCTTCCGGTAGTCCTGCCCTTTGTGGGCGTCCTGCTCCGACTGCTCCCAGGTCTTCACCAGGTCGCCGCGGGCCACCGAGGACTTGGCGACGAGTTCCTGGGCGCCGTCCGGGGACGTGTAGTGCACATCCGCCCCCGTCTTCACGTTCCGCTGCCAGCCCTTGGGGGTGGCCCAGGCGTATCCGGCGGCCTCCTCGTGTGTGCCGGGCGGCAGGGTGCGGGGGCGGGTGGTGCCCTCGACGGTGGGCGAGGGGCTCGTGGCGGACGCGGACGGCGAGGTCGAGGACCCGCCCGCCTTGTCGTCGCCGGGCGACCCGGAGTTGGCGAGCAGCAGCACGACGACGACCGCGGCGACGGCGGCGACACCGGCGCCCGCGAAGACTCCGATACGACGACGGTCGCGCCGGGGTCCGCCGGGCGCGGGCGGGCCTGACGGACCCGGCTCCTCGGCCTGGCGCTCGGGTGTCCTGAGCGGGTGGGAACCGAGAGCGGGACGCGTACGGCGCTCGTGGTCGGCGCCGTTCGGGTGCGCGGGGCGCTGGGTCACCGGCCCCGCGGCGCGGATCAGGGAGACACCGCCGCGTTTGACGGTGGTGGGCTCGGAGTTGACGGGGCGCTCGGCGGGCTCGTCCGCGTCCGGGACGAGGGTTGCCGGGTGCGCGGCGGACTCGTCCGCGTGGAGCGCGGGGCTCCCCCGGAAGGGCGCCGGGACGGACGGGGTCTCGGAGCGGGCGTCCGGGCGGAGTTCGGAGGGGACTTCCGTGGAGGCGCTGGGGACGGGCGGCTCGTGGGAGGTGCGGTGGCCGAAGTCGTGGGTGTCCCTGTGGTCCGGCGGGATCGCGTCCTCGATGGGCTCCGGTTCGGGTTCGGGTTCGGGTTCGGCCGCGGGCTGTGGCTGCCTGGGGTCCTGGACGGCTCGTACGAAACGGGTCTCCAGGTAGGCGGGGGTGGGTGACTCGTTCGGGGACCACGGGGACGGAGGGGTGGGTTCCTCTGCCTGCTCAGGCTCCTGCACCGCCTGGTCTTCCCGGACTTCCCGAGTCTCCGGCACCTCTGTGGCTTCCGGTGGTCCCGGCGTCGGCTGCGGTGCTCGCTTCTCCAGGGCTACGGCGTATTCGCCCTCCGACGGCTCGGACTCCAGGTCTCCTGACGGCTCCTCCTCCCCCGGCTCTCCCCCGCCCACCGGCAGCGTCGGCGTGGACGCGGGGAACGCGAGCGGCCGCAGGGCCTCTTCCAGGTCCGCGAGGCCCGGCCTGACCTCCGGTTCCTTCTCCAGGAGGGCCGCCAGGACGTCGCTCAAGGGCCCTGCCGCGGGCGGGATTTCGGGCTCCTCGTAGAGGACCGCGTGCAGGGTCGCCAGGGTCGTGTCGCGGGAGAAGGGCGAGCGGCCCCCCAGCGCCGCGCACAGCGTCGCGCCGAGGGACCAGATGTCCGAGGGCGGGCCCTGGGGGCGGCCGGAGACCCGCTCGGGGGCCATGTAGTCCGGCGAGCCGACCAGCATGCCGACCATCGTGAGCGCCTTCGCGTCCTGGATCGCGGCGATGCCGAAGTCGGTGAGGACGATGCGCTCGCCGAGTTCACCGGCGCCCTCGACCAGGACGTTGCCCGGCTTGATGTCCCGGTGTAGGACTCCGCGCGCGTGCACCTGGCGCAGGGCGGCGACGAGTCCCACGCCGATGCGGGCCGTCTCACGCGCGCCCAGCGGGCCGTCCTCCACCATGATCCGTTCCAGGGAGCGGCCGTTCACCAACTCCATCACGATCCACAGGCGTTCGCCCTCGTCCACCACGTCGTAGACCCGTACGACGTTGGGGTGGTCGATCCGCGCGGTCGCCCTGGCCTCGCGCAGGGTGCGTTCACGGCGGGTGCGGGTGTCCTCCGCGTCCAGGCCGTCTATCCGCATCTCCTTGACGGCCACCGGGCGATCGAGCATTTCGTCGGCGGCTCGCCACACCCGCCCCATTCCCCCCTGCCCGATACTTTCGACCAGCCGATAGCGGCCCGTCACCAGAAGCCCTGGAACACCGCCGCTCCTCAAATTCCCCGGCAAATCCACCGCACCCCCTCGACCACGTCCGGTCCACCCCGAGTGAAACACAATGGTCACACTTCATGCCGTACCAGCATAGTGCGGAGAAATCTTGTGGTAGCTCTTCAAGTACTGCGAATTCAGGCGCAGCCAAGGGGGATGTGAACATGAGTTCTCGTCGCACGACGACCATCGCGGGATCTGTGGTCGCGGCATCTTTTTCGGCGGTGATGATCCTTTCCTTCACCGCCACCGCGGACGACCAGGGGCCCGGCAGCGGCAAGGGGGGAAAGGTCATCGACGAGGCCCCGGCAGGCGTGAAGCTGACCACGCTCCTGCCTTCGAAGATCTCGGTCGACAACAGCACACAAAAGACGGCGATCACGGCCACCGTCAAGAACGACGGGACCAAGGACAGCGGAAAGATCCAGCTTTTGGTCGTCGGTTTCGACGGCCTTACGGTCAAGAACGTTCAAGGCTGCTCCGCGATCGACAAGGGGAGTCTTCCGGAGGGCTCGAACAGTGGTTTCGCCTGCCCGATCGACAATCTCGCGGCCGGTAAGTCGAAGTCGTACGCGGTGGACGCCACGTTCGACCTGAAGAAGACCGGAAAGATCTGTCTGCCCGTGCAGACCGGTGACGGAAAGAAGACGTACTGGCAGCAGGGCCCGGTTCCGTTCGGTACGAACAACCAGTCGCCGAACGCCCCGGCCACCCCGCTGCTCCTCGGAACCGACAACAAGCCGGTGTCCCCGGGCGGCAGCGCCAGTGAGCTGCCCAAGACCGGTGTCGGGCGCGACATCCTGCCGCTCGGCGCGGCCGGTGCCGCGCTGCTGACGGCCGGTGCGGCCGGACTGTGGTGGTCGACCCGACGGCCGACCCGGCAGCTGGGCGCCTGAGCACCCAAGAGGGCACGGATTCACCCCGCCCGCATAACCTGACGGCAGGTGTCAGGTTATGCGGGCACTCTGTGCGCCATGAACACCGTCGACAACACCGCAGACCTGCTGGTCCTCCGACCCGGCGACCCCGGTTACGACGACGAACTCGCCGGTTTCCAGACCGGGTTCACCCGCCGCCCCGCCGTGGTCTTCGCCGCCACCTCGGCCGACGACGTGATCGCCGCCGTGCGGTACGCGGCCGAGCGCGGCCTTCCCGTCGGTGTGCAGGCCACCGGTCACGGGCTGCCCGGCACGTCGGAGGGCGGTGTGCTCGTCACGACGCGGCGCATGGACCGGGTGAGCGTGGACCCCGGGGCGCGTACCGTCCGCGTCCAGGCGGGCGTGCGCTGGGGCCAGGTCGTCGCGGCAGCGGAGCCGTACGGCCTCGCGCCGCTCAACGGCTCTGCCCCCGGCGTCGGCGCCGTCTCCTACACGCTCAGCGGCGGACTGGGCATCCTGGCAAGGGAGTTCGGCTACGCGGCCGACCATGTGCGCTCCCTGGACGTCGTCACGGCGGACGGCGTGCTCCGGCACGTCACCCGGGACTCAGAGCCCGACCTGTACTGGGCGCTCCTCGGCGGCGGCCACAACTTCGGCGTCGTCACCGAGCTGGAGATCGGCCTCGTACCCGTGAAGACGCTGTACGGCGGGTCCCTCGCCTTCGACGGGCGGGAGACCGATCCGGCGGCGCTGCTGCGGGCCTACGAGGAGTGGACGCGGACCGTGCCGGACGGGCTGACCTCGTCCTTCTCCGCCGTACCGTATCCGGACCTGCCGGCGCTGCCGTCGCAGCTGCGGGGGCGGTACGTCGTCTCCGTGCGCGTGGCGTACACCGGCGCCGACGGGCCCGAAATCGTCGCTCCGCTCAGGGAGTCGGGGCCGGTGCTCGCGGACTCGCTGCGGGAGATGCCATATGCCGAGAGCCACACCATCCACAGTGACCCGGACTTCCCGCACGCCTACTACGGGGACAGCGCGGTGCTGAGCGAGCTGGACGTGGCGCGGGCCGGTGAGCTGCTCGCGCGGGTGGGGCCGGACTCCGGCGGGCCCATGTGCGTCGTCCAGGTCAATCATCTGGGCGGGGCGCTCGCCCGGCCGGCGCCGAACTCGGTGCCGTACCGCGAAGGGCGTTTCCTGGTGCGGCTGTTGACGGTCGGGGAGCGGGAGGGGGCGCGGGCGCTGCTGGATCCGGCCTTCGCGCTGCTCGCGGACGTCACGCTCGGGCGGGCGCTCAACTTCGCCTTCGGGGCCGGGGACCGGACCGCGGGGCTGTACGACGGGGAGACGCTGAAGAGGCTCGCCGGGCTGAAGTCGTCGTACGACCCGGCGAACCTCTTCCGTCACAACTACGACGTCAGCGCTGCTTGTTGACGAGCTTCCAGGCGGTGGGCGTGACACCCATCGCCAGGGCCGCCTTCAGGGCGTCGCCGAGCAGGAACGGGGTGAGGCCGGCCGCGACCGCGGCGGACAGGGACATGTCGGCCGCGTACGCCAGGTACGGGACGCCGACGGCGTAGATGAGGGCCTCGCCCAGCAGCATCGTGCCCGCCATGCGTACGACGGAGCGGTCGGCGCCGCGGCGGGCCAGGGCGCCCACGACGGTGGAGGCCAGGATCATGCCGAGGATGTAGCCGAAGGAGACGGAGGTCCCGGAGGTGCCGCCCGCGAACCACGGCAGGCCCGCGAGACCGGCCAGCGCGTACAGGACGAGGGCGCTCAGGCCGCGGCTCGCGCCGAGCGCGGTGCCGACGAGCAGCGCGGCGAAGGTCTGGCCGGTCACCGGGACCGGGGAGCCCGGAACGGGCACGGAGATCTGGGCCGCGAGGCCGGTGAGCGCGGCGCCGCCGAGCACGAGGGCCACGTCCCGGAGGCGGGACGCGGGCAGCAGGTCGGCGAGGACCTGGGGGCGGGCGGTGGCGGCAGCGGTGCTCATGGGGACTCCGCGGGTGACGGGGACATGCTGGGACACCGTGACGCTATCCCGGCCCGCTTGAGCCGATCACCGTCATGGGTCGACAAAGGGTGGGGCGGAGGCTTGGTGGGCTCCGGACAAAGGATGCCCGTTACACCGGGTACGGCGTGAGAACGGTCACTGAGGCAGGGAGGGCGGGCTCACTTCAGCGACTTCAGCGGCTCTGTAAGGTCCCGCCAAATGAATCCTAGCGGTCTGGTCTGATTCGCCCTTCCTGGCCTACCCTTCGAAGCATGGTTGCCCAGGCCCGGAATCTCACGTCGCGTCGCTATGTCGACCTGCGACGTCAGGGTGCTGCCACCTGTCGCCGTCCCGGCTGAGGCGGGCTGCGGCGCGCCTCGGTCTCCGAGACGTGTCGGCCCCGTTCCCGAGGACGGTCTTCCATGCCCGCTGCCCTGGCGTCCACTCCCGCCGCCCCCGCCTCCCGGCGCCGTACGAGCGCCAGCGTCGTCCTGCGGTCCGTCCTCGAACACGGACCGGTGGCGCGCTCCACCATCGCCCGGCTGACCGGGCTCTCGCCCGCGTCGGTGACCGACTACTGCGCCCGGTTCGCCGAACTCGGCCTGATCCGCGAGTCGTCCGCGCCCCGCCGCTCGAACGGGGTGGGCCGCCCGCATGTCCCCGTCGACCTGGACGACTCGCGGTTCGTGGTCGGCGGGGTGCATGTCGCGGTGCCCTACACCACCGTCGCGCTGCTCGATCTGCGCGGGCGGGTGGTGGTCCGGCGCGAGCTGCCGCACGAGCGCACCGATCCGGGGTGGGTGCTGGCGCGCGCCGCCGAGGGGCTCGCCGATCTGCTCGCGGAGGCACCGAACTGCCGTCCGCTGGGCGTCGGCGTCGCCGTCGGCGGCTGGGTGGACCGGGAGTCCGGGACCGTCGTGGAGCATCCGCTGCTCGGCTGGCGGGACGTGGCCGTGCGCCGGACGCTCGGCGAGCACACCGGGCTGCCGGTCCATGTGGACGGCCACGCGCGGGCGTTGGTCAACGGGGAGCGGCTGTTCGGGCGGGCCCGCGGCAGCGGGAGCGTGCTGCATCTGTTCGTCGGCAATGTGGTCGACGCGGCGTTCGCCACCGGTGACGAGGTGCATCACGGGCCGCGCTCCCAGGCGGGCGCGATCGCCCATCTGCCGGTACCGGGCGGCACCGAGCCCTGCGCCTGCGGTGAAGTCGGCTGCCTCCAGGCCGAGTTGAGCGAGCGCACGCTGTGCAGGCGGGCCCGGGAGGCGGGCGTCACCGACGGTGTGAACCCCATGCACGTGGTCGCCGCCGCGGCCTCGGGCGACCTTCGGGCGGTACGGCTGCTGGTGGCGCGGGCGGGTGCGATCGGGCGGGCGGCGCGGCTGCTGCTCGACGTGCTCAACCCGGAGACGGTGGTGGTGACCGAGGTGGGGATCATCCACCGGGAGGACTGCCTGAGCGCGTTGCGCGCGGGGGTCGGGGCCAGGCGCGCGGCTTCCGTGCTGCCGACGAGTTTCCCGGATTCCGTGCTGGCGGTGGCGGGCGGTTCGGTGGCGCTCGACGTGCTCTACCGGGATCCGCTGGCGTCCTCACCTGAGGTTAATTAATTCAGAAACGCCGAATGTTGACAGCCGTTCCGCGAAACCGGGAACATCCTGTCCATGAGCCCGCACCTGTACTGTCGCGCCCTTTGTTGCTGACACGTTGCCCCGCGTGACGCGCTCATTTCCCCTGCGTGAATCTCCTGCCCACTGATTTTCCCGTGCGCTGCTCCAGTGCAGAATTCAGGGAGTTCTCCCATGCCTTTTTCCCGCACGTCCGGCGTCGACCGGCGGCTGTTCCTCACCTCCGTGCTCGGCGCCGCAGCCGGTGTCGCCGGACTGAGCGGCTGCGCCGGCAGCAGCGCGGCCGCCGACACCAAGGGTGCCTCCTCCGCGCCGCTCGCCGACAAGGTCCCGGCCGGCACCAGCCTGAAGGTCGCCTCGTATCTGAACGCCCAGCAACTCCAGTTCAAGCTGGCCAAGCTGGGCACCCTGCCCTTCACGGTTTCCAGCTGGGTGAACATCGGTGCCGGACCGGATGTCATCAATGCCTTCCGCGCGAAATCCCTGGACCTCGCCAACAACGCGGGAATTCCGCCGATACAGGCGCACTACCAGGGATTCGACGCGAAGATCGTCGCGATCGACATCACCCGCAAGCCGAATTACCTCTTCGCCACCAAGCCCGGCAGCGACATCCGCTCGGTCGCCGACTTCAAGGGGAAGAAGCTCGCGTTCTCGCAGGGGCAGGCGCAGGGCGTCGTACTCCTGCGGGCGCTCAAGCAGGCCGGGCTGAAGTACGACGAGGTGAAGCTGGTGCCGCTGACCAGCAACCAGTTCCTGACCGCCCTGCAGTCCGGCCAGGTCGACATCGCACCGCTGTCCAACACCCAGGTCCCCGCGTACCTCCAGCAGTACGGCTCGAAGGGCGCCCGCACCATCACCACGGACGTCGTCGACCTGGTCAACCTGCTCTGGGCGCCCACGTCGGTGCTCGCCGACTCCGCGAAGGCGGCCGCGGTCGCCGCGTACATCCCGTTCTGGGCCAAGGGCCTGGTCTGGCAGTACGAGAACCCGGACAGCTGGAACGAGGAGTTCTACGTCAAGACGCAGAACCTGACCCTCGCGCAGGCGAAGTCGATCTCCGACCTCGCCAACAAGCCGCTGTTCCCGCCGAGTTGGGACGAGGCGATCAAGTGGGAGCAGGAGACCGCGGATCTGCTCGCGGAGGGCGGCTTCGTGAAGAGGTTCGACGTCTCCTCGCTCTTCGACCACCGCTTCGAGGCCATCGCCGCCCGGGCCGTACCGGCGGAGTACCGGAGGTGAGCGCCGTGACCACGACCACCGTCGCACCGGCGCCGACCGCGCAGGAGAGTCGTCGGGTACGGCGGCGCGGCCTCGCCCCCGGCAAACGGCTGCCCGCGACCTGGCTGACCGGCCCCGCCGTCCTCATCGCCCTGTGGGCCGCCGCCTCCGCCGCCGGACAGCTCGACCCGGGCGCGATACCGGCGCCCTGGACCGTACTGCGGACGGCCGGCCGGCTGTGGACCGCCGGGACCCTGCCCACCGACATCCTGACCTCCCTCGAACGCGCCGCGTACGGCTTCGCGATCGGCCTCACCGCCGGGGTCCTGCTCGCGCTGGCGTCGGGGCTCAGCCGGGTCGGCGAGGCGCTGATCGACGGGACCGTGCAGCTCAACCGGGCGATCCCGACCCTCGGTCTGATCCCGCTGTTCATCCTCTGGCTGGGCATCGGCGAGACCTTCAAGATCGCGATCATCGCCATCGTCGTCTACATCCCGATCTACCTCAACACGCACGCGGCGCTGTCCGGCATCGACAGCCGGTTCGTCGAACTCGCCGAGGTCCAGGGGCTGTCCAGGCTCCAGTTCGTCCGCCAGATCGTCATCCCCGGCGCCCTGCCCGGATTCTTCGTGGGACTCCGGCTCGGGGTGACCGGCTCCTGGCTCGGTCTGGTGGTCCTGGAGCAGATCAACGCCACCAGCGGGCTCGGCTACATGATGTTCCAGGCCCAGAACTACGGCCAGTCCGACGTGATCCTCGTCGGGCTGCTGGTCTACGGGGTCTTCGGCCTGGTCTCCGACAGCGCGGTCCGTCTCATAGAACGGAGGGTGCTGTCATGGCGCCGCACACTGAGCAGCTGACCCGGCCGGCCGTGCAGATCCGGGGCCTCACACGGTCGTTCGAGGGGCGTACGGTCCTCGACGGCGTCGACCTCGACATCCCCGCCGGGCAGTTCGTGGCGCTCCTCGGGCACAGCGGATCCGGGAAGAGCACGCTGCTGCGGGCCGTCGCGGGGCTGGACCACAACGTCGCCGGGAGTGGGCAACTGGCGGCTCCGGAACGGGTGTCGGTGGTCTTCCAGGACTCCCGGCTGCTGCCCTGGCGGCGGGTACTGGACAACGTGCTGCTGGGGACGGACGGCGAGGAGAAGGGGCGCGCGGCTCTCGCCGAGGTCGGGCTGAAGGGGCGCGAGCGGGCCTGGCCGAACGAGCTCTCCGGCGGCGAGGCCCAGCGGGCGGCACTCGCGCGGTCACTGGTCCGTGAGCCCGAACTCCTGCTGGCCGACGAGCCGTTCGGGGCGCTGGACGCGCTGACCCGGATCAGGATGCACGCGCTGCTGCGGGAGCTGTGGAAGGCCCACCGGCCGTCCGTGCTGCTGGTCACGCACGACGTGGACGAGGCGATCGTGCTGGCGGACCGGGTGCTGGTGCTGGACGCGGGGCGTATCGGGCTGGACCTGACGATCGACCGGCCGCATCCGCGGTCGTACCGGGACCCCTTGCTGGGCGAGTACCGGGAGCGGCTGCTGGGCGCGCTGGGTGTCACGGAGGACGCCTCGTGACCGCGCCCCTGGGGGCTGCCGCCCCCAGACCCCCGCTTCGGCCTGAACGGCCTCGTCCTCAAACGCCGGACGGGCTGAGTTGCCCGAACCGACGCCCGGAAGCAAAGGACCACGCATGACCCGCCGGCTGCACCTCAACGCCTTCCTCATGAACACCGGTCACCACGAGGCCTCCTGGCGGCTCCCCGAGAGTGACCCCTACGCCCATGTCGAGCTCGGTCACTACGTCAAGCTCGCCCGGACCGCCGAACGCGGCACCTTCGACTCGCTGTTCCTCGCCGACGGGCCCCAGCTGTGGGGCAGTGTCGCGCAGCGGCCCGCCGGTGCCCTCGAACCGCTCACCCTGCTGACCGCGCTGGCGACCGCCACCGAGCACATCGGTCTCATCGCCACCGCGTCGACCTCCTACAACTCCCCCTACAACCTGGCCCGCAAGTTCGCCTCGCTGGACATCATCAGCGGTGGCCGGGCCGGCTGGAACATCGTCACCACGGCGGGCGCGGAGGCCGCCCGGAACTTCGGTCTCGACGCCGAGCCCGCGCACGCCGAGCGGTACGCCCGGGCCGGCGAGTTCCTGGACGTCGCCCTCAAGCTCTGGGACAGCTGGGAGGACGACGCGATCCTCGGCGACAAGGAGACCGGCGTCTGGGGCGACGACACGAAGATCCACCCGCCCCGGCACCGGGGGACGTACTTCAGTGTCGAGGGCGCCCTCAACGTGCCCCGCTCACCGCAGGGTTACCCGCTGCTCGTGCAGGCCGGCTCCAGCGAGGACGGCAGGAACTTCGCCGCCCGGTACGCGGAGGCCGTCTTCACCGCCCAGCAGACCCTCGCCGACGCGCAGGCCTTCTACACCGACCTCAAGTCCCGTACGGCGGCGGCCGGTCGGGACCCCGGGCACATCAAGGTGCTGCCCGGGATCGTGCCGGTCGTCGGGTCGACCGAGGCCGAGGCGCGGGCGAACGAGCAGGTGCTGGAGGACCACATCGTGCACCGGCACGGGGTGGCCAACCTGGAGCGGCTGCTGCAACTGCCGCCGGGGACCCTGGAGTTGGATGCCGGGCTTCCCGCCGACCTGCCGCCGGAGAGCGCCGTCGAGGGCGCCAAGAGCCGGTACACGCTGATCGTGGAGCTGGCCCGGCGCGAGCGCCTCACCGTCCGGCAGCTCATCGGGCGGCTCGGCGGCGGGCGCGGCCATCTCACCTTCGCCGGTACGCCCGAGCAGGTCGCCGACGCCATCGAGACCTGGTTCACCCAGGGCGCCGCCGACGGCTTCAACATCATGCCCGCCGTGCTCCCTTCGGGCCTGGAGACCTTCGTCGACCAGGTCGTGCCGATCCTGCGCCGCCGGGGTCTGCTCCGCACGGAGTACGGACCCCGCCAGACCCTGCGGGAGCGCTACGGCCTTCCCCGCCCCGCCAACCAGTACGTCCCGTCCGCCGATCAGCCCGCCCTCGTCTGAAAGGACCCGCACATGTCCGGCATCGAGATCCAGAAGGTCACCGCCAACATCGGCGCCCGCGTCTCGGGCGTCGACATCTCCAAGCCGCTCGGCGAGGAGACCGCCGCCGCGATCCGGGAGGCGCTCAACGTCCACAAGGCGCTCGTCTTCGACGACGTGAACCTGGACGACGAGTCCCAGCAGGCCTTCGTCCGCCACTTCGGCGACGTCACCACCGCCCACCCCACCGTCTCCTCCGTCGACGGCGTCCCGAACGTGCTGCCCGTCGACAGCGAGCGCGGCCGGGCCGCCAACCACTGGCACACCGACGTCACGTTCATCCTCAACCCGCCGCAGGCCAGCACCCTGCGCTCGATCACGATCCCGCCGTACGGCGGCGAGACCCTGATCGCCAGCTCGGCCGCCGCCTACCGCCAACTCCCTGAGTCCCTGCGCTCGTTGGCGGACACGCTGTGGGCCGAGCACACCAACGACTACGACTACGCCGTACCGGACGAGGAGGTCGACGAGGAACAGGCCGCCCAGCGGGCCCAGTTCACGTCCATCAGGTACCGCACGGTCCACCCGGTCGTGCGGGTGCATCCGCTGACCGGGGAACGCGGGCTGTTCATCGGCGGGTTCGCGCAGCGGATCGTGGGGCTGTCGCCGGGCGAGGGGCGGAAGATCCTCGACCTTCTCCAGGCGTACGTCACCCGGCCGGAGAACATCCTGCGCCACCGCTGGTCGGAGAACCAGCTCGTGCTGTTCGACAACCGCATCACCCAGCACTACGCCGTCGACAACTACGACGGCCTGGCGCGCCGGCTGCACCGGGTGACCGTCGCCGGTGACATCCCGGTCGGCATCGAGGGCAAGGAGAGCTACTCCATCGAGGGGGACGCCTCGCACTACACGACGGTGGCCGCGTAGCCGCACGGCCACGGTTCGTTCACGGCCTCTCCTGACACAGGGCGGCCTCTCCCGCTGCGCGGAGAGGCCGCCCTGCCCTTGACTTCGCCGGGCGGGCGGAATGACGGAAGCTACGGCTTGCGGGCCAGGCCGCCGTGCTGGCCGATCGGGATTGTGTCCGCGCCTGGTGCCGGGCGCCACCGGGGGACCGAGACCACGCCCGGTTCCACCAGGTCGAGGCCGTCGAAGAACGCCGCGATCTGGTCGACCGGGCGCAGGAAATACGGCACCGCGCCCGTCTCGTTGTACGCGTCCTGCGCCTGTTCGTAGGCCTGGTCCGTGCCACGGGAGCCGTCGTTGACGGAGAGGTAGCTGCCCGAGGGCAGGCCCGCGACCAGGCTGCGGACCAGGGCGCGGGCCTTTTCGTAGTCGGCCACGTGGCCGAGGATGCCGCTGAGGATCAGGGCCGTGGGCTGGGTGAGGTCGAGTGTCTTCGCGGCTGCCTGGAGGATGGCGTCCGGGTCGTGCAGGTTCAGGTCCTCGTACGCGGTCACGCCCTCCGGCGTGGACGTGAGCAGCGCGCGGGCGTGGGCCAGGACCAGCGGGTCGTTGTCGACGTAGACGATCTTCGCCTCGGGGGCGCTGCGCTGGGCGACCTCGTGGGTGTTGTCGACGGTGGGCAGGCCGGTGCCGACGTCCAGGAACTGACGTACGCCCGCCTCCTCCACCAGGTACCGGATGCTGCGGCCGAGGAAGGCGCGGCTGCTGCGGGCGATGGTGACGATGCCGGGGAAGACGGCGGTGTAGGCGTCGCCGGCCGCCTCGTCCACGGGGTAGTTGTCCTTGCCGCCCAGCCAGTAGTTCCAGATGCGGGCCGAGTGGGGTACCGAGGTGTCGATCTCCGTCATGTGCCCATGGTGCTACGGCATGTCGGGGTCGCAGGGCACATTGAGGGAGAGAAGTGCGGCGGATCCTCGCTCGTCGAGGCGGAGTTCGGTGATCGCCGCGTTCCGCAGTCGCGGGAACACTCTCCGGTACTCCGCGACCGGGATCCCGAGAAGGGTGCACAGCACCAGCCGCAGCAGGGTGTTGTGGGCGACGACCAGCACCCGCCCGCCGGAGTGTGCGGCGGCGATCCGGCGCAGCGCCCGGGTCCCCCGGGCGGCGGCGTCGAGGGGATTCTCGGCACGGGGGAAGGGATATGCCACCGGGTCCGCCCGGAACGCCTCGGCGGCGTCGGGGACATCGGCCGCGAACTCGGCGAGGGTACGACCCTCCATCACCCCGAAGTCGCACTCCCTGAGGCCGGGTTCGCGGTGCGCTTCGAGGCGCAGGGCGCGGCAGGCCGGGTCCGCGGTGGCGACCGCCCGCGAGAGGGGGGACGTCCACACCGCGTCGGGCCTCTGTGCGGCGGCCCACCGCCCGAGCGCCTGCGCCTGCTCCCTTCCCTCGTCGGTGAGCCCGATGTCGCTCACGCCGGCGTAGCGGTTCTCGGCGTGCCAGATGGTTTGGCCGTGGCGGGTCAGGAGGAGGGTGGTGGTCATCGCGCGGTCCGTTCGGGGGTGGGTCGGGGTCGGGGCGGTACGGCGAACCCGCCGCCTACGGTCTTGCCGTTTCTTCGAGGGGTGGGCCTGTCCTAATGCCATGTACGCGGCGGGTTGCGCCGTACCGCCCCGACCCGCTCCCGTGGTCCGGCGGGTGCGGGCCCGTGGCTCCGACCCACTCTGGCTCCGACCGGCCGCACGGCAAGTCCTCTGTCATGTCTCTGTGTCCCTGCTCAGGCGGGCGTGGGCGTGGGCCGCCACGGGGGGTGGTAGCCAGCCTCGGGTTGTGAGTTCGTCGATCAGGCGGGTGTATGGCTCGGCGAACAGGGCCGTGCGGTGGGGGTCGGGGGTGAGGGTGGTGGTGATGTGGACCATGCGTTCGGCCAGCTCGGGGAGGGGGCCTGCGCCCGTGCCGTGGGCGGCCAGGGCTGCCATGCCCAGGGCGGGGTCGGTTTGTTCTGGTACGTGGGCCTCGCGGGCCAGGATGTCCGTGCGCAGTTGGTTCCAGTACTCGCTGCGGGTCGCGCCGCCGGTGAAGGTGAGGGGGCCGTCCAGGGGGGCGCCCAGGTGGTCGAGGTAGTCCAGGCAGAGGCGTTCGGCGAAGGCCACGCCCTGGAGGAGGGCGGCCCACAGGTCGGCGTCGTTGTCTGTTTCACCGAGGAGGAGGGCGGACGCCGTCGGTGCGTGGAAGGGGAAGCGTTCCCCCGGTGAGAGGAGGGGGTACGTCACCGCGCCGGACGGCTCGTAGGACGCGGCGCGGGTGTCCATGGTGGCCGGGTCCGCGCCCGCGAAGGCCGCTGTGAGTACGCCGGCGCCCACGCTGGACGCGCCGCCGGGCAGCCAACTCCCGTCCGGTGCGCGGTGGTTGTAGACCACGCCCGTGGGGTCGTGGACGGGGGTCGTGGCCGCGCCCTTGAGGACCAGGGTCGTGCCGAGTACGGAGTTCCAGGAGCCGGGGCGCAGGGCCGCGGAGGCGATCTGGGCCGCGCAGCCGTCGGTCATGCCGGCGACGACCGGGGTGCGGGCCGGGATGCCGGTCGCCTCGGCGGCCTCCGGGGTGACCTCGCCGAGCGGGGTGCCGGGGCGTACGACATTGGGCAACAGGCCGTCGGGCAGGCCCAGTTGGGCGAGGGGTCCGTAGGGCCAGGTGCCGTGCTCCAGGTCGTAGCCCGTCTTGAGGGCGTGGCTGGAGTCGGTGGGTGGGACCTCGCCGGTGAGGCGGGCGACGATCACGTCGGGCTGGTGGGCCAGGCGGAAGGGGGTGGCGCGGACCAGGTGCAGATGGGGGCGGTGTGTGCGGGGGGTGGGGGCGGGGCGGTCGTATTCCTCCATCAGCCACAGTGCCTTCGGCAGTGCCCATGTGTTCTGGACCCGTAGGCCTGCGGCCCGGGCCTGTGCGGCCTCGTCCGAGGCGCGGCCGTCGTCGTACATGAGGGCGGGGCTCATCGGGCGGCCCAGCGTGTCCGTCAGGAGGACCGTGCCTGAGGTGCCGCACACGGCCAGGCCGCCGATCCGTGCGTGGTGCGGACCTTGGAGGGCTTGGCGGGTCGCCGTACAGACCCTGTCCCACCACTCACCCGGGTCCTGCTCGTGACGGTTCCCCTCGCGGCGGCTGGTGAGGGGGGCCGATCCGCGGCCCAGGATCGTTCCGTCGGCGGTTACCAGCAGGGCTCGGACGCTCTGGGTGCCCAGGTCGATCCCCAACCACGCCTCCCGCTCGTCCAGCATCCGCGCCTCCCGGGTATCGGTCGGGAATGAGAACTTCACAGTCCTTATTGATATTGACTCGCGGATATCGCCCGCGCGAGGGGTTGACGCGCAACTTCCGCCGTTACACCCTCGGCCACACGATGAACAGCAACGGTGGGGGTGTGCAGCAGGGGCCCGCGGTCCGTCGCGCCGCCATGGCCGAGAAGGTGCTGGCCGACGGTTCGGCCACCGCGGCGGAGCTCGCCGGGCGGTTCGGGGTGAGTCTGATGACCGTGCACCGGGATCTCGACGAGCTCGAACGGCAGGGGATCGTACGGAAGTTCAGAGGCGGGGTGACCGCGCAGCCGTCCGGGGTCTTCGAGTCCAACGTCCAGTACCGGCTGAAGACCATGCGGGCCGAGAAGGCCGCCGTCGCCGAGGAGGCGCTGAAGCTGATCGAGCCCGGCATGGCGGTCATGCTGGACGATTCGACGTCCGCGCTGGAGATAGCGCGCCGGCTGCGGCTGGGTGACGTGAGCCCGTTGACGGTCGTCACCAATTTCCTTGAAGCCATCAACCTCCTCGCCGACCAGCGGGGCATCCACCTGATCGCCCTCGGCGGCGACTACGACCCGCTGCACTCGTCCTTCCTCGGGGTCTCCTGCGTCGAGGCGATCGAGCAGCTGCGGGTGGACCTGTGCTTCGCGTCGACTTCGGCCGTGCGCGGGGGGTATGCGTACCACCAGGAACAGCACATCGTGTCGGTGAAGCGGGCGATGCTCGACGCCGCCGCCCGCAGCGTGCTGCTGATCGACCACACCAAGCTCGCCCGGACCGCCCTGCACCGGGTCGTCCCGCTCTCCCGCTTCGACCTGCTCCTCGTCGACGACGGGGCGTCGGCGGCGGCCCTGCGCGACCTGGACGAGCAGAACGTCGACTACCGCGTCTGCGTGACTTCGGCGAGCGAGCCATAGGAGCCATAAGGGTTATAGGGCCAGAGGAGGAGGGATCGCCGGTGACCCAGCTGGAGCATCGTGAGATCGCCGGGCGCGTCGGCCGCGTCGCCCTTCTCGTCGGGACGGGAGACTTCCTGCGATGAGCGAGATGCTGCGGATCGTGGCCGCCGGCGACCACTTCGTCCGGCCGAGGATGATCTCGGAGGCGATCTCCGGGGTCTGGCCCCGGGAGGGGTCCGGACGGGCCTTTCTGGTGCGGGAGTTGACGCTGGGCTGGCCGCTGGAACCCTTCGGGCCGGTCGCCGAGGTCGACGAGGCCAGCGGCACGGAGGACGAGCTGATCACCGCCCTCGCCGACGACCGCGAGGTCCTGGTCACCCAGATGGCCCCCGTGACCGAGCGCGTCCTGGAGGCCTCCCCCGCCCTGCGTCTGGTCGTCGTCTGCCGGGGTGGGCCCGTCAACGTCAACCTGGACGCGGCCAAGGTCAACGACGTGCGCGTCTGCTACGCGCCCGGGCGCAACGCCGCCGCCACCGCCGAGTTCACCGTCGGGCTGCTGCTCGCCGCGCTCCGCCGCATCCCGCAGGCCCACAACCTCCTCGCCGGGCAACGGAGTTGGCAGGGGGCGAGCTACTACACGTACGAACACAGCGGTCTGGAGCTGGAGGATCTGCCGGTCGGGCTCGTCGGGTACGGCGCGGTCGGCAGTCGGGTCGCCCGCGCGCTCTGTGCGTTCGGGGCGCAGGTGATGGTGTACGACCCCTATGTGCGCGGCGAGATCCACGGGCTGCGGGTCTCCTCGCTCGACGAGCTCCTGCGGCGGTCGCGGGTGGTCAGTCTGCACGCCCGGCTCACTCCGGAGACGCGGGGGCTCATCGGGTCCCGGGAGCTGGCGCTGTTGCCGGAGGGCGCGGTGGTGGTGAACGTGGCGCGGGGGCCGCTGCTGGACGAGGACGCGTTGTGCGACGCGCTGGAGAGCGGGCGGTTGTCGGGGGCGGCGCTGGACACGTACGAGCGGGAGCCGGTGCCGGCGGGGTCGAGGCTGTTCGCCCTGGCCGACCGGGTGGTGATGACACCGCATCTGGGGGGCGCCTCGCGGGCCGTCGCGGAGAAGGCGGCGCGGATCGCGGCGGAGGAAGTGGGGCGCTGGGCGCGCGGGGAGACGTTGGCGCACTGTCTGACCTGAGCCGGGAGGCGAGATGTACGTCGGTATCGATGTGGGCACGTCCACGGTGAAGGCCGCCGCGTTCGACGCCGGCGGCCGTGAACTCGCCGTGGCGGCACGGCCGGTGGGGCTCGCGCTGCACGGGGGTGTCGTCGAGCAGGACATGGAGGAGGTGTACTCGGCCGTCGTCGCCGTGCTCGGGGAGCTGACCACCCGGGTTCCGGGGCCCGTCGAGCTCGCCGGGCTGACCGGGCAGGGGGACGGGGTCTGGCTCGTCGACAAGGACGGGCTGCCGGTGCGGGCCGCGGCCTCCTGGATGGACGGGCGGGCCCACGAACTGCTCGACCAGTGGCTGGAGGACGGGACCTTCGAGGCGGTGTTCCGGCGGACCGGGAGCGCCATGTTCCCGGGGTGTCCGGGGCCGCTGCTCGCCTGGTTCGACCGCTACGAGCCGAAGGCCCTCGACGCCGCCGCGACCGCCCTGTACTGCAAGGACATGGTCTTCCGGCGGCTGACGGGGGCGCCCGCGACGACGGATGTGTCGGACGCGTCGATGCCGTTCCTGGATCCGCGGACACGGACGTACGACAACCGGGTGGTGGAGCTGCTGGGCCTCACCCACCGGCGCGGTCTGCTCGCGCCGATCGGGGATCCGGTCGCCGTCGCCGAGGCGCGCGGGGAGGGGCTGCCGGCCGGTACGCGGGTGGCGAACGGGCCGTACGACCTGCCGGCCTGCGCGCTCGGTGCCGGGGTGACCGTGCCGGGTGACGGTCTGCTGATCGTCGGGACCTGTCTCGCGAGTCTCGTCGCGACCACCGACCTCGATCTGAGCGGGGAGCCGGCCGGGCTGTACATCTCCACCGACCGGCCCGGGCACCGGCTGCGCGCGATGCCCGCGATGGTCGGCACGGCGGCCCTGGACTGGGTGCTGTCGACGACCGGCGTCCACCACGAGGAGGTCGACGCGCTGCTCGCCGACACCCCGCCCGGCGCGAACGGCGTGCGTGTGCTGCCGTACTTCGCGCCCTCCGGCGAGCGCGCGCCCTTCGTCGAACCCCGGCTGCGCGCCCAACTCACCGGTGTCTCCCTGGAGTCGACGAAGGGCGACCTGGTCCGCGCGACCTGCGAGGGCATCGGCTTCGCGGCCCGGCACTGTCTGGCGGCGGCGGGGCTGACGGGTTCGCTCGCGGTGTGCGGGGGCGGGACGCGGAGTCCGGTGTGGATGCGGCTGCTGGCCGATGTGCTGGGGCGTCCGCTGAGGGTCGTCGAGGGTGAAGTCGGGGCGCGGGGCGCGGTGTTGGCGGCTGCGGAGCGGTACGGGGTGCCGCTGGACGCGGGCGTGTGGACGAAGCCGACAACGGTGGTGGAGCCGGACGCGGCACGGGCGGCGTACTACACGAAGGCGTACGAGGACCATCTGGCCCGGCTGGCGCAGGCCCGCGAGCGGGCTCGATGAGGAAGGAAGCAGGCCGGCGGGCGGTGACGACCGGAATCCGCCCCGGCGGGACGGATTCCGGGCTCACGGCGTGAGCGCGCTGCACCTATGCTCCCGGTTCCGGCCATTTCGCGGCCCGGACGGGAGGTCCACATGTCCGACGAACTGCACTGTCCCAACTGCCCCAAGGGGAAGCTGTATCCGTTCCGCCGGGTGAACGCGGCGGAGGAGCGGCACATCGCGTCGGTCTACAAGAAGAAGGGCGCGCACGGCTTCTGGCGCTGCCAGGGCAAGACCGCGCTGGGGCAGTGCCTCTGGGTGCAGCCCTACTTCAACCAGTCGGACGGCTTCTCCCTGCCCGCGTCCTTCAGCTGACCGGCACGGTCACAGGTTGCTGAAGTCCGGCCCCTTGGTGCGGGTGCGCTTGATCTCGTAGAAGCCCGGGACCGAGGCGACCGCGACCGTGCCGTCCCAGAGGCGGGCCGCTTCCTCGCCCTTGGGGGCCGGGGTGACGACCGGGCCGAAGAAGGCGATCTGCTCGCCGTCGGGGCCGGGGACCGCGATGACCGGGGTGCCGACGTCCTGGCCGACCTTGTCGATGCCCTCCTTGTGGGAGGCACGCAGCTCGGCGTCGAACTCGAAGTCCTTCTGGTCGAAGTACTCGATCAGCTCGGCGGGCAGGCCGACGTCCGCCAGGGCGCCCTCGACGGCCTCGCGGGTGGGGCCCTGGCCCTCGTTGTGGATACGGGTGCCGAGCGCGGTGTACAGCGGGCCGAGGATGTCGGAGCCGTGCTTCTGCCAGGCCGCGGTGACCACCCGGATCGGCTGCCAGGCCTTGGTCTCAAGCAGCTCGCGGTACTGCTCGGGCAGCTCGTCGATCTTCGGCTCGTTGAGCACCGCGAGGCTCATGATGTGCCAGCGCACCTCGATGTTCCGGACCTTCTCCACTTCCAGGACCCAGCGGGAGGTCATCCAGGCCCAGGGGCACAGCGGGTCGAACCAGAAGTCGACGGGGGTCTTGCCGGAGGCGTTCGCGGTCTCGGACATGGGTCTCCTAGGAAAAGTGTTCGTTTCAACCGGCAACACCGGGCACCGCCGTCCCCATTCCCGGCTGCCCGATGTCAGGGGCACATGGCAGGATCGGGCCTGTCCAGACACCGAAACGCCAGCCGAGGGAGCATCGCCCGTGCCCGGTGAGAATCTGACCCGTGACGAGGCCCGGGAGCGGGCCGCCCTGCTGTCCGTCGACGGGTACGAGGTCTCCCTCGACCTGCGCTCGGCGGTCGGCGACGAGTCCGGGGACGGTCCGCGCACCTTCCGGTCCGTGACCACGATCCGCTTCCGGTGCAACGAACCGGGGGCGGCCAGCTTCGCGGACCTGATCGCGCCGAGCGTCACGGCGCTCTCGCTGAACGGCCGGGACCTCGACCCGGGCGCGGTCTTCGACGGCTCCCGGATCGCCCTGGAGGACCTGGCCGCCGACAACGAACTGATCGTCGACGCCCAGTGCGCCTACTCCCGCACCGGCGAGGGCATGCACCGCTTCGTCGACCCGGAGGACGGCGAGGTCTACCTCTACACCCAGTACGAGCCGGCCGACTCCCGCCGGGTCTTCGCCAACTTCGAGCAGCCGGACCTCAAGGCCCCGTTCCGCTTCGAGGTGCGCGCGCCGGAGGGCTGGACGGTGTGGAGCAACGGCGTCGGCGACCTGGCCGACGGCGTCTGGCGGTTCGCGGAGACGAAGCCGATCTCGACGTACATCACATGCGTCGTCGCGGGCCCGTACCACTACGTGACGGACTCGTACGAGCGTGTCCTCGACGACGGCGGCAAGCTGGAGATCCCGCTCGGCGCCCTGTGCCGCAAGGGTCTCGCGCCCTACTTCGACGCCGACGACGTCTTCCTCGTCACCAAGCAGGGCCTGGACTTCTTCCACGACAACTTCGACTACCCGTACCCCTTCGGGAAGTACGACCAGGCGTTCGTGCCGGAGTACAACCTCGGCGCGATGGAGAACCCGGGCCTGGTCACCTTCCGCGAGGAGTTCATCTTCCGCGGCAAGGTGACGCAGGCGTCCTACGAGGGCCGCGCCAACGTGATCCTGCACGAGATGGCGCACATGTGGTTCGGCGACCTGGTCACCATGGTGTGGTGGGACGACCTGTGGCTGAAGGAGTCCTTCGCGGACTTCATGGGCACCTTCGCGAACGTCGGCGCGACCCGCTTCAAGGACTCCTGGATCACCTTCGCCAACCGCCGCAAGGCCTGGGCGTACCGCGCCGACCAGTTGCCGTCGACGCATCCGATCACGGCCGACATCCGCGACCTCCAGGACGCCAAGCTCAACTTCGACGGCATCACGTACGCCAAGGGCGCGTCCGTACTGAAACAACTCGTCGCGTACGTCGGCCAGGACGCGTTCCTCGAAGGCGCGCGGCGCTACTTCAAGCGGCACGCTTACGGCAACACGCGCCTCGGTGACCTGCTGTCGGTCCTGGAGGAGACCAGCGGGCGGGACATGGGCGCGTGGTCCCGGTCGTGGCTCCAGACGGCCGGCGTCAACTCCCTCACCCCGCAGGTGCTGTTGGACGCGGACGGCAAGGTCGACGAGCTGGCCGTCGTACAGGAGGCGCCCGAGTCGCATCCTGAACTGCGGCCGCACCGGGTGGCGGTGGGCCTGTACCGGCGTACGCCCGAGGGCGCGCTGGAGCGGTACGCGCGGGCCGAGGCCGACGTCGACGGTCCCCGTACGGTGGTGGAGCAGCTGTCGGGCGCCGAGGCTCCGGAGCTGGTGCTGGTCAACGACGACGACCTCACGTACTGCAAGATCCGCTTCGACGCGGGTTCCCTGGAGACGCTGAAGGCGGCCCTCGGCGACATCACCGACCCGCTCGCCCGCGCGCTGTGCTGGTCGGCGCTGTGGAACATGACACGGGACGCGCTGCTGCCGGCGTCCGACTTCCTGGACCTGGTGATGCGTTTCGCGGGGCGCGAGACCAGCATCGGGGTACTGCAGATGGTGCACGCGTGGGCCGAGTCGGCGCTCGTGCACTACGCGACGCCCGAGTGGCGCGACCACGGCGCGGCGCTGCTCGCCGAGTGCGCCGAGCGGGAGCTGCTGGAGCGGGCCGAGCCGGGCAGCGAGCACCAGCTGGCGTGGGCCCGCTTCTTCGCGCGTACGGCCGAGGACCAGGCCGGCTTCGACACGCTGCGGGGTCTGCTGGACGGTACGACGGTCATCTCCGGCCTGGAGGTCGACCAGGAGCTGCGGTGGGCGTTCCTGGAGCCGCTCGTCGTGCACGGACTGGCGGACGAGGCGGAGCTGGCGGCCGAACTGGCCCGTGACGACACCGCGTCCGGCAAGCGGCACCAGGTCCGCTGCCTCGCCGGGCGGCTGTCGGCGGCGGTGAAGGCGCAGGGCTGGGCCCAGGTGGTGGAGTCGGACGCGCTGTCCAACGCGCTCGCGGAGGCGACGATCGCCGGGTGGGGACAGCCGACCCAGCGGGAGCTGCTGGCGCCGTACACGGAGAAGTATTTCGAGGCGATCGAGCGGGTGTGGTCGACGAGGTCGATCCAGACCGCGATGAACATCGTCTCGGGGCTGTTCCCCTCGCTGCAGGCCTCGCAGACGACCCTGGACGCGGCGGACGCGTGGCTCGCGGCCCACGAGGACGCGGCGCCGGCGCTGCGGCGGCTGGTCCTGGAGGGGCGGGACGACCTCGCGCGGGCGCTCCGGGCCCAGGCAGCCATGGCCAAGGCTTGATCGGTCGGTGACCGTTACGAAATTCGGTCAACAACACCCGTAACCCCTGGTCCAACCCGATCGGACCAGGGGTTTTCGGCGCCCTATCGGCACCCGAACACCCGTCCTTTAGTGCTGCCTTGTCCGTATTTGTCGACGGGCGTGTAACAGCGGTTAGGGGCCGCTCCGGGCGCGGAAAACCCCTCGACATGAACCACAACACCCCGCTCCCCCCGGCCTCTCCCCGCCCCCTGCGCCACCTCGCCGAGGTCCACCGCCGCGTGCTGACCACGGCCCAGCTCCGCTCGCACGGTGTCTCGTCGTCGGAGATGAACGAGCAGTGCCGCCCCGGCGGCCCCTGGCAGCAGATCCTCCCGGGCGTGTTCCTGCTCCACCCGGGACCGCCGACCAGCGAGGAGCGGCTGCACGCGGTGCTGATGTACGCGGCCAGGGAGTCGACGCCGGGTGTACCGGTCCAGCCCTCCGCGGACTCCCCGCACCGCGCGGTGTACGCGGAGGCGATGATCACGGGCCTCGCGGCTCTCACCCTCCACGGCTTCACTTCCGCACCCCCGCTCCTGTCCATCGAGAAGATCGACGTCCTGGTCCCGCGCCTGCGCCGCCTCCGCTCGACAGGCTGCGCCAGAATCGTCCGCACACCGGCGCTCCCGACTCCCCAGCAGGTGACGGGAGTTCCGATCGCCCCGGTGCCGCGCGCGCTGGCCGACGCGGTCGCCGAGCTCTCCGACGCGGGGGCGGTACGCCGGCTGCTGACCGAGGCGGTACGCGGCGGCCACTGCGAACCGGCTTCGGTGGTACGGGAGTTGAACGCGGCGAAACTGCTCAGCCGCCCGCACGTCGTGGACGCCGTCGACTCCCTCCTCGCCGAGGGCCGCGCGATCGCCGAGGACCGCCTCTACCGCATGGTCCACGACCACGGCCTGCCCGACCCGGTCTGGAACGTCGACCTGCGCCTGCCCGGCGGTCCCCACCTCGGCGGCCTCGACGCGTACTGGCCCGAACAGGCGGTGGCCGTGGAACTCGACACCCGCGCCCCCCGCCAGGACGAGGACGCGATGTGGTCGGAGTACGCCCGCAAGCGGGAGACCTTGGAGCGGCTCGGCATCACGGTCGTCTACATCACCCCGAAGAAGCTCCGCGACGGAATGGAGCAACAGGCGGCGGTCGTACGTACGGCACTCATGGCGTCCGGGGACCGCGACCCGGCCGCGTACGTCGTGGTGCTGCCCCGGTAGTGACGGACCGGGACGGACACCAGGAGGGGAGAGGAGGGACCGCCGGTCGGAGGGGGACCGGCGGTCCCTCCTCGCGTGCCCGGGGGCTACAGCGGCTCGGGCAGCGCCGGGGGCATGGTCGTGCGGAGGTGGATGCCGTCGATCAGGGCGGCGTAGGCCGCGATCATTCTCGTACGGCTGAAGCGTTCGCGGCTTGCTTCCAGGGCGGGGGCGAAGTCCGTGCGGGAGGCGACCGCCTCCGACCAGGCCGTCGCGATGGGCTCCGGGTCGGGCGGGGTGAGGAAGCCGTGGCCCGCGACGATCGCCGCGCTGTCGCCGACGTCCGTGGCCACCGGTACCGCGCCGCACATCATGCCCTCGACCAGGCAGAGCGGGGCCGCCTCGCCCCAGGAGGAGGTGAGGGCGACCACGTCGGCGGCGGCGTAGACGTGCTCCATGTCGTGGCGGACGCCGAGGCGGTGGAGACGGGACGTGAGGTGGCCGTGGTCGGGACCGAACGCGGCCTCGATGTCGGCGTCCAGGCCCGGGTTCGCGGCCGTCATGCCGGCGCCGCACATCAGGACGTGGCCCTCCGGCTCCCGCTCCAGCCAGGCCCGGGCGGAGCGCAGGAACAGCGGGACGTTCTTCATCGCGTCGTAGCGGGCGGCGAAGACGACCACCGGGGCGTCGGCGGGGATGCCGAGGGAGGTGCGCAGGGCCAGCCGGCGGGCCGGGTCGGGGTGGAACCGCTCCAGGTCGACGCCGTTCGGGATGACGTGCAGCAGCTCGGCCGGGATGCCGGCGGCCTGGTACGCGGCCCGGGTGGACTCGGCGCAGCACACGCACGCGACGACCGTGCCGTCGGCGATGGCCGCCTTGAGCTCGTCGAGGGCGCTGCCCTGGTTCTCCGGGTCGGAGCGGTGCAGGCAGACCACGACCGGGCGGCGCGGCAGACCCGACTGGTTGAGCAGCCGGAGGGGCTGTTCCTTGAGGGAGAGGATGACGTCCGCGTCGGCCGTGGCCCGCGCGGTATCGGCCAGCTCCGGGCCGGTGAAGACGGCCGGATCACCGCTTGCGGGGAAGACCCTCCCCAGGGAAGCGACACCCACCCCGGCCGCGGTCAGCGACCGGTAGCAGGCGTCGCTCTCCATGCGCTGCCGGGTGGCCTCCCGGTGCACCTCGCTGTGGATGCTCAGCACGCGATGATGCTGGCCACCCTCCTGAAGTCCCAGTACGACATCGCTATGGACGATCCGGGCCCCGCCGGAGAAGAAGCCCTCGTAGACCGAGAGCACGTGCAGTCCGCGCCTCGCACGCACACGACCACCCGCCTTGCACAAATCGAGCCATCCCCGTGAAGTGCGGGTTAGCCGATATGAGGCGGCATGAATATTGCGTACGGATTAACTCGGCGCTTCGTGTCGGAGTCTCCTCGATTACAGGCGCTACCCGGTGGTCATTTACCGCAGAATTCCGCCTCCATCACCGCCGCGTCATCCCCCGTCCAGTCCCCGTTGAAGTTGAACGCGAGGGGAGAGGAGTTGGCGGACGGCGATCCGGCCGCCGTCGTGGCCGTCGCTGCCGGTCCGGGAGGGGACAGACCGGGCCCACAGTGCCGGGGTTGAGACACTGTGGGCCCGTTGAGCGGGAATCAGGCTTTTCTGATCACCCTTTTGATCAGCCCTTTTTGAGGACCAGTTCCGTGTTGCGGTCATTGGCGTCGCCGCCGAGGACCTTGCTGGCGCCGGGCGCGTTGTAGGAGAGCTCCCGGTAGAGGGCGGCGAGGCCCGTCTGGGTGAGGTCGGAGAAGTCGGTGCGGTGCGGGGCCGCGGACTCGACCAGGGTGGTGAACAGGGACAGCGTGCCGTCCTTGTTGTCGGTGATCTCGATGACGCGCGCGAGCTGCGGGTAGTCGACGTGCGAGGCGGTGGAGATCTCCCAGAAGGAGCGGCCGTCGGGGGCCGAGTGCGGGGTGATGTCGTTGCGGTGGATGTGGCCGTTCACCCACGCGAGGACGTTGGCGTGGCTGCCGAGGAGGGCGACGACCTCCTCGCCGCCGTGCCGCCGCTCGTTCGGGCGGGCCGGGTCCACGTGGTTGGTGTTGTCCATCGTCTTGCTGGTGTGGTGGCTGAAGACGATGGCGTACGAGTCCTTGTTGTCCCGCAGCTGCTTGTCGAGCCACTTCAGCTGGGCGGTGCCGATGGAGCCCTCGTAGTGGCCGCCCGGGTCGGTGGTGTCGAGGCTGATGCCGATGACGTCGTCGGCGATGCGGAAGGTGTAGTACTGGGTGCCCGCGTCGAGGTTGGCGCTGGAGTAACCGTGGCCGACGGGGCCGACACCGCGGTAGGCCGGGTCGAGGTGGGCCTTGAGGTAGTCGGCCGGGGTGTACGGGGCGCGCTTGTCGTCCGGCGTGACCGAGCGCATGTCCCGGCTGTGCGCCTTGAGGAAGTCCCGGAAGGCGAGGCCCTTGGGGTCGTCGCCGGCGCTGATGTGGGCCTGGAGCTTCTTCGACTCGGCCGCGGAGACGGACATCAGCTTCCTGCCGCCGACGGCGTACTCGGCGAGCCAGGAGTCGCCGTGGCCGTAGCAGCCGAGGGGCATGGCGTCGTGGTTGCCGACGGTGGAGTACCAGGGCAGGTTGAGGCCGGGGCTGCGGACCTCGCGGATGGCGGCGGCGAGGAAGCCGTGCAGGTGCGGGAAGCCGAGCTGCTTGTCGCCGTCGCGGACGGCGGAGTCGGCCTGCCAGTAGAGCTTGAGCCCGCTGTTCTGGACACCTTCGTAGTGCCGAGGATCACCGGAGTTGGGCTGGATCCTTCCCCCGCTCATGATCTTCAGGAACCACTCCAGCTCGGACTTGGCGTTGTTGTCCGTGTTGTCGCCGGTGGTCATGGCGAAGTGGAGCGGGGAGCCGGTGACGGGGGCGCCGCGCAGGGCGTTGATCCGCTCGACCAGCGACACGGCGCCCTGCACGGTGAGCGCCTCGTGCGGGCGCCAGGAGTGCGGGTTGGTGGCGCGCAGGTACTCCAGGCGCATCGGGTGCTGGGCGTCGATCAGGTGCATGTCGGTGAGCTGCACGAAGGCCGCGAGTGCGGTACGGCGGCCGGCGCGGCCCGTCTTGGGGGCGGCGAGCTCGCTGCGCACGACGCGGGACCAGCCGGGGCCGTCGCCGAGCCGGCGGTACGGCGCGCTGGTGCGCGGGGCGGCGACCGTGGCGAGGGTGGTGCCCTTGGTGTACGGCGCGAGCGGGGCCGACTCGACCTGGCGGGAGTGCGCCACGGTGGCCTCGTGGGCCTCGCCGGCGGTGGTTGCGGCCTGGCTGTCGGTGGGCCGCAGCGCGTAGCCGATGCCTGCGGAGACGGCTGCGGCGCCGGTGGCGGCGAGGACGGTACGGCGGTTGATCGCCGGGGTGGCGGCGACGACAGAGCGTATGCGCGACATGGCGCGATCTCCCCGAGTGCGAACGCGTCGGCAGTGGGTCACGGGTCGTCGCTGTCGCGAACTTCCCGCTCGTACTGGATGCTTGGCACCGGGAATGACCTGCGCGTGAACGAGACGGCAACGCGCAGCGCCGATCACCGTACGTGGATCTAGGAGGCCCCTGTGCGCCCATGAGCGTGCTTCGGCCGGACGGGGGGCGGTTACGGAGTGTTCATTTTCGGGGGTAGGGGAGGGGTTCCGCGCCGGATTCGGCAAGATCACGGGACGGGCACTCCGCGTCCACCGGGCAGAAGGACTTCACCGCCACGTCGAGCGGTTCGCGCAACATCATGGAGGGCAACGACGCCGGGCCGCTGACCCGGATCGCGTGAAGGGTGCCGTCGACTGCCTCGAAACGGTGGTCGATCACTTCGCGGGGGCCCTTGTCCTCATCGTCGTAGCGATAGACGAGTTCGACCCAGGTGCTGCCCGAGTTGCGTTCCAGGACGCGGTAGCCGGGCTGCATTGCGAAACCGAAGCCGGGGTCGTTCTCGGCGACGTCCAGGGACTCGGCCGGAGTACTCTCGGCGACTTCGAAGATTTGCAGTTGGCGACCGTCGCCCGGGGCGTCGAAGTAGACCACCGCGCTTGCTTGTGCCTGCTTCTCCGAGCGGGCCCAGCCGTCGGGGACGACGATTGTGTATCGGGCTGTGTCCTTCGCCCTGTGGTAGCCGGCCACTGCCGGGCTGCCCGGAACCGGATCGGCCAGCCAGCCCGAGGTGCCGAGGGAGACACCCAGCGCCGTGGCCATCACGAGCACGGCCGCGAGGGCGAAGACCGCACTCCGCTGCCAACGCCCGGGTCCTGGTGGGGCTGCCGTGACATCGACCGTCGTGTCTAGGTCATAGAAGACCGTCGACACCGAGGGAACCTCCGCAACCCGCTGCTCCTCCTCGACAGCCTCACGGCGCCCCGGCACGGGAGCGGTCAGCGGCACATCGAGCAGGGAAGCCAGGTACCTCCGCCACAGTGTTCCGTCCCGACGTCGCCCCTGCTCGACCAGCCGGTCCAAGGACTCGGTGTCGGCGTCCGTCAGGGAGGCCCAGTACCGCCGTCCGAGCCCGCTCACGACTCGGTCGCCTCGGCTGTGACGTCCGCCTGCTCGGCGCCTTGGGATCCCCCGCCTGCCAGAGCTTGCAGAGTACGGGCGTTGCCCAACTGCTTCAGCAGTGTCGGAGCCGACGCACCCACCGCGACCGTGGCCAGTGCTCCGCTCAGCTGAGGGTGGAAGATGCAGCCGGCCCCCGCGCCGAGCGACAGACGCGTCAGGGCCGCCAGCAGGTCGGACAGGGGATCGACGAATTTGTCGAGCCGCGGTAACTCGTCCGGCGGCTTCCGGCCCTCCAGAGCACGGTGCCGTGCCGTCTGCCAGGCCGCGATACGCCCGTAGAAGACCAGGAACTCCACGACCAGGCCGCCCAGCGCACCGTATGCGATGGACATCGTCCACTCCATGGCCGTCCCCCTCGGCGATGGCGTCGTTCAGATCGACTCAGCATCCCAGATGGGCGATTGATCCGGGAGGGAGACGGCATGGAACCCATGAACCCCTTTGTCATTCTTCGACGGCCACCCGCCCGGTCACCGGCCGCTCCCGCCACAACGCCAGCGCCACGTCCACCAGCCCCACCCGGTTCAGGCTCTCCACCTCCCCCAGCGGATGCCACGCCGCCATGTCCGTCGAGCCGCCCACCTCGTGGCGGAGTTCGCCGCCCGTCACCCGGCCCTCGTAGACGAGCCGTACGCCATGGCGGTCGACCTCGCGGCCGAAGCGGTGGCGGGTGGTGAAGCGGATCGAGTTCACGCCGAGGAGGCCGGTGATCTCCACGTCATAGCCCGTCTCCTCCTTCAGCTCGCGAAGGACCGTGTCGTACGGGTCCTCCCCGTGCTCCATCCCGCCCCCCGGCAGGGTCCACTCCGGTCTGCCCTCGTCGTCGAACCCGCGGGCCAGCAGGAGTTGGTCGTCACGAACGCATACGGCGTAGGCCGCCACCCTCAATTTCCTTCGCACACGCGGACGTTAGTCCGCCGGGACCGGATTGGCAGGCGAGTATTCCGGAGCCGACCAGCGCAGCGGGAGCGCCGAGGGTGTCTCCAGCGCCTCCGTGAGAGTGAAGTGCACCCTTCGTGAGCCGTCCGCGCCGAACAGCGTCCTTGCCTCGCCGGTCAGCTGGAGCGTCGTACCCGTCGTCCAGTCCAGGAACAGCAGACCCGCCCGGGAGTCGGAGCGGATGTTGCCGAGGGTGAGGAACATGGAGTTGCCCGGGTAGTCCCGCCAGCTCAGGGTCCGGGATGAATCGACCCGTACGAAGCCCGGGTTGCCGCCCCTGTGGCTCACCTCCGCGCCACCCTCGTGCACCGTCGCGATGAAGAACGTGTCGGACGATGCCATGAACTCCCTTTGGCCTTGGGCCAGTTCAGTGCTGCGGCGGCCGGCTTCCACTCCCCTGCCCGGCACCATCTCGTACGACTGTCTCCTCTGGATGTACTTCGGGCAGTTCGAGAAGACCCTGTCCGCCGATATCGCCAATCCCCTTTCCGTCGGGCGGAGTCGGCCGTTCAGGCGCATGCGGCGGCGGGTGCGTGGGTCCAGTGCGATCGTGCCGATCTGCGTGCCGTCCGCCGTCAGCGCCGGCGCCAAGGGGTCGCCCGGCCGGACTCCGCCTGTCACCGACATCTGGTGCGATGTCGTCGCCCGCGCGAAGCCCGGCGGTCCCGTCATCGGCGACGCCCACACGCGTCCCGTCTCCGGATCCGCCGCGCCCAGTACCAGCAGCGGCTGGAGTTCCAGGAACGCCGCCGCGATCGGCTTGATCCCGTCTCCCATCGCCCTGCCCACATGGTCGGCCGCCTCGCGGACGCCCACCCGGTCCTGCAGCGCACGGGAACCCTCGTGATACACGGACATGGCTAGAAGAAACCGCAGGTCGGGGCCGACTCGTTCGGCACCGGCGCGCCCTCCGCACCGCTCGGCACCGAGATCTCCAGCCGCGTCCCGTCGGGGTCGTGGAAGAAGATGCCGCCCGACGCCGCGCCCTCCCGGTGGGCCACCACCCCCTCGTACGCGAAGTCGACGCCGTACGCCCGCAGCGCCTCCTCGTACCGCCGGACCCGGTCCATCGAGTCCGCCTCCAGGGCCAGGTGGTGCAGGCCGGCCCGGCCGCCGTCGTATCCACTCGTCGCCTGCTGCCAGAGCGTGAGGACCAGTCGCTCACCGTCGCCCAGGAACGCGTACCGCCGGCCCTCCTCCTTGCCCTCCCCCACGAGCACGAAGCCCAGGACGTCCCGGTAGAAGGCGAGCGAGCGGTCGAGGTCGGTGACGTTCAGGCCTGTGTGGCCGGTGCGCAAGGTCATGGGGATCCCTCTGTCGGATCGACGGTGCATGTAACCCTTAAAGTGAATATTAACGGTTAGCATTCGAGTGCGTCAACCGGTCACGTACCCTTGAGCGGTTAGCCGGAAGGAGATCCCCATGCCCGCCGCCCCCGACCCGCGCCCCCTCACCGGTGAGCCGCTCGCGCTCGACCTGCTCAACACGCGGTGGATGCAGGAGGGGGTCGTACAGGATCTGCTCCGTGACGTCGACGGGCTGGCCGTGTGGCTCGACGCCAATGGACTGGGGGGCGACCACACCCCGGACGAGCGGATGCTGCGGCACGCCCTCCAGGCGCGGGACGCGTTGAAGAAGGCCGTGGACGGGCCTCGGGTGGAGGGCGCCCGCGCCGTCGACGCCGTGCTCGGGCATGGCCGGATCCGGGCCACGCTCACCGTCGACGGGCCCGGCGAGCTGCCCGAGTTCGGCGACCCCGCCTGGGGGCCCGCCTGGCTCGCCGCCCGCAGCTATCTGGAGCTGCTCACCACGGCCCCGGACCGCATCCGCGGCTGCGCCCACGACTCCTGCATCCTGCACTTCTTCGACACGTCACGGAACGGCACGCGCCGCTGGTGCTCCATGGCCGCCTGCGGGAACCGGGCCAAGGCGTCCCGGCATTACGCGCGCTCGAAGGATGCGTGAACCAGCCCGCAACTGACGGGTGATTTGCCGGATTTCCCGCCCGATAACACCAAAGAGCACCGGGGGTTTTCCCCATACATCCATATCGTTTCGGTCAACACTTCCCAAACAACTGTCCCTTACGTAAAGCTGTGCGGTCGTTCACGCACGTTCCTTTACCTACAAGGGATGCCGATGACCCTCACCCCCCAGAGACGCGTGGCCCGAATAGCCGTGGCCGCCGGTCTCGTCGCCGCGCTCTCCGCGGCCGGGCCGATACCCATGGCCTTCTCCGCCGACGGCCCGTCCACCGCCGCCCCCACCGACGGCGGCGTCAAGTCCGCGCAGGACAAGCTCGGTTCGGACGACGCCGACCTGCTCGCCGAGGCCAAGGCCGCCGGCGACAAGAACGTCACGATGATGATCGCCACCGCCCCCGGCCAGACCGAGCAGGTCGCCGAGAAGCTGGACGCGGTCAAGGGCGGCTCGGTCGGCCGTACGTACGACAAGCTCGGTTACGTCCGTGCCACCGTCCCGACCGCGAAGGCGGACTCGGCCATCGCAGCCGCCGCGAAGCTCTCCTCCGTGCACGGCATCGACCTGCGGGAAGAGATACCCCTCGACGACCCGAGCGCCGCGAGCACCGCCAAGTCGGGCTCGACGACCGCGACTTACCCGGCTCCCGGCAAGAAGACGCCCGCCGCGAACCCGTACAACCCGTCCTTCGAGACGGGCGCCGTGGACTTCGTCGAGGACCACCCGAAGGCGGACGGCCGCGGTGTCACCATCGGCATCCTCGACTCCGGCGTGGACCTCGGGCACCCGGCCCTGCAGAAGACCACCACCGGTGAGCGGAAGATCGTCGACTGGGTGACGTCGACCGACCCGATCCTCGACGGCGACGCCACCTGGCGGCCGATGGTCACGAGCGTCTCCGGTCCGACCTTCACCTACGGCGGAAGGACCTGGACGGCGCCCGCCGGGTCGTACCAGGTCAGCACCTTCAGCGAGTCCGCCACCACGGGCGGCGACGCGAAGGGTGACGCCAACCGGGACGGCGACACGACCGACAAGTGGGGTGTCCTCTACGACGCCGCCGCCGGGACCGTCACCGTCGACCTCAACAACAACTACGACTTCTCCGACGACACGCCGATGAAGCCGTACAAGGACGGTTACCAGGTCGGCTACTTCGGCACCGACGACCCGTCCACCGACGTCGTGGAGCGCCAGCCGTTCGTCGTGCAGATCCGCAAGGACGTGCCGATGGACCCGTACGGCGGCGACTGGGTCGGCCAGAAGCGGGACTTCGTCAACATCGGCGTCATCGAGTCCGAGCACGGCACGCACGTCGCAGGCATCACCTCCGCCAACGGCCTGTTCGGCGGCAGGATGAACGGCGCGGCCCCGGGCGCGAAGATCGTCTCGTCCCGTGCCTGCACCTGGACCGGCGGCTGCACCAACGTCGCGCTCACCGAGGGCATGATCGACCTGGTCGTCAACCGCGGTGTCGACATCGTCAACATGTCGATCGGCGGTCTGCCGGCGCTGAACGACGGCAACAACGCGCGCGCCGAGCTCTACACGCGGCTCATCGACACCTACGGCGTGCAGCTGGTGATCTCGGCGGGCAACTCCGGCCCGGGTGCGAACACCATCGGCGACCCCGGTCTGGCCGACAAGGTGATCTCGGTCGGCGCCACCATCTCCAAGCAGACCTGGGCGTCCAACTACGGCTCGGTCGTGGAGAAGAAGTACGCGATGATGCCCTTCTCCTCGCGCGGTCCGCGTGAGGACGGCGGCTTCACGCCGACCCTGTCCGCGCCGGGCGCCGCGATCAACACCACCCAGACCTGGCTGCCGGGCTCCCCGGTCGCCGAGGCGGGCTACACGCTGCCGGCCGGCTACTCGATGCTCCAGGGCACCTCGATGGCGTCCCCGCAGGCCGCGGGCGCGAGCGCGCTGCTGCTCTCCGCCGCCAAGCAGAAGCACATCGAGCTGACGCCCGCCACCCTGCGCACGGCTCTCACCTCGACCGCCAAGCACATCAAGGGTGTTCAGGCGTACGAGGAGGGCGCGGGCCTCATCGACATCGTCGACGCCTGGGACTCGATCCGTGACGGCGCGACCGCCCACGACTACACCGTGAAGGCGCCGGTCGACACCGCGATCGACTACGCGCTGAAGACGCCGGGCTTCGGCACGGGCCTGTACGACCGCGAGGGCGGCCTCAAGTCCGGTGACAAGAAGACGTACGACGTCACCATCACCCGGACCTCCGGTTCGGACAAGGCCGTCTGGCACGAGCTGGGCTTCGAGAACAACGCCGGTGACACCTTCCGGATCGTCGGCAAGGGCTGGGTGAAGCTGCCGCTGAACCAGCCGGTCACCGTCAAGGTGCAGGCGAACCCCAGGTCTGCGGGCATCAAGAGCGCGATCCTCGATGTCGACGACCCGAGCACCGAGGGCGTCGACAAGCAGATCCTCACCACCGTCGTGGTCTCGGCGCCGGTGAAGTACACCTGGTCCGCGTCCGACTCCGTGCAGCGCAACAGCACGCAGTCGTACTTCGTGACCGTGCCGGAGGGCGCCAAGTCCCTGGAGGTCGCGATCAGCGGGCTCAAGGACAAGAGCCAGACCCGGTTCATCGCGATCCACCCGTACGGCGTCCCGGTCGACAACTCCGGTACCCCGTACTGCTACCCGAACTACCTGGACGGCAACGGCTGCCGCCCCGACGTGCGTTCGTACGCGGACCCGCAGGCCGGCGTCTGGGAGATCGAGGTCGAGTCGCGCCGCACCTCGCCGCTGCTCGACAACCCGTACAAGCTGAACCTCGCCGTCTACGGCGCGGCCTTCGACCCGGAGACCGTGACCGTCCCGGAGGCCAAGGTCGGCACCCCGGCCGCCGTCTCCTGGAAGGTGACGAACACGCTCGCCGCGATCGACGGCAAGCTGGCCGGCGGCCCGCTGGGCTCCGCCAAGTCGGCCCGCCCGACCATCAAGGAGGGCGAGACCCAGGTCACCACCGTCGAGGTGCCCGCGGGCGCCAAGTCCCTGGACGTCGCCATCGGCAACGTCTCGGACACCTCCGCCGACCTCGACCTGACGGTGAAGAACGCCGCCGGCACGGTCGTCGGCTCCTCCGCCGACGGCGACTCGGAGGAGGCGGTCTCCATCGCCTCGCCCGCCGCCGGTACGTACACCATCGAGGTCGCGGGCTACGCGGTCCCGGCCGGCTCCACCGCGTACGACTACCAGGACGTGTTCTTCTCCGCCGCCCTGGGCACCGTCACGGTCGACGAGTCGACCCCGGTGAAGCTCGGCACGGGCGCCTCGGCGACCGTCTCCGCGAACGTCACCGCCGCGGCGGCCGCTCCGGAGGGCCGTGAGTTCTTCGGCCAGGTCCAGCTGGTCAACGCGAACGGCACGGTCGCGGGCCTGGGCAGCGTGAAGATCGAGAAGGTCACGCCGTAGCGGATGGTGGTACGGCGATGAGGGCGGGCGTCCACAGGGCGCCCGCCCTTTCTCATTCGCAGGGCACGGAGGCCGCCTCGGGCAACGCCCGTGTCAGCGCGGCCCGTTCACGGGCGATGGGCTTCTCTCCGGTGAGGACGTAGTCCGGGGTGGACGCGTGGCGCGGTACGGCGACCAGGATGTGGTCGCCCTTGCGCAGGGGGGCGGCCAGGGCCTCCTCGTCGATCATCAGGGTCAGGTCCGGCTTCGTCTTCTCCGGCTTGTACGAGCGGGTCACGTGCAGGGTGATCCGTTCCTGGCCGGCGTCTCCCGCCATCTGCTCCACGGCCGTGACGTCCCCCTCCGCGACCAGGCGGGTGCAGGCGAGGTAGCCGGGGCTGGAGAAGGGCGAGCCCTGCGCGGAGTCCGCCGCCTTGCCACCCGCTTCCGCGCTGCTCGCGCTGGAGTCGTTGGCGCCCCCTCCGGCCTGGCCGACCAGCCAGATCATCCCGGAGAACACTCCCCCGACGGCGGCGACGGCCAGGCCCGCGAAGGCGAAGCGGCGCACGGCGCGCCGGTTGCGGGGCGCCCGGGGGGCCGTCCGCCGCGGATGCCGGCCGCGTGGCCGCCGTACCGGAGCCGTCGCCTCCAGCGCCCGCTCCTCGGCCAGCGCGTCACCGATGAGCCCGAGCTGCTCCCGCAGCAGCGCCACGTCGGCCTCGGCGGCGCGGTGTTCGGCGCGGAACGCCGCGTCGGCGCCGTCCGGCAGCGGCTCCCCCGTGATCGCGGCCATCAGCGCGTCGGGGCCGTCGTACTCCCCGTGGGTCTCGTGTCCGGCGGTCATCTCACACCACCTCGTCCTCGTGCAGGCGGGCGCGCAGGGCCCGTACCGCGGTGTGCAGCCTGCTCTTGACCGTGCCCTCGGGGACGCCCAGCTCCTCGGCGATCGAGCGGACCGGCAGATCGGCGTAGAAGCGCAGGACGAGGACCTGGCGCTGGGCGTCGGGCAGCTCGTCCAGGCCCTGGGCGACCGCCAGCGAGAGCACGCTGCTGTCCTCGCCCGACGGGTGCTCCAGCTGCCTCAGCGCCGCCAGGCGCTCGCCGATCCGCTCCTGGCGGCGCTTGGCGCGGTGCCAGTCCATGGCCAGGTTGGAGGCGACGACGGCCGCCCAGGCGGAGACGTCGCGCGGCGCCTCGTACCCCTTGGCCGCCCGCTCCAGGAGCCGCAGCCGGACCTGCTGCACCCCGTCCGGCAGGTCCGTCTGCGGCACCCCGCCCAGTGCGAGCACCGCCCGCACCCGGCGTTCCTGAGCCGCGTCCAGAGGATCCCCGTGATCGTCCTCCTGGGCCCGGCGGGCCTTTCTGCGCAGCACAAGCCACCCCCCTCACCGCGTTTCCTCTACGACGCTCCGGCGCACGGAAACGTTCGGCGATCACACCGGGAGTTTCACCGAGGCGTACGTCACACCCTCCGGCGTCCCATTCCTCGGGCATGGAGCGCAAAGAATTGGACAGGCGGACCCGGGTCGGCCGCATGATGGAAAAGCCGCAGACATACAGGGAACACCCAGAGGGAGTCGCCGTGAAGGTCGGAATCGTCGGAGCCACCGGTCAGGTCGGCACGGTCATGCGCAGGATCCTGGCCGAGCGGAACTTCCCGGTCACCGAGCTGCGTCTGTTCGCCTCGGCCCGTTCGGCGGGGACGGTCCTGGACGGCGTGACCGTCGAGGACGCGGCGACGGCCGACTACTCCGATCTGGACATCGTGCTCTTCTCCGCGGGCGGCGCGACCTCGAAGGCGCTGGCCGAGAAGGTCGCCGCGCAGGGTGCCGTCGTGATCGACAACTCCTCCGCCTGGCGCAAGGACCCCGAGGTCCCGCTGGTCGTCTCCGAGGTGAACCCGCACGCGATCGCCGACCGCCCCAAGGGCATCATCGCCAACCCGAACTGCACGACCATGGCCGCGATGCCGGTCCTGAAGGTCCTGCACGCCGAGGCCGGCCTCGAAGCGCTGGTCGCCACCACCTACCAGGCGGTGTCCGGCTCCGGCCTCGCGGGCGTGGCCGAGCTGCACGGCCAGGTGCAGAAGGTCGTCGCCGACGCGGACAAGCTGACGCACGACGGCGGCGCGGTCGACTTCCCCGAGCCCGGCGTCTACAAGCGCCCCATCGCCTTCAACGTGCTGCCCTTCGCGGGCAACCTCGTCGACGACGGTCTGAACGAGACCGACGAGGAGCAGAAGCTGCGCAACGAGTCCCGCAAGATCCTGGAGATCCCCGAGCTCAAGGTCTCCGGCACCTGCGTGCGCGTCCCGGTCTTCTCCGGGCACTCCCTCCAGATCAACGCCCGTTTCGTCCGCCCGATCTCCCCGGAGCGCGCGACCGAGCTGCTCGCGGAGGCCCCCGGCGTCGAGCTGTCCGACATCCCGACCCCGCTGCAGGCCGCCGGCCGGGACCCGTCCTACGTCGGCCGCATCCGCCGCGACGAGACGGTCGAGAACGGCCTCGCGCTGTTCGTCTCCAACGACAACCTCCGCAAGGGCGCGGCGCTGAACGCCGTACAGATCGCGGAGCTGGTGGCGGCCGAGCTGAAGCAGGCCTAGGGCCGGCGCACCTCGTAGAGGAAACAGCCGTACTCGACGGCCCGGACGTGGACGAGAGCCACATCCGGGTCGTCGAAGGCGTTCTTGAAGGCCGCGTCATCGGCCGCGTCGACCAGCTCGCCGCCGAGGATGCGGCCGTCGGCGGAGTAGCGGCGGACGGTGCGGTGGGCGTCGGGGAAGGGGTAGCCGTCGAGGTCGGGGCCCGGGCACTCGTCCGCGTGGACGAAGACGGGGCCCCGCTCGTCGTACGCCCCGGGCTCGGCACCCGTCTCGGCCGCCCACCGCCGCAGCGGCGCGTACGAGACGAGGGCGATCCGCTCGCCGGGCTCGCTGCGGCGCAGGCAGCAGCGGAGCGGGGCGCCGCCCTCGTCGTCGGCGAACGCGGCGAGCGGGCGGCCCGCGTCGTCGGCGGTGCGCAGTTCCTCGAGGGCGGACGGGGCGATGGGCCGTGCGGTGTAGGTCGTCGTCATGTGTTCCAGGCTGGCGCGTGCGGGCCCGGAGGACCGGCGGGAATCGGACATGGCGCTCCGGCCGCGCCGTTCGGTGATCCATCGGGAAAACCCTCGTCGCCCTCCCCACGGTCACGTGGAAGGATGGCCGAACCCACCCATAACGAGGAGATGACCGCGTGCCTGGCACAAACCTGACTCGCGAAGAGGCGCAGCAGCGGGCGAAGCTGCTCACCGTTGACTCGTACGAGATCGATCTCGACCTCTCCGGCGCGCAGGAGGGCGGTACCTACCGGTCCGTGACCACGGTGCGCTTCGACGTCACGGAGACCGGCGTCGAGTCCTTCATCGACCTGGTCGCGCCCACCGTCCACGAGGTGACCCTCAACGGCGACCCGCTCGACCCCGCCGAGGTCTTCGAGGACTCGCGGATCGCGCTGCCCGGCCTGCTGGAGGGCCGTAACGTCCTGCGGGTCGTCGCGGACTGCGCGTACACCAACACCGGTGAGGGACTGCACCGCTTCGTCGACCCGGTCGACCAACAGGCCTATCTCTACACCCAGTTCGAGGTCCCGGACGCCCGCCGCGTGTTCGCGTCCTTCGAGCAGCCGGATCTCAAGGCCACCTTCCAGTTCACCGTGAAGGCGCCGAGCGGCTGGACCGTCATCTCCAACTCGCCGACGCCCGAACCCAAGGACGACACCTGGGTCTTCGAGCCGACGCCGAGGATCTCCTCGTACATCACCGCGCTGATCGTGGGGCCGTACCACTCGGTCCACAGCGTGTACGAGAAGGACGGGCAGTCCGTGCCGCTCGGCATCTACTGCCGGCCCTCGCTCGCCGAGTACCTCGACTCGGACGCGATCTTCGAGGTCACGCGGCAGGGCTTCGAGTGGTTCCAGGAGAAGTTCGACTACGCGTACCCGTTCAAGAAGTACGACCAGCTGTTCGTGCCGGAGTTCAACGCGGGCGCGATGGAGAACGCGGGCGCGGTGACCATCCGCGACCAGTACGTCTTCCGCTCGAAGGTGACGGACGCGGCGTACGAGGTGCGCGCCGAGACCATCCTGCACGAGCTGGCGCACATGTGGTTCGGCGACCTGGTCACCATGGAGTGGTGGAACGACCTGTGGCTGAACGAGTCGTTCGCCACGTACACGTCGATCGCCTGCCAGTCGTACCACCCCGAGTCCCGCTGGCCGCACTCCTGGACGACGTTCGCCAACTCCATGAAGACGTGGGCCTACCGGCAGGACCAACTGCCCTCCACCCACCCGATCATGGCCGAGATCAACGACCTCGACGACGTCCTCGTCAACTTCGACGGCATCACGTACGCCAAGGGCGCGAGCGTCCTCAAGCAGCTCGTCGCGTACGTCGGCATGGACGAGTTCTTCGCGGGCGTGCAGGCCTACTTCAAGCGCCACGCGTTCGGCAACACGCGCCTGTCCGACCTGCTCGGCGCGCTGGAGGAGACCTCCGGGCGCGACCTGAAGAACTGGTCCGAGAAGTGGCTGCAGACGGCCGGCATCAACATCCTGCGCCCGGAGATCGAGACGGACGCGGACGGCGTCATCACCTCCTTCGCCATCCGCCAGGAGGCCCCGGCGCTTCCGGCGGGCGCGAAGGGCCAGCCGACTCTGCGCCCCCACCGCATCGCGGTCGGCCTGTACGAACTCGACGACGAGACCGGCAAGTTGGTGCGCGACGAGCGCGTCGAGCTGGACGTCGACGGTGAACTCACCGCCGTGGCCCAGCTGGTGGGCAAGCGGCGCCCGGCGGTCGTGCTCCTCAACGACGACGACCTGTCGTACGCCAAGGTCCGCCTGGACGAGCAGTCGCTGGCCTTCGTGACGGAGCACCTGGGCGACTTCGAGTCGTCCCTTCCCCGCGCCCTGTGCTGGGCCTCGGCCTGGGACATGACCCGGGACGCCGAACTCGCCACCCGCGACTACCTGTCCCTCGTCCTGTCGGGCATCGGCAAGGAGTCCGACATCGGTGTCGTGCAGTCGCTGCACCGCCAGGTCAAGCTCGCGATCGACCTGTACGCCGACCCGGCCGCCCGCGAGGCCCTGCTGACCCGCTGGACCGACGCGACGCTCGCGCACCTGCGCTCGGCCGAGGCCGGCAGCGACCACCAGCTGGCGTGGGCGCGGGCGTTCGCGGCGACGGCTCGTACGCCGGAGCAACTGGACCTGCTGGAGGCCCTGTTGGACGGGTCGCAGACGGTCGAGGGTCTGGCCGTCGACACCGAGCTGCGCTGGGCGTTCGTGCTGCGGCTCGCCGCTGTGGGCCGCTTCGACGAGGCGGAGATCGCCGCCGAGTACGAGCGGGACAAGACGGCCGCGGGTGAGCGGCACGCGGCCGGCGCCCGTGCCGCCCGCCCGACCGAGGAGGCGAAGGCGGAGGCCTGGGCCTCGGTCGTGGAGTCCGACAAGCTCCCGAACTCCCTCCAGGAGGCGGTCATCGGCGGCTTCGTCCAGACCGACCAGCGCGAGCTGCTCGCGCCGTACACGGACAAGTACTTCGCGGCGGTCAAGGGCATCTGGGACTCGCGCTCGCACGAGATGGCCCAGCAGATCGCCGTCGGCCTCTACCCGTCGATCCAGGTCTCCCAGGAGGTCCTCGACAAGACGGACGCCTGGCTGTCCGAGACCGACCCCAGCGCGGCCCTGCGCCGCCTGGTCTCGGAGTCCCGCGCGGGCGTGGAGCGCGCGCTGAAGGCCCAGGCGGCGGACGCACAGCAGTAGCCAGTCGTCCGTACGACGGCGAAGGGCGCCCGGAGTCACTCCGGGCGCCCTTCGTGCGTCCTCACCGCACGACCATCCCGCCGGTCACGTTGACGAACGTGCCGGTCAGGCCGGCCGCGTGGTCGGAGGCGGCGAAGACCGCGGTGGCGGCGACCTCGGCGAGGGTGGGGTTGCGGCGGGTCATGCGCATCGTGGCGAGCCCCTCGACGATGCCCTGGACGGCGGCCTCGTCGATCGCCGGGTTGACCGCGGACAGCTTCTCGACGGTGAACGTCTCGGGCACCCCGGCCGCCCACAGCCCCACGGCCCGCACCCCGCGCGGCCCCAGCTCGATCGCCAGATTCCGTACGAGGGTGTCGATCGCGGCATCGGCGGGCCCCGTCCCGCCCATCATCGGACTCCCGTGCGCGGAGCCGCTGTTGAGGGTGAGGATCACGCCGGAACCGCGCTCGGCCATGCGGCGGCCGGCGGCCCGGGCGGTGATGAAGTTGGCGCGGGCGCCGTTGATCACGGGCCGCAGGAAGTCGTCCACCGCCATGTCGGTGAGCGGGGCACCCTGCACATCGCCGCGGGTGACCAGGTTGAACGAGATGTCGACGTCCCCGACCCCGGCGAGGTGCTCCTCCATGGCCGTCTCGTCGAGCGCGTCGACGACCGCCACCTCGGCGTCCTTGATGTCCGCGGCCACCACGTCCAGCGTCTCGCGGGTGCGTCCGACGAGGTGGACGCGGGCACCCTCGGCGGCGAAGGCACGGGCGACCGCACCGCCGATCGAGCCGCCGGCGCCGTACACGATCGCGGTCTTGTCGGTGAGCAGCATGGTGTTCTCCTCAGTAGGGGTGTTCCGTGTCGGTCGGTCATACAGACGCACGGCACCCCGGTCACTCATCGGTGCTCACAGCCGCAGCGGCAGCCCGAAGGCCGGGAACAGGTGCGGCTCGAAGGACGTGATCTCCACGATCCGGTCGTCCGCGTCGAAGCGGAGCACGTCGAGGACCTGCGCGCGGTAGACGTTCGTACCGGGCCTGCGGACGTAACCCCCGGCCGCCAACTGGCCGTTGGCGCGGGCGGGCAGGTGGCGCCAGTGGCCGAAGAACATGGGGGACGCCGGGTCGAGGGTGGGCCGCAGGAACTCGACGAGGGCGTCCCGGCCGGTGAACCAGAAGGGGTTGGGCGGCATGGTGAGCCGGACGTCCTTGCCGAGCAGCTCGGTCATCGCGTCGAAGTCGAGCCGCTCGGCCGCGGTCATGTAGCCCTGCAGGACGGCCCGTTGGGCCTGGGTGGGTTCCCCGGCACTCCAGTCGGCGCGCTGCCCGGGCAGGTGGTCGCGCAGGGTGGGGCGGGCCCGCTGCAGGGCGCTGTTGGCGGAGGCCACGGTCAGGCCGAGGGCCTCGGCGGTCTCGGCGGCGCTCAGGCCGAGCACGTCCCGCAGGATCAGCACGGCGCGCTGGCGGGGCGGGAGATGCTGGATGGCGGCGAGGAAGACCAGCTCCAGGGTCTCCCGCGAGACGGCGGCGCTCTCCGGCTGCTCCTCCGCGGAGGGCAGTTCGTCGTCGGGGTAGGGCTGGAGCCAGGTGAGGCGGGCGGGGGGCTCGCCGGTGCCGTGGTTCATGCCGGGGATCGGCTCGTAGCGCTGGGGGCGGCGGGCGGTGCGGCGCTGGAAGTCGAGGCAGGCGTTGGTGGCGATGCGGTACAGCCAGGTACGGGCGCCGGCCCGCCCCTCGAACCCGTCCCGGCCCCGCCAGGCCCGCAGGAAGGTCTCCTGCACCAGGTCCTCGGCGTCGTCGTAGGAGCCGGTCATGCGGTAGCAGTGGACCTGGATCTCGCGGCGGTGGGACTCGGTGAGGGCGGCGAAGTCGGCTTCGGTGAGGGGGTTTGCCGTAACGGGTTTTCCTGTATCGGGGTTTTCCGTAACGGGTGTCGGCGTGACGGAATCGTTCGCACTGTCACGGGCGACCCGGGCGACCCTTCGCAGCCGGGCGACGGCGGCCGAGAGCTCGTTCACCCCGGAGTAGAGGACGGAGGCCGGCTGCGGCACGAGTTCCTTCACGCGCCTGCCGATGTCCTCGATGAGCCCCTCCACGCCGGACCCGGTCCCCTGCCGCTCCCGGTACGCCTTCTGCCGGCAGGCGGCCGAGCAGTACAGGGAGCTGCGGCCCTTGCGGCCGGTCCGCTCGGGGAGCGGTTTGCCGCAGCTGGCACAGACGTCGGCGACCACGGGCACCTCCGGAGGTCCGGGCATTGCGTCACGCGGGAACGGAGTGACGCTATCGCGGCACGGAGGCGGAGGGGAGCTCCGGTCAGGCCCGTTCGGACGGCCGGGTGAGGTGGGTGCGGGCGACCCTGCGGAACGCGGAGACCAGGCGGCTGCGGTCACCCGCGCGGGTGGCCAGGGCGACCTGGCTGGGCTCCACGCCGTGCAGCGGTACGGAGGTGAGGTCGGGGCGCAGCCGGGCGCCGGTCGGATCGGCCGTGATGACCAGGGCCTCCCCGGCGGCGACGACCTCGAACTTGTCCTCCAGGTCCCGGATCTCGGGGCCGTCGGGCACGGGTCGGCCGTCCGGCCGGGGCTCGATCCGCCAGAAGGCGGCCCAGGCGGGGTCGGCGCCGATGATCCGGGGCATCGGCTCGTCGGCGATGTCGTCGATGGTGACGGACTCCTTGCCGGCCAGGCGGTGATCGACGGGGACGACGACGGCCCGGGGCTCGTCGTAGAGGACGGTCACGTCCAACTGGTCGGTGGCGAAGGGGAGTCGGGTCACCGCGGCGTCCACGCGGCGTTCGAGCAGCGCGGTGCGGGCCTCGTCCCAGCGCAGGTGCATGCTGCGTACGTCGGCCTCCGGATGGCGGCGCCGCAGCTCGCGCACGGCCGCGGTGACGAACAGGCCGCTGGTGAAGCCGACGGTGAAGCGGCTGGGCTCGGCGGCGGCGCGGGCCTCGGCGGCGGCCTGCTCGGCGGAGCGCAGCAGGGCGCGGGCGCGGGGCAGGAAGGCCTCGCCGGCCTCGGTGAGCCGGGTGCCGCGCGGGGTGCGGTCCAGCAGCCGGGCGCCGACCTGCTGCTCCAGGCCGGCGATCTGCCGGCTCAGGGAGGGCTGGGTGATGTGCAGGGACTCGGCGGCGCGGCCGAAGTGCCGGTGCTCGGCGACGGCGGTGAAGTACCGGACCAGACGGAGGTCGAGGTCAGCCATGCCTCCAGGGTACTCACCCACCTGCGGTGATGCCTGAACCGTATTGCGGCATGCGGAAGAGGCTTTGGACGCGTCGACATCTGTCTCCGGATGATGGAGGCACACCCGATCCCCCTCCCTCGAAGGGCTTCACCATGCGTGTTTTCGTCACGGGCGCGACCGGTTTCATCGGTTCCGCCGTGGTCCGCGAACTTCTCGACGCCGGGCACCAGGTGACCGGTCTGGCCCGCTCCGACACGTCCGCGGCGGCGCTGACGGCCGCCGGGGTGGAGGTGCGGCGCGGGGATCTCGCCGATCCGGCCGGGCTCGCCGAGGGGGCGGCCGCGGCCGACGCCGTCGCCCATCTCGCCTTCATCCACGACTTCTCGGAGGACTTCGACTTCGCCGCCTCCGTCGCGGCCGACCTGCGGGCCATCGAGGCGATCGGGGCGGCGCTGGAGGGCTCGGACAAGCCCTTCGTGATCTCCTCGGGGGCGGCACTGCTCCAGGGTGGCGGACGGCTCGGCACCGAGGAGGACACGTCCGTGCCGGGGACCTTCGGGGCGGTCCGGGGGCGGAACGAGGATGTGGCCATCGCGCTGGCCGACCGCGGGGTGCGGTCGGCGGTGGTCCGCTTCGCGCCGACGGTGCACGGCCGGGGTGACCACGGCTTCATCCACATGCTGATCGGCATCGCCTGGGAGAAGGGCTTCGCGGCGTACGTCGGCGACGGCGCCAACCGCTGGCCGGCCGTACACCGCTCCGACGCGGCACGCCTGGTCCGGCTGGCCCTGGAGAACGCCCCGGCGGGCACCCGCCTGCACGCGGTGGGCGAGGAGGGCATCGCCTTCCGCGACATCGCCACAACCATCGGCAACCACCTCGGCCTGCCGACCCGCTCGATCACCCCCGAGGAGGCCCCACCCCACTTCGGCTGGCTGGCCCACGTGGCCGCCCTCGACGTCCCCACGTCCAACACCCTGACCCGCAAGTGGCTGAACTGGGACCCGACGGGCCCGGGCCTGCTGGAGGACTTGGAGGAGGGGCACTACTTCGGGTGACGCGGGCTCCGGCTGACGCGGGCTTCGGCTGACGCCGGCTGCGACTGACGTGGACTGCGGCTGGCCCGGCGCTTGTCCGACTCGGACTTCCGCTGCCCGGCGCTCGTCCGACCCGGACTTCCGCTCCCCGAATCGGGCGTTACGACGATCGACTCGCCGTCCCGACCCCCGCCGAGGCGACCGTCCGCAGCGCCTCCAGCACCCGCCCCACCGCCGCCCCTTCCTCGGCCCCCTTCCGCACGGCGGCCACGACATGCCGCCGGGGCCGGTCCACGGCCAGCTCCCGCATCACCACACCGCCTGCCCCGCGCGCCGCCTCGCCCGTCGGCCGCGGTGACCGGCCCTCCCCCGGCTCCCGGACGACCGCGTCCTCCCGCGACCAGCTCTTCCCCGGCTCCCGCCCGGCCGCGACCTCCCGCGACCAACCCTCGCCCGGCTCCCGCCCGGCCGCGGCCTCCCGCGACCAACCCTCGCCCAGCTCCCGCCCGGCCGCCCCCTCCCTCCCCGCCCCCACCATCCGCGGCACCAGCGCCACCCCCATCCCCGCCTCCACCATCGCCAGGATCGCCGTCCAGCCCGCCGCCGAGTGACCCTGTACGGGGCTGAAGCCCGCCGCCTCGCAAGCCGCGCGCGTGATGTCGGACCAGGGGCCGCTGCCGCCGAAGATCCACGGTTCCCCGGCGAGGTCGGCCAGGCGGAGCCCGTCGGCGCCGGCCAGGGCGTGGTCGTGGGGCAGCGCGACGTCGAGCGGGTCGGCCAGGAGCGGGACGCGCGTGAAGCGGGGGTCGGTGGCGGTGGGGGCCTGCGCGGCGAGGGAGAGCGCGAGGTCGACATCGCCCGCGGCGAGCAGCTCGTACGCCTCGCCGGCCTCCGCCTCCCGTACCCGCACGGTCACCCCCGGATGCGCCGCACGCAAGGCCCGTACCGCAGGAACCACCAGCACCGGTACGGCCGTCGAGAACGCACCGACCCGCACCTCCCCCACCTCACCCCGCGCATACGCCGCCAACTCCGCGTCCGCCCGCTCCAGTTGCTCGAACACGGCCTCCGCATGCCGCAGCACCAGCCGCGCCGCATCCGTCAACCGCACCCGCCGCCCCTGCGCCTCCAGCAACGGCACCCCGAGCTGCCGGGCAAGGTTGCTCAACTGCTGCGACACCGCCGAGGGCGTCATCCGCAGCGCCTCCGCGGTCGCGGTCACGGTCCCCCGCTCCCTGAGCGTCCGCAGAATCAGCAACTTCCGGATGTCCCACTCGACCATGGCGGCAACCTATACGGCGATCAACGGGCGGCCGTGGCAGGACCGCGACGGCGACCACGACCGCGGCCAAGACGGCGAATGTACGGCGGCCCGCTCACGCCCTCCCCGCCGCCCCCAACCCCACCCCGCCCAGAATCAGCCCCATGCACAGCGCCTGCCTCCACCCGACGCCCTCCCCCAGCACCGCCCACGACAGCAGCGCCACGCACACCGGCTGGAGGTAGTAGACGACTCCCGCGCGGGTCGGGCCGATCAGGGCGATCGCCTTGTTCCAGGCGAAGAACGCGACCGCCGAGGAGGCGACGCCGACGTAGAGGAGCGGCAGGACCGTGCCGGGCGTCGGGGTGAAGCCGCCCTGGGCCGTGAGGCTCACGGCCTGGGCCGGCAGCAGCAGGGCCGTGCCGAGGAGGAACGTCGTGAACAGGAAGGCCGTACCGCCGAGCTCGGCCGGCCGGCGCCGCAGCAGCGCGCTGTACGACCCGAAGCAGCAGGCCGCCGCGATCATCCACAGGTCGCCCGCCGCGAAGCCGGCCCCGCCGCCCACCAGCAGTACCACCCCCGCGCAGGCCGTCAGCAGCCCGGCCAACCGGCGCCCACCCAGCCGTACCCCCGCCGCCCGCTCGAAGCCGGCCATCAGCACCGGCGAAGCGGCCATGATCATGCCCATGTTGGCGGCGGGAGTCGTCAACCCCGCCTGATTCACCAGGGTGTTGTAGACAGTCACCCCGAGAAGCGAGGCGAGCATGACGAACCCGAGGTGACGCCGTATCAACTTCCGTTGCCGCCACGCCTGTCGGGCCCCGAACGGCGAAACCGCCACCAGCGCCACCACCCACCGCCAGAAGGCCTGCTGCACCGGCGGCACGCTGTCGTGCAGGGCCCGGGACGTGACGAAGCTGCCGGACCAGACGACGGTCGCGAAGGCGGCGAGGGCGAGTCCGAGGAGGGGTGCGTTGCGGGCGATGGCGTTGCGTGGGGCGGTGGCGGTCCGGTCGAGGACGGCGGTCACTTAGGTCCTTTCGGTGGGTGATCCCGGGGATCTCGGCATCCCGGTTCACCTACCGTCGCAGCGCCCCACCTGTCACGTCCATCGAATCTTTTCGACCATTCCTTTCAGCTGAACTGAACAGTCGACGGTGACCACCAGCCGCACCCGCCGCAGCCCCCGCCCTCAACTGCCCGGCCACCGTCGCCCCGAACGCCAGCCCCATGCCCACCAGTTGGACGGGCGTGAGCGACTGGCCGAGGGCCGCCCAGCCGACGACCGCCGCGGTCAGCGGGGAGAGCGGGCCGAGGAAGGTGACCTGCGTGGCGGTGAGACGGCCGATGCCGCGGAACCAGAGCCAGTAGGCGACGGCCGTGTTCGCGAGGGCGAGGTAGAGGTAGCCACCGAGGGCCCTGGCGTCCAGCGTGGGCGGCGCGCCCTCGGCCAGCAGGGCCAGCGGGGCGATGAGCAGGCCGCCCGCGGTCAGCTGCCAGCCGGTGAGGGCGAGGGGGCCCACGCCCTCGGGGCGGCCCCACTTCTTCGTCAGCACCGTGCCGGTCGACATCGAGGCGGCCGAGGCGAGCGCGGCCAGGACGCCGACGGGATCGAGCGCGCCGGCCGCCTTCAGTACGACGAGACTGACGCCGAACGCCGCCACGACCCCGGCGACCACCGCCCGCGCCGTCGGCCACTGCCCCAGCAGCAGCGCGGAGAGACCGACCACGAACAGCGGCCCGACCGAGCCGACGACGGCCGCCATCCCGCCGGGCAGGCGGTACGCGGACAGGAACAGCAGCGGGAAGAAGGCGCCGATGTTCAGCGCGCCGAGGACGGCCGACTTCCACCACCAGGCGCCCCGCGGCAGCACCCGGGCCACCGCCAGCAGCAGGAGCCCGGCGGGAAGTGCCCTGGTCAGCGCGGTGAACAGCGGACGGTCGGCCGGGAGGAACTCGGTCGTGACCGCGTAGGTGGTGCCCCAGGAGACGGGGGCGAGGGCGGTGAGCAGGACGGTCGCGGACCGGTTCATGACGGGCCCCTTCGAGAGAAAGCTTGGCGATAATTAGCTTAGCTCTAAGCTAATCAGCGTCAAGCCACTCAACACATAGCTACTCACCACCAAGCTGCTTACCGCCAAGCTGCTTTCTTGCAAGCGACCGGTCTCCGGGCGGATACTCGCCCCATGACCGCACACCCCAAGGACCCCGTCGACGCGATCGTGGAACAGTGGGCCGAGGTGCGGCCCGACCTCGACACGAAGGCGATGGAGGTCTTCGGGCGGATCTTCCGCCTCTCCCGCGCCATGGGCGACCGCATGGAGAAGGCGTACGCGCCCTTCGGGATCTCGCGCGGCGAGTTCGACGTCCTCGCCACCCTGCGCCGCTCCGGCGAGCCCTACACCCTCTCGCCCCGCCAGCTCTCGGCGACCCTGATGCTCACGACGGGCGGCATGACGGGCCGCCTGGACAAGCTGGAACGTGCGGACCTCCTCCGCCGCTCCCCCGACCCGCACGACCGCCGCGGCCTCCAAGTCACCCTCACCGAAAAGGGACTGCGCCTCATCGACGAGTCGGTCGGCGCCGGCCTGTCCGCCGAGACGGAGGCCCTGTCGGCCCTGAACGCCGAACAGGCCGACCAACTGGCCGACCTGTTGCGGGAGTTGCTGGCAAGCACCCAAAAGCCGCTGCACTAGGGCCCGTTCGGCACGCCAGGGCCTGTTCAGGTTCAGCCCACGTGCGTGGCCAGCGCCCTCTCGATCGTCGCATCGTCCGCCGAGTCCGCCGCCCAGGCCACGTATCCGTCGGGGCGGACCAGGACGGCGGTGCGGCGGGTGCTCGCCCACTGTTCCACCGTCAGGCGGTCCTTGCGGACGCTCTGGTCCTGGGGCGGCTCGGGGGTGATCAGGACGAAGCGGCCGCCGCGCAGGGCCTCGTACAGACGGCCGCTCTTCAGTGCGACGTCCGGGACGCGCGTGCCCGTGAGGCGGTGGGCGCCGCGCGGGGCCGGGTAGCGGTAGCCGATGCCGGTGATCTGCTCGGCCATCCTGCGGCGGGCCGGCGTGACCGTGTTGAGGACGGTGGTGAGCAGTGCCCGCTGCGCCAGCGTCCAGGGGCGCTTGGCCATGGCCATGCGGACGATGCCGCCGCTGCTGCGCAGGACCGAACGGCCGACGGGGTGGCGCTCGGCCTGGTAGCTGTCGAGGAGGCCCGCGCCCGCGTGCCCCTGGACCACCGCGGCCAGCTTCCAGCCGAGGTTGGCCGCGTCCTGCAGGCCGGTGTTCATGCCCTGGCCGCCGGCCGGGGTGTGCACGTGCGCGGCGTCGCCGGCGAGGAAGACGCGGCCCACGCGGTAGGCGGGCGCCTGGCGTTCGTCGCTGTGGAAGCGGGAGAGCCAGCGGGCGTCGTACATGCCGTAGTCGCGGCCGAGGGCGAGCCGGGTGACCTCCTTGACCTCCTCCAGGTCGAGGGGCGCACTGTCGGGGACGTCGTGGGCGCGGTTCCACGCGATGACGCGGTAGTAGCCGTCGCCGAAGGGCGCGAGGAAGGCGAAGGCGTCGCCGACGGTGTCGACGGTGAGCAGCGACTCCGGCTCCTCGGCCAGCCGGACGTCCGCGAGCACGACGGAACGGATCACCGACCGGCCGGGGAACGGCAGACCGATGGCCGTGCGTACGGCGCTGCGCAGGCCGTCGGTGCCGACCACGTACTCCGCGCGCAGGCTCTCCGCCGCGCCGCCGGGGCCGCTGACCTCGACCGTGACGCCGTCCGCGTCCTGGGCCAGTCCGGTCAGCTCGGCCTCGTACCGGAAGTCCACCCCCGCCTCGACGGCCCGCCGCTCCAGGGCCTGCTCCACCTCGTACTGCGGGATGACCAGGAGGTGGTTGAAGCGGGAGGGGAGGGTGGTGAGGTCGACCTCCAGGCGGGTGAAGAGGCGGAGGCGGTCGAGGGGGCGGCCGACGGCTTCGAGTCCGTCGGCGAGGCCGCGGGCGTCGAGCTGTTCGAGGGTGCGGGCGTGCAGGACGAAGGCGCGGGAGAGGTTGCTGATCTTGTGGGGGCGCTTTTCGAGGAGGGTGACGGGGACGCCGGCGGTGGCGAGGTCACCCGCGAGCAGGAGACCGGCGGGGCCGGCGCCGACGACGATCACGGGGGCGGGAGCGGGGGCGGGGGTCGGGGCGGCGTTCATGCGGGGGCCTCCTCCTGATGCCGACGACCGTTGGCCAACAAGTGTTTGCCAACGCTTGTTGACGACGTTAGCGCCGCCATGGCGGCAGAGTCAACACCTGTTGGCAAACGTTTGTTGGCAACCACTTGTTGGCAAACGTGTGTTGGCCTACGCTCGTTGGCATGAACGGGAGCGACAGCAGCCACAACAACGGCAACAGCGACAGCAGCAGCACCGACCGATCCAGCTCCGGCGGCCCCCGCCGCCGCTCCGACACCACCCGCAACGCCATCCTGGCCGCGGCCCGCGAGCGCTTCGCGGCCGACGGGTACGAGCGGGCCACCATCCGCGCCATCGCCAAGGACGCGAACATCGACCCGTCCATGGTCATGCGCTACTACGGCAACAAGGAGGGCCTGTTCGCGGCGGCCGTCACCGTCGAGCTGAAACTTCCCGATCTGGCCTCACTCCCCCGCGACGAGGTCGGCCGGGCGCTCGTCTCCCACTTCCTCGACGTGTGGGAGCACAACGACGAGCTCACCGCGCTGCTCCGGGTCGGCGCGACCAGCCGGGCGGGGGCGGAGCGGATGCAGCGGGTCTTCCGGGACCAGTTGCTGCCGGTGACACGGCAGGTGTGCCCGGACCCGGAGCAGGTACCGACGCGGGCCGCGCTCGCGGCGACGCAGATACTGGGGCTGGCGCTGACCCGTTACGTGCTGCAGCTGCAGCCGGTCCGGGCGCTGGGGCGGGGCGAGATCGTGGCGTGGCTGGGCCCCACGATCCAGCGGTACCTGACGGCGCCGAGCCCCTGAAGCACGCCGAGGGCGCCCACCTCACCGACGTACACGAGAACCGGTACGTACGGCGGGGTCGGCGCCCTCGGGAAAAGGTGAGGTCAGGCCTTCGCCTTGGCCTTCGGCTGGCGGTCCTTCGACCTGTCCAGGACCAGCACGAGGCCGGCGATGACGCCGAACAGCGCGAGCGGGATCACGACGTAGAGGCCGAGCGTCTCGACGACGCTGAGGCCCTTGCCGGGGTCGTCGCCGTCGTCGCGGGTGAGGGCGAGCGCGGGGGACGTCATGAGCAGCATCATCAGCGTCGTACCGGCGGCCAGGGCGCCGGCGCGCAGGGCGTTCTTCTTGTCCACGGGGCCAAAGTATCCAACGCCGGTTCGGGCCGCTCGTCCGGGGGTGCGTAAGAGGGTGCCCCGCACAGCCATCGGCTGCCGCGGCTCCGCCCGGCTACGTCCCCGCCCCGCTATGTCGCCGACCGCCGCAGCACCTCCACCAGCGCGTGCAGCCGTGGCGACCCCGCGAGCTCCTCCAGCGTCACCGGTCTCCCCTCCGCGTCCGCGATGGGCAGCCGCCAGTTCGGGTACTGGTCCCAGGTGCCGGGGAGGTTCTGCGGGCGGCGGTCGCCCACCGTGTCCGGGAGCCAGATGCCGAGCAGCCGGGACGGGGTCCCGAGCAGGAAGCGGTGGACCGCCTGGATCTCGGCCTCCTCCGTCGAGGTGCCGTGCCCGCCGCCCGTGCCGTGCAGCAGGCCGAGGCGGGCGAGCAGGGCCAGCCACTCCCCCGTGTCCGCCGCCGCCTCCGCCCGCTCCTCCTCCAGCGGACGGGTCAACAGGCCCAGCCGGTCGCGGAGTTCGACGTGTTCGCCGGTGAGGCGGGCCGCGGTGGACGGCAGGTCGTGGGTGGTGGCGGTGGCGAGGCAGTCGGCACGCCAGGACTCCGGCGGCAGCGGGCGGCCGTCGCCCTCCCAGTCGCGTTCGAACCACAGCACGGAGGTGCCGAGCACCCCGCGCTCGCGCAGCTTCTCCCGTACGCCGGGCTCCACCGTGCCGAGGTCCTCGCCGATGACGACCGTCCCGGCGCGCGCGGCCTCCAGCACAAGGATGGCGAGCATGGCCTCGGCGTCGTAACGGACGTACGTACCCTCGGTGGGCGGATGCCCCTGTGGCACCCACCAGAGCCGGAACAGGCCCATGACGTGGTCGATGCGCAGGGCGCCGGCGTACCGGAACAGGGCGCGCAGGAGTCGGCAGTACGGCTCGTAGCCCGAGGCGGCCAGGCGGTCGGGGCGCCACGGTGGCAGGCCCCAGTCCTGGCCGCGTGCGTTGAAGGCGTCCGGCGGGGCGCCCACCGACATCCCGGCGGCGAAGTACTCCTGCTGCGCCCAGGCGTCGGCGCCCTCCGGATGCACGCCGACCGCGAGGTCGTGCACGATCCCGACCGGCATCCCGGCCTCGCGGGCGACCCGCTGGGCGTCGGCGAGTTGGGCGTCCGTGAGCCAGGCGAGCCGGCAGTGGAAGTCGACCCGGTCCATCAACTCGCCGCGCGCACGGGCGGTTTCGGCCGAGCGGGGGTCCCGGAGACCCTCCGGCCACCGGCTCCAGTCGGAGCCGTGGACCTCCGCGAGCGCGTACCAGGTCGCGTGGTCCTCCAGCGCCTCGCCCTCCCGGGCGAGGAAGTCGACGTAGGCGGCGCGCCGCCCGGGTCCGAGCGGCACCTCGCGGATCAGCTCCAGCGCCTCCCGCTTGAGCTCCCACACCGCGTCCCGGTCGATCAACGCGCCCTTGTCCAGGACCGATTCGCGCAGCCGGTCGGCGCGTTCGAGCAGGGCCCGCACCTTCTCCGGCTCCCTGACGTACGCGTACTCGGGCACGTCCTCGACGCGCAGGTGCACGGGGTCGGGGAAGCGGCGGGAGGAGGGGCGGTAGGGGGACGGGTCGGTGGGGGCGCCGGGGACGGCCGCGTGCAGCGGGTTGACCTGGACGAAGCCGGCGCCGAGGTCGCGCCCGGCCCAGGCGGCGAGTTCGCCCAGGTCGCCCAAGTCGCCCATGCCCCAGGAGCGTTGGGACAGGAGGGAGTAGAGCTGGACGAGGAGTCCGTACGAGCGTGCTGTGGGCGTGGGCAGCCGGGCGGGGGCGACGACCAGGTGGGCGGCGGCGGTACGGCCGTCGGGGGCGGCGGCCGTCAACCGGTGGACGCCGGGCGGGAGTTGCTCGGCGGACGCGCGTGACTCGCCCTGCTCGGTCTCGATGTGCAGGCGGGTGCCGGCCGGGAGGGCGTCGAGGGCGGGGGACGTGTCGCCGCTCCAGAGCACCACGGTCGGCGGCAGCAGCCGCTCGGCCGACTCGCGCTCGCGGGCGGCGAGCGCGGCGCGGGCCTTCTCCGCGGTGCCCGCGTCGACGCCGAGGGCGGCCAGCGCGAGGGTGACGGCGGTGGCCGAGGCCGCGACCGTGCGGTCCGGGGAGGGGCTGTAGGAGGTGGCGACGCCGTGCAGCTCGGCGAGGCGGGTCAGTTCCTCGGAGGGCGGTCCGGCCGGCCCCTGCGCCATCATCTACGGCACCGACGGGTCCGGCTCGGGGGCCGCCGACTCGCTGGTGAGCGGGGCCGCGTCGGCGAGCGGCGGCTCACTGGTGAGGGGCTCCGCGTCGGGCAGCGGCGGCTCACTGGTCAGGGGGATCTCGGCGCAGGCGCCCTCGGAGCTGAAGACACAGAAGTGCGGCTCGGGTTCGAGGGGCGGCAACTGCGCCTCGCGTTTGGAGAGGGGGTGTGCCGGTGCGGCCACGAGGGGCCTCCTTCGTGAGTACGGCGACCTTGAGGGTTACCGCAGCCCTACCCAGCGGGCGCGGAGGCAGACGTACCGAATGGGACTACGTGCCTCTCGTCACATTCTGCGCCACCTTCCGACCTCGTAGGGTCCCCCAGTCCACTATTCACTCAGTACATGTAGCCAGTGCATAATGCTCCGCATGAGCACCCGCCACATCCTGCTGGGGCTGCTCGCCTCGGGGCCGAGCCATGGCTACGACCTGAAGCGGCGGCACGACGAACGGTTCCCGCAGGCCCGTCCGCTGGCCTACGGGCAGGTCTACACGACCCTGCAGCGCCTGGTCCGGGACGGTCTCGCGCTGGTCGAGGGCACCGACTCGGACGGCGGCCCGGAGCGCACGACGTACCGCTCGACCGAGGACGGCTCGCGCGAACTGGCGCGCTGGGCCGGGGAGATCGCCCCGCCGGCGCCGTTCGTGACGAACGAGATCTTCGCCAAGGTCGTCGTCTCGATCCTGTCCGGCGGCGACCCGGCCGCCTATCTGGCCGCCCAGCGCGCCGCGCACATGGAGCGGATGCGCGAGCTCACGGCGGTCAAGACCGCCAAGGGCGCCGATCTGGCCACCGTGCTCTCGGCGGACTACGCCCTCAACCATCTCGACGCCGACCTCCGTTGGATGACCACCACGGCGGCCCGGCTCACCACCCTGACCGCGGAGGTCGACGCAGCATGAGCAACGGGGACAGCACGGTGCCGCTTCTTGCGGCCCGTGACCTCACCAAGGCGCACGGCAGGACCGAGGCGCTGCGCGGCGCCTCCGTGGAGCTGGCGGCGGGCGAGATCCTCGCCGTGACCGGCGCGAGCGGCAGCGGGAAGTCGACGCTGCTGCACTGCCTCGCCGGGATCGTCCGGCCGGACGCGGGCTCGGTGAGCTACGCCGGCGAGCGCCTCGACGCGCTGCCGGAGAAGCGGCTGAGCGAGCTGCGGCGGACCGAGTTCGGGGTGGTGTTCCAGTTCGGGCAGCTGATCCCCGAGCTGACCGCGCTCGACAACGTCGCCCTGCCGCTGATGCTCGCGGGCACCTCCCGCACCGACGCCCAGGCCCGGGCCGGCGAGTGGCTGGAACGGTTCGGTGTACGGGGGCAGGAGGCGCTGCGGCCCGGCGAGATGAGCGGCGGCCAGGCCCAGCGCACGGCACTGGCGCGGGCCCTGGTCACCGGCCCGAGGATCGTCTTCGCGGACGAGCCGACGGGCGCCCTGGACTCCCTCGCCGGCGAGCAGGTCATGACGGCTCTCGCGCACACGGCCCGCGAGCAGGGCACGGCGGTGCTGCTGATCACCCACGACGCGCAGGTGGCGGCGTACGCGGACCGGGAGGTGCGGCTCAGCGACGGGACCGTGGTGCCGCAGGGGGTGACGGCGGCATGACGCTCACCACCAGGACGACGTACAAGACGTACCGGAAGTCCCTGCGGGCGGCGGTCCGCGGCACGCGGGCCGATCTGCGGCTGGCCTGGCTGCTCACGCGCGGCTCCGACCGGCGGGAGTGGTGGCGGGTGCTGCTGACCGCGGTGGGGGCGGCGCTGGCGACGGGGCTGGGGCTGGTCGTGGCCACACTGCTGCCGCTGGAGGGGTACCACCATGTCACCGTCGGTTCCGGGCTGCTCGACGAGCCAGGGACGCGTGCCGGGGTGATCGTGGCGCTGACGCTGCTGTTCATTCCGGTGGCCGGGTTCCTCGGGCAGTGCGCACGGATCGGCGCGGTGCACCGGGACCGGCGGATGGCCGGGCTGCGGCTCGCGGGGGCGACGCCGGGGCAGGTGCGGCGGATCGCGGCGCTGGAGTCGGGGCTTGCGTGCCTGGCGGGTTCGGGGGCGGCCACGGTGGTCTCCGTACCGGCCCTGCTCGCGCTCTGGCAGCACCCCGACCCGCTGGCGTGGGCGGGCATGGCTCTCGTGGGTGTACTGGTGCCGGTCCTTGGCGCGGTCGTCAGCGCGGTGGCGCTGCGCCGGGTGGTGGCCTCGCCGCTGGGCTGGATACGACGGGTGCGGCCGGCGGCGGGTCCGGGCCGGCTCTTCCGGGTGGCGACCGGGCTGCTCGCGCTGCTGGCCCTGTATCTCGCGACGACCCCCGTCTTCGGCAGCCCCTTCGACTTCGCGCTCGGCCCGATCACGGTCCTCGCCCTGTGCCTGCTGGCCGGCGCGGTGTCGGTGTGGCTGGCCGGCGCCTCGGCCCGGCAGCTGGGCGAGGGCTTCGCCGCCCGCGCCAGGCGCCCCGAGCTGCTGATCGCCACGGAACGGCTGCGCGACGACCCGTGGGCGCTGGCCCGTACGCACGCGGCGGTGCTGCTGGTGACGGTCGTCGCCTCGGGCTTCGTGGGGGTACGGCAGGTGCTGCTCGCGGACCTGCGCAGGTCGAGCCGCGAGGGCTCGCTGGCGATGGGCCTCTCCTACTACACGAGCGGCCTCGACCTGACCGGCGCCGCCGTCCTCGTCGCCCTCGCCCTGGTCCTGACCGCGCTCGCGGTCGGCACCGCCGAGTCGCTGGCCACCCGGCGCCGGGGCCTGGCCGCGCAGGCCGCCGCCGGGGTGCCGCACGGCGTACTGGCCCGGGCGATGCTGCTGGAGACCGCGCTGCCGCTGGCGCCCGCGGTCGCGGTGGCGGGCATGGGCGGTCTGACGATCGGCGTCTGGTACGGCTCGGCCACCTCGGAGCACATGTCAGTGCCGGTGCCCTTCGCCGCGCTCCTGGTCCCGCTGGCCGTCTACGCGGCCTGTCTGCTGGCGGCGGCCACCTCGCTCCCGCTGCTGCGCCGCTCGGTCCGCCCGGCGGAACTGCGCTACGCATGACGGTCCGGCTCCGGGAGCACGGGGGGCTCCCGGAGCCGGACGCCGTACGACCGCAGGCCCCGTCCCCCGGGGTGTGCGAAGGCCCGGATCGTCAGGCGGAAATGCCGTCGATCCGGGCCATGGCGTCCTCCGCGCCGTACGGCTGCAGGTACGGCAGCCAGCGCGGGTCCCTATGGCCGGTGCCGATGATGCGCCAGGCCAGGCCGGAGGGTGGAGCGGGTTTGTGGCGCAGCCGCCAGCCGATCTCGAACAGATGTCGGTCGGCCTTCACGTGGTTGCAGCGGCGGCACGAGGCCACCACGTTGTCCCAGACGTGCTTGCCCCCGCGGCTGCGCGGAATGACATGGTCGACGCTGGTTGCGACGCCACCGCAGTACATGCACCGGCCCCCGTCGCGCGCGAAGAGCGCCCGCCGGGTAAGAGGAACGGGCCCCCGATAGGGAACCCGGACGAATCGCTTGAGCCGGACCACGCTTGGTGCGGGGACTGTGACGGTTGCGCTGTGCATGAAGGCGCCCGATTCCTCCAGGGAGACAGCCTTGTTCTCCAGGACGAGGACGAGCGCGCGGCGGAGCGGTACGACGCCGAGTGGCTCGTACGACGCGTTGAGGACCAGGACATGCGGCACGGATGCCTCCTTGGGCGTCGGCGGCGCGTGGCTCGCGCCGGGACGATCTGTGGCCAGTCTCCCCTCTTGCCTGGTGGAAGCGCCACCATGTCCCGGTAACGGGCTGGGAGTGTTTTCGACCACATCTGATTCATCCCCCGGAGGGGCTTCGGTTTATCCCTCCTGCTCATCGCAGGGTGCGCACGGGCTCTCCTCAGAAGATGGCAAGGATTCGCACACCGTGCCCCGATAGTGTGGTGGACCTGCCCGTCCGGTGACCTTTTCGTGACCTGACCGAGTCGGACCATCTCGGCATCCCGGACGGCGGACCGCTGCACCTGGAGGTACCTGCCGTGTCCTTGCCCGCCGTCCTACTGGCCGCCGGTTCGTCGCCGTCGCCGTCTCCGTCCCCCTCGGAGTCGACGCCGACGGTCCCGTCGCTCCAAGACGCCCAGGAGAGCGCGACCAACGCCGCGAGCTGGGTCGAGCAGAACTGGTCGACCTGGCTGGCGATCGGGCTGCGGGTGCTGCTGATCCTGGTGATCGCCGGGGTGCTCAGAGCGGTCGTGCAGCGGGCGATCACCAAGCTGATAGACCGGATGACCCGCACGGTCGAGGCGGTCGACGGCACCACGCTGGGCGGTCTGCTGGTCAACAACGAGCGCCGCCGCCAGCGCTCGCAGGCGATCGGCTCGGTGCTGCGCTCGGTGGCGTCCTTCGTGATCCTGGGCACGGCGGCCCTGATGATCCTTTCCGCCTTCGAGATCAACCTGGCCCCGCTGCTGGCCTCCGCCGGTGTCGCGGGCGTCGCGATCGGTTTCGGCGCGCGCAACCTCGTGACGGACTTCCTCTCCGGCGTCTTCATGATCCTGGAGGACCAGTACGGCGTCGGCGACACGATCGACGCGGGGGTCGCCTCCGGCGAGGTCATCGAGGTGGGCCTGCGCGTGACGAAGCTGCGCGGCGACAACGGTGAGATCTGGTACGTCCGCAACGGCGAGGTCAAGCGCATCGGCAACCTCTCCCAGGGCTGGGCGACGGCCGGCGTCGACGTCACGGTGAAGGCGAACGAGGACCTGGACAGGGTCAAGGCCACGCTGGACGAGGTGGCGGAGAAGATGAGCGCGGAGGAACCCTGGAACGAGCTCCTGTGGAGCCCGATCGAGGTCCTGGGCCTGGACAGCGTCCTGCTGGACTCGATGGTGGTCCGGATCTCGGCCAAGACGATGCCGGGCAAGTCCCTCACGGTGGAACGCGAACTCCGCTGGCGCGTCAAGCGAGCCTTCGACGAGGCGAACATCCGCATCGTGGGCGGCGCGACGGCCCCCCTCGACGAGGAGGAGCCCACCGACCCCACGGCCACGATCGCGTCCCCGTCGGCCCACTCCAACCCGGACTCGCCGCAGTCGGCGGCGGCGGCCCCGATAGTGCAGCCCCGCGCGTCGACCCCCGGTAAGTAGCGGAACGGTTCAGCACACTCGTTCGAGTGAACGGGAGGGGCATTCCGGCGTCGCGAGCGCGCCGGGTGCCCCATCGTTCTGCCGGGGCACCCCACACGGGCTTAGCCTGGAATCAGCGTGAAGGAGAACCAGCGATGAGCGCCGAACCGATCATGGAGCCGGTGATGACGCAGGTGGACCCCATCGAACTGTTGAGCGCGTTCGAGAAGGCGGCATCACCGATGCCGATTCGAGCGGAGTACATCGAGGGGACGGGCATCTTGCCACCTCAGCCGGAACACCGACACAACGCTGGCGCCGTAAAGCTGATCGTCCAGTTGCACCTCGCCGGGCTGGAATTGGCCGGTGTGAATGACGGCTTCCGTGTCGCCCATCCGGACGGACGCACGTGGGCATTGGTCGTTCCAGATTTCTATGTGTGCCGCCGCGAGCCCACCGAACTCGACGAGTCCTACCGCGCGACACACCGAGGCTGGTACCCCATCGACCTGCTCGCCCTCGTCGGCGAAGTCACCTCCACCAACCACGAAACGGACACCGGCCCCAAATTCCGCACCTACGCCGCCGCCGGCATCCCCGTCTACGTCCTCATCGACCGCCACTCCAAGACGGCCCACTGCTACACGGACCCGGTCCTCCCTGGCGAGGACCCCACCGAGGCCTATTACGACACCGACACCAAGGTCGACCTCGGCGCACCTCTCCCCCTCCCCGCGCCCTACCCGACCCTGGACACCGCACCGTTCCTGGAGGGCTGAAGCGCGGTCAGGCCTGGCCGCAGGTCAGTTCGTAGGCCTCCTTCATCCAGGCGGCCCTGCCGGGGCTCACCCCGCACTGGAGCGAGCCGCTGCCGGTGCCGTACCAGGCCGTCACGCTGCCGTAGACCGGAGTCGCTGTGCCAGGGCAGGCGACCGTGAAGCTCGACCGGAGGACCTGGACCGCCGCCGCCTCGACGAAACGGCCCCCGCCGTCGCTGTCCGCTCTCACCCCCTTCTTCAGCCGATCGGCCATCACCTCGTCCGGCTTCGCCAACACCGACGCGTCCATGTCGACCCGCTCGGCCAGCGCCGCGTATACCCGCCGCGCGGACACGCTCGGCTCGCTCACCTCGACCCGGGGCTCGAAGGTCCGTACGGGGATGAGGGGGTACGTCACCCAGCCGTCCGATTTGCTCACCTTCACGACCGGGGACACCGCCACCAGTTGCCACTCCCGCGTGGAGCCGCCCCAGTGGATGGCGCCCTCGGCGCACGAAGCCGCCGTCGCGGGAGGCGACTTCACCGTCCGGGTCTCGCCGCGATCACCCACGTCGCACGCCCCCACCGTCGCGCAGATCAGCAAAGCCAGCGCCGCACCCCGTACCGCCCTGCTCATCCACCCCACCCGTGTCCGAACCTTCATCGTTTTCACAGGATGATCGCATTCCGGCCACCCCTCCCCACCACCTAGGGTCACCCTCACAGCGGGCCCTTGTTCTGGAGCGCATACGCCCAGGGGCCCGTTTCGAATGTGGGGAAACGCATGAGAAAGCTCGCCATAGGCGCCGCCCTGTCCGGCGCCCTGGCTCTCACCGGCCTGGCCGCGCCCGTCGCGTCGGCCGCCGCCAGCCCTGACCTGACCTTCTCCGACGTGGTCGTGAACAAGGGCAAGGCGATCGTCGTCGGCACGACCGCCACCGTGAAGGTCCCGGTGACGTACACATGGACCCGGCCCGCCGACTTCACCGTCGACTACAAGACGAACTTCGCCGGCGTCACGATCTACCGCGGCACGCTCAAGAACATGAGCAACGGCATCGACCCCGACGCCGCGCCCACCTGCACCACCACCGCCACGACCGACACCACGGTCACCGAAGCCTGCACCGAGACGCTGGTCATCGACCCCCAGGACAGCCTGTACGAGGCCGCCGACGCCACCACCTGGAAGGCCGCCGGCTTCTACGCCCACGTCGACCAGGACAGCGACGACTCCGACGGCCACATCAGCTTCGACTACGGCTACGACCTGTGGGGCCCCCTCGGCACCGCCCAGATCAAGCGCGCCGCCAAGCTCACCACCAACGCCACCCCGGAGCCGGCCGTCCAGGGCAAGACCCTCACCGTCAAGGGCAAGCTCACCCGCGCCGACTGGGAGAACATCAAGTACACGGGCTACAAGGGGCAGTCCGTGCTGCTGCAGTTCCGGGCGCGGAACAGTGACACCTACACCACCGTCAAGACCGTCACGTCCGGTACCGGCGGTGCGCTGTCCACCACCGTCAAGGCTTCCAAGGACGGGTACTACCGGTACAAGTTCGCCGGCACCTCCACCACCGGCGCGAAGACCTCCGCCGGTGACTACGTCGAGGTCGACCCCCCGAAGTTCGAGGGTTAGTCAGCCTTACTGACAGCCCGGCCCCCGCCGCCCCCGAGGTAACGAGTCTGTTGCCTCGGGGGCGGTTTCTATTGACGCCCGCTTCGCCCCGGGCTTACGTTCCTTTCCAGCCAATAGGAAACTTTCCTAACAGTGATCGACCGGTGATCGCCGGATGGACTGGCGTCCCTGGTCACTGAGAAGCTGGGCAGTCGAAAGGCAGGTGTCGACCCACATGGCAGGAACCGCCGGTACGCCGGGCACCCCGCGCGTCCTGCGCGCCATGAACGACCGCGCCGCCCTGGACCTCCTCCTGGAGCACGGGCCGCTGTCCCGCACGCGGATCGGCAAGCTCACCGGCCTCTCCAAGCCGACCGCCTCCCAGCTCCTGGCCCGCCTGGAGGCCGCCGGGCTCGTGCTCGCCACCGGTACCACCGAGGGACGGCCCGGCCCCAACGCCCAGCTGTACGAGGTCAACCCGAAGGCCGCGTACGCCGCCGGGCTCGACGTCACCCCGGAGCGGATCCTCGCCGCCGTCGCCGACGTCACCGGCCGCACGGTGGGGTCGTTCGAGCTCCAGACCCCCGGAAGGCGGCCCACCCAGCCCGTCGTCCGCCAGGTCACCGACGCCCTCGACGGCGCCGTGAAGGCCGCGGGCCTCGCCCGGGACGACGTCCACCGGATCGTCATCGGCACCCCCGGCGCCTTCGACCCCAACACCGGCCGGCTGCGCTACGCCTCCCACCTCCCGGGCTGGCACACCCCGGCCCTGCTCGACGAACTCGCCGCCGCGCTGCCGATGCCGGTGGAGTACGAGAACGACGTCAACCTCGCCGCCGTCGCCGAACAACGGCTCGGCGCGGCCCGCGGCCACGAGGACTTCGTGCTGCTGTGGAACGAGGGCGGCCTCGGTGCCGCCCTGGTCCTCGGTGGCCGGCTGCACCGCGGCTGGACCGGCGGCGCGGGAGAGGTAGGTTTCCTGCCTGTTCCCGGCGCGCCGCTCGTGCGGCAGGTGACCAAAGCCAACAGTGGCGGCTACCAGGAGCTGGCCGGCTCCCAGGCCGTCCCGCACCTCGCCCGTGAACTCGGCATCGGGAACATCCCCTCCGGCCCGTACGCCGAGGTCGCCGCCGCCCTCGTGGCGCGGGCCGCCGCCGAGGACACCGTCCTGGGCCGCAAGCTGCTGGAGCTGTACGCGACCCGGCTCGCGACCGGTCTCGCCGCCCTCGTCTCCGTCCTCGACCCCGAACTCGTCGTCCTCAGCGGCGCCTCCCTGACGGCCGGCGGCGAGCTGCTGCGCGCCCTCGTCCAGGCCGAACTGGAGGAGCTGGCCGCCGCCCGGCCCCGGCTCGTCGTCGGTGACGTCCGTGAACACCCCGTGCTGCGCGGCGCGTTGGAGAGCGCCCTCGCGGCCACCCGCGACGAGGTCTTCGACACCTCGCGCTGAGACCTCCGTAACCGCCGAACCACCGCAACCACCGCGTCCCGCACCCCAAAGCTCCACCCGTACAGCCCCACCCCTCAGTCACACCCGCACAGCCCCACTCCACAGCCCCACCCCCCGCCTGCTTCCCTCGCCATCCCCTGCCGTGTACCTGGGAGACCTTGTCATGCCCGAAAAGTCCTGGAAAGTCGCGCCCGGAGTGTCCCGGCGAGCGGCCGTCGCTCTCGCCGCCTCCGCCTCTCTCGCCCTGCTCGCCACCGCCTGTACCGGCCAGTCCTCCTCCGGTGCCTCCGACGACGCGTCCAAGGACGTGACGATCAACTTCTGGCACGCCTGGAGCGCGGCCTCGGAGACCAAGGCGGTCAACGACCTGGTCGCCGGTTTCGAGAAGGCCCACCCCAACATCCACGTGAACGTCGTCGCCAACATGACCGACGACAAGATCAACCAGGCGCTGCGCACCGGCGGCGACAAGGCCCCGGACGTCATCTCCTCCTTCACCACCAACAACGTCGGCAAGTTCTGCTCGTCGGGCGCCCTGGTCGACCTCAACCCCTTCTTCAAGAAGGACGGCATCGACCCGGAGACGACGTTCCCGAAGGCGATGAACGAGTACACCCAGTTCGACGGCGACCGCTGCTCGGTGCCGCTGCTCGGTGACGCGTACGGGCTCTACTACAACAAGACGGCGTTCGCGAAGGCCGGCATCAAGAGCCCGCCGAAGACCTGGTCGGAGTTCGAGGCGGACGCGAAGAAGCTGACGATCACCCAGGGCGACACGTACAAGCAGCTCGGGTTCATGCCGAACTACCACGGCTGGGAGACGACGACCGAGCACTACTTCGCGCAGTTCTCGCCGACGTACTTCGACAAGGCCGGCAAGTCGGAACTCGCCACCGACCCGGCGTTCACCGCGGGCTTCGAGCTGCAGAAGAAGCTCGTCGACGAGCTCGGCGGCTACAAGAAGCTGGAGACCTACCGCTCCACCCTCGGCGACGAGTGGGGCGCCAAGCACCCCTTCCACACCGGTCAGGTCGCCATGCAGCTGGACGGCGAGTGGCGCCTGGGCATGGCGCTCGCGGCCAATCCGAAGTTCGAGATCGGCGTCGCCCCGCTGCCCGTCCCCGACGACCAGGTCAGCCAGTACGGCAAGGGCTACATCACCGGCACCATCGCGGGCATCGCCGCCAACAGCAAGAAGCAGAACGCGGCCTGGGAGTTCGTCAAGTACATCACCACGGACACGGACGCGGTGGTCGGCTTCTCCAACGCCATCCACAACGTGCCGTCCACGCTGGCCGCGCTGAAGTCCCCGAAGCTGAAGTACGACCCGCGCTTCAAGACCTTCCTGGACATCGCCGCGGACCCGAACTCCACCACCTCCCCCGCCTCCATCAACGGCGGTGTGTACCTCGCGACCATCCAGAACTTCGGCTACGACTACGAGAGCGGCAAGGTCACCGACCTCAAGGCGGGCCTGAAGAAGACGGCCGCGCAGATCGACACGGACATCGAGCAGGCGAAGTAGTCCGCCGATGAGCACCATCACGCTGGCGTCGAAGCGCCGTAAATCGGCGCTTCGCACTCTCGCCTTCATGTCGCCCTGGCTGATCGGCTTCGCGGTCTTCTTCGCGTACCCGCTGATCTCGACGGTCTACTTCTCCTTCATGCACTACGACGGCTTCAAGCCGCCGACGTGGAGCGGGACGAAGAACTGGACCTACGTCTTCGAGCACTACCCCTACTTCTGGCCCGCCCTGCGCAACACCCTGTGGCTGGTGCTGGTCATGGTGAGCCTGAGGGTCGTCTTCGGGCTCGGCGTCGGCCTCCTGATCACCAAGATCAAGACCGGTACGGGAGTGTTCCGCACCCTGTTCTACCTGCCCTACCTCGCCCCGCCGGTGGCCGCGACGATGGCCTTCGCCTTCCTGCTCAACCCCGGTACGGGACCGGTCAACTCGATCCTGGAGAAGGTGGGCATCCCGGCCCCGGGCTGGTTCAACGACCCCACCTGGTCCAAGCCGGCCCTCACCCTGCTCGCCCTGTGGGGCATCGGCGACCTGATGGTCATCTTCATGGCCGCGCTGCTCGACGTGCCCCAGGAGCAGTACGAGGCGGCCGAGCTGGACGGCGCCTCGGCCTGGCAGCGGTTCCGGTTCGTAACCCTTCCCAACATTTCGCCGATCGTGATGTTCGCGGTCGTGACCGGCGTGATCCAGACGATGCAGTACTACACACAGCCGCTCATCGCGGGGAAGGTCGCCTCGGGCGTGATCCAGGGCGCCGGCACCCAGTTCGAGCCCGGCTACCCGGAGAAGTCGACGCTGACGCTTCCGCAGCTCGTCTACAACCTCGGCTTCCAGCGCTTCGACTACGGCTCGGCGTGTGTCGTCGCCCTCGTCCTCTTCGTCCTGTCCATGGTGTTCACCGCGTTCCTGATGCGGCGCCGGGGCGGCCTCAACCTGGCAGGTGACTGACCATGGCCCAAGTCCTGGACAAGCCCGTGCAGTTGAAGGCACCGGTCTCCCCCGCCGAGCGCACGGCACGCCGCAAGTCGCTCCTGGAGTGGGTCGCGATCCACTCCCTCGGCGTCGCGGCAGCGCTCTTCTTCGTCCTGCCCTTCGTGTTCGTGTTCCTGACCTCGCTGATGAGCGACAGCCAGGCGCTCAGCCGCGACCTGATCCCGCACACCTGGGAATGGGGCAACTACAAGAAGGTCTTCGACACCCCGGGCTTCCTGACCTGGTGGAAGAACACGCTGATCTACGCGGGACTGGGAACAGTCCTTACGGTCGTGTCGTCGATCCCGGTGGCGTACGCGCTCGCCAAGTTCCGCTTCCCGGGCCGCAATCTCTCCCTGATGCTGGTCATCTCGATGATGATGCTGCCGCCACAGGTGATCATCATCCCGATGTACCTGTTCTGGGCGAAGCAGCTGGACCTGTCGGGCACGCTGTGGCCGCTGATCATCCCGATGGCGTTCGGGGACGCGTTCTCCATCTTCCTGCTGCGCCAGTTCCTGCTGACCATCCCGAACGAGTACATCGACGCGGCGAAGGTGGACGGCTGCGGTGAGCTGCGCACGCTTCTGAAGGTCGTCCTGCCGATGGCCAAGCCGGGCATCGCGGCCGTGGGCCTGTTCCAGTTCTTCTACGCCTGGAACGACTACTTCGGCCCGCAGATCTACGCGTCGGAGAACCCCGGCGCCTGGACCCTGAGTTACGGCCTGGAGTCGTTCAAGGGCGCGCACCACACCGACTGGAACCTCACCATGGCCGCGACCGTGCTGGTCATGGCCCCCGTGATCCTCGTGTTCTTCTTCGCCCAGAAGGCGTTCGTCGAAGGTGTCACGCTCACCGGAGTGAAGGGTTAACCGTTCATGAAACTGACTGTGGTCGGCGGAGGCTCGACCTACACCCCCGAACTCATCGACGGCTTCGCCCGTCTGCGCGACACCCTGCCCGTCGAGGAGCTGGTGCTGGTCGATCCGGCGCACGAGCGCCTGGAGCTGGTCGGCGGGCTCGCCCGGCGCATCTTCACCAAGCAGGGGCACCCGGGCCGGATCGTGACGACGGACGACCTGGACGCCGGCGTGGACGGCGCCGACGCCGTGCTGCTCCAGCTGCGCGTCGGCGGGCAGGCGGCGCGCGAGCAGGACGAGACCTGGCCGCTGGAGTGCGGCTGCGTCGGCCAGGAGACGACCGGCGCGGGCGGGCTCGCCAAGGCGCTGCGCACGGTGCCGGTGGTGCTCGACATCGCGGAACGGGTGCGCCGTACCAACCCGGACGCCTGGATCATCGACTTCACCAACCCCGTCGGCATCGTCACGCGCGCGCTGCTGCAGGCGGGCCACAAGGCGGTCGGTCTGTGCAACGTGGCGATCGGCTTCCAGCGCAAGTTCGCGAACCTGCTGGGCGTCTCGCCCGCCGACGTCCACCTGGACCACGTCGGCCTCAACCACCTCACCTGGGAGACCGGCGCCCGCCTCGGCGGCCCCGAGGGCGAGAACGTACTGCCCAAGCTGCTGGCCGAGCACGGTGACGCGATCGCCGCCGACCTGCGCCTGCCGCGCGAGATCCTCGACCGGCTGGGTGTCGTTCCCTCGTACTACCTGCGGTACTTCTACGCCCACGACGAGGTCGTACGGGAGCTGCGCACCAAGCCGTCCCGGGCCGCCGAAGTGGCGGAGATGGAGCGGGAGTTGCTGAAGATGTACGGCGACCCGGAGCTCGACGAGAAGCCGGCGCTGCTCGGCAAGCGGGGCGGCGCCTACTACTCGGAGGCCGCCGTCGACCTCGCGGCCTCGCTGCTGGGCGGGGGAGGGTCGCCGTACCAGGTGGTCAACACCTACAACCACGGCACGCTGCCCTTCCTGCCCGACGACGCGGTGATCGAGGTGCAGGCCGCGGTGGGTGCGAAGGGGGCGACCCCGCTGCCGGTGCCCGCCGTGGACCCGCTGTACGCGGGCCTGATGGCGAACGTCACCGCCTACGAGGACCTGGCCCTGGAGGCGGCCCTGCGGGGCGGCCGGGACCGGGTGTTCCGGGCGCTGCTGGCCCATCCGCTGATCGGCCAGTACGAGTACGCCGAGACCCTCACCGACCGACTGATCGCGCACAACCAGGAGCATCTCGCGTGGGCATGACCGCACGTGTCCTCGCCGTCGACGCGGGCAACAGCAAGACCGACGTCGCGGTCGTGGCCGCCGACGGCACCGTCCTCGCCACGGCCCGCGGCGGTGGCTTCCGGCCGCCGGTGGTGGGCGTGCGGGCGGCGGTGGACGCGCTCGCCGAGGCCGTGGACAGGGCCTTCGCCGCCGCGGGCGTGGACTCGGCCGAGCACGTCTCGGCCTGTCTCGCCAACGCCGACTTCCCCGTGGAGGAGGAGCAGTTGGCGGCCGCGCTGCACGCGCGCGCGTGGGGCGCGGGTGTCGAGGTCCGCAACGACACCTTCGCCATCCTGCGCGCGGGCATCACCGAGCCCCGGGGTGTCGCCGTGGTGTGCGGTGCCGGCATCAACTGCGTCGGCATGCGCCCCGACGGCCGCACCGCCCGCTTCCCGGCGCTCGGCCGCATCTCCGGTGACTGGGGCGGCGGCTGGGGCCTGGCGGAGGAGGCGCTGTGGCACGCGGCGCGCGCGGAGGACGGGCGCGGGGAGGGTACGGCCCTTGCCCGCACCCTGCCGGCCCACTTCGGCCACGACACCATGCTCGCGCTGATCGAGGCGCTGCATCTGGAGGAGGTGGAGCCGGTCCGCCGGCACGAGTTGACGCCGGTGCTGTTCGAAACGGCGGCCGACGGCGACCCGGTCGCCCGCGCGATCGTGGACCGGCTGGCGGACGAGGTGGTGACGATGGCGACGGTCGCGCTGACCCGCCTCGACCTGCTGGAGGAGGAGACTCCGGTCCTCCTCGGCGGTGGTGTGCTGGCCGCCCGGCATCCCCAACTCGACGACCGTATAAGGGAGTTGCTGGCCGTGCGCGCACCGAAGGCGGTCGCGCGAGTGGTGACGGCGAGCCCGGTGCTGGGGGCGGCGCTGCTGGGGCTCGACCGGGTGGGCGCGGGGGCGGAGGTGCACGAGAGGCTGCGGGCCCACTTCGAAGGGTGACCTCACGGGAACCGAACGGATTCCCATGGCGTATTCATGGGCAGGGGGGTGCTGCGGGCGTCGCGTCGTGCCGGTATACCGGCTACGGCACCGCGCTCCGTACCGGCCGCCGCGCTGCGATCGGATCAAGATCCAGCGAAGGCCGGTGCGGATGTCGGTGCCGGGCGCGATACTTGCGGCGACGGATGACCATGGGGGAGGTCAACAGTGACACACCCGCCGAAGAGCAGCGCGGCGCCACCGGGTTCGAGCGTGCCCACGGTGCCCGCCGTCCCGCACCGGCCCGGCCCGCCCGCTCCCCCCACACCACCGGGCCCCGCAGCTGTTCCCGAGGCCGGACCCGGGCGCCGTACCGCTTTCGCCGAGGGCGTCGACCAGTTGCGCGCGGCCGCCACCACGGAGCCCGGTCGGCTGCGCATCATCGGTGCCCTGCTCGCCCTGCTCGTCGTCGGCTTCGGCGCGGTCGCCGCCTGGCAGATGACCGACCGGGCCTCGGCCGCCGACGACGTCCTCAACAGCAGCCAGCCGCTCAGCTCGGCCGCCGCCGACATCTACAGCTCGCTGGCCGACGCCAACACCCAGGCGGCCAGCGGCTATCTCGCGGGCCCGCAGGAGAAGCCCGCGATGCGGGAGCAGTACCAGAAGGACATCGACAACGCCGCGGCCAAGCTGGTCACGGCCGCCGCCAACTCCAAGTCGGGCTCCGAGTCGGCGAAGACGATCGCCGACCTGAACAAGCTGCTGCCGACGTACAAGGGCCTGGTCGAGACGGCCCGCGCCAACAACCGGCTGGGCTATCCGGTGGGCGGCGCCTATCTGCGGCTGGCGAACGAGACGATGCAGCAGGAGATGCTGCCGAAGGCCGAGCGCCTCTACGAGCGTGAGAACCAGCGGCTGAACTCCGACTACGCGGACGCCAAGTCCTTCCCGTGGGCGGCGGCCGGCCTGGGCGTCCTCGCCCTGGCCGCCCTGGTCTGGGCCCAGCGGCGCAACTACCTGCGCACCAACCGGGTGCTCAACCACGGCCTGGTCACCGCCTCCGCGGTCTCCGTGGTGGTGCTGCTGTGGATCACGGTCGGCCACACCGTCGCGCGCGTGGGCCTCAACGACTCCTACGACCACGGCGTCCGCTCGCTGAACGTCCTGCACGACGCCCGGATCGCCTCCCTGACCGCCCGCAGCGACGAGAACCTCGCCCTGATCCGCCGCGGCGCCGACACCACCAAGGTCGGCGAGGAGCAGAAGGACGCCTACGCCGTCGGCTACGACACCCAGATCGCCGACCTCGCCGCCAAGCTCGACCAGGCCGGCTCCCTCGCCGACGACTCGGCGGGGAGGAAGCCGGTGACGGAGGCGAACGGCTTCATGAAGGTGTGGAAGCAGCGGCACACCGTCGCCCAGGACAAGAGCGACGCAGGCGAGTACCAGGTGGCCCGCGACAAGGTCATCGGCGTCGGCCCGGACCCGACCAGCGTGTGCTTCGAGAACGTCGACGCGGCCCTGGTGAAGGCCCTCGGCCATGAGCAGACCGAGTTCCAGCAGGCGGCGACCGGCGGCCGGGACGCGCTGACCGGACTGCCGTACGGCGCCGCGATCCTCGCGGTGCTGGGCGCTTCGGGCGCGGTCCTCGGCATCGGGCGCAGGCTGTCGGAGTACCGGTGAGAGGGGGCGGGAGGATGAACGCACCACGTCTGGCACACCGTCTGCGGGGCTGGGGAGGTGTGGGCGCGATGGCGGTCGTGTGCGCCCTCGCGCTGGCCTTCGTCCTGCTGCTGCCCCGGACCGGGGCGAGCGGGGCGGGCGGCACCACGGGCAGCGGCGGCGGGCGCCTCACGCACGCCCTCCAGGCCGCCACCGAGGAGAAGTGCAAGAACGGCCAGTACCCGCAGGACCAGAGCCTGTCGCCGTCCGGCGGCGGCAGCACCTCGAACGTCGACGCCATCAAGAAGCGCGGCCGGCTGACCGTCGGCGTGGACACCAACAGCTACCGCTGGGGCTACCTCGACCCCAACAACGCCAAGGGCGAGCTGGAGGGCTTCGACATCGACCTCGCGCACCGGATCGCCTACGACATCCTCGGCGACGCGGACAAGGTCACGTTCAAGGCCATCCCCACCAGCCGCCGTATCGACGCCATCCAGCACGGCGAGGTCGACATGGTGGTGCGCACCATGACGATCACCTGCGACCGGCTCAATGAGGTGGCGTTCTCCGCGCCCTACTTCAAGACCGGCCAGCAGGTCCTCGCGCTCAAGAACTCGACGATCACCGGATACGACAAGTCGCTCGCCGGAAAGCGGGTCTGCTCGGCGCAGACCTCCACGGCCCTCTTGAAGCTGGTCGCGGACAAGGGTCACAAGATCCCCGCCTCCACCGACATCCGCACCGTCGTCCCCAACCAGCTCGACTGCCTGGTGAAGTTGCAGCTCGGCGAGGTCGACGCGGTGGTGACGGACGGCGCGCTCGCCGCGAGCCAGGCCGCGCAGGACCCGACAGTGGCGCTCAAGGGCGGTGTGTTCACCGACGAGTACTACGGCGTGGCGATGAAGAAGAGCTCCACGGATCTGGTACGCCAGGTCAACCGGACCCTGGAGGACTACATCGCGGATCCCCAGGGCTGGCAGGCGTCGTACGCGAAGTGGCTGCACCCCACCATGGACCAGGGCGGCAAGAAGTCGGCCTCGGCGACCCCTCCCGAAGCCCACTACAAGTGACCGATCATCGACTGATGGACAACTGACGGAACACGACTGCAGCGAGAGGTGATCGATGGGCGTCACGGACCCCGCCGGGCCGGTGATGGACCGGGACGAGGTGGACCGTGCGCTGGCGCGGCTCGGCGCGGAGCACGAGGCGATCGAGACCTCACTCCTCGCCCTGCAGGACCACGCGGGCCGCAGACTCCTCGAAGGCGCCGAGCTCACCGGGACCACCAAGGAGCGCTGGACGGCCGCGGAGGCGTCGATCACGCTGCTGTGGGCGTACTTCGACGCGTACACGGACGCCTTGCGCGCCGCCCGGGAGATCCGCTCCCGGCGCCGCTGGTCCAGCCGCGAGGACCTGGTGGAGCTGACCGAGCTGCTGCGCGGGGCGTCCGTGACGGTCGCCGGTTCGACGACCGCGACAGCGAACGCGCCTACGCTGCACGGCCCTTCGGGCAAGCTCAGCGAGCAGTTCTCGCTGGCCGCCCTGGTCGACCGGATGAACGAGCTGTACGCGACGAGCCTGGACATGGTCGTCGCCGCCGACGCGGTCTGGTCGGCGCTGCCCGCCAGGATCGATTTACTGGCCGCAGAGCTCCAGCGCACCCGCAAGCTCGCCCACTCGGTCGGCGTACGCCCCGGCGAGCACCCGGCCGGCGACGACCTGGAGCGCATCACGCGCACCCTGACGAACCTGCGCGAGCAGGTGGTCTCCGACCCGCTCGCCTACTGGATTCCCGCGCAGGGCAGTTCGGCGCCCGGCGGCGGCCGCCCGGACACCACGGTGTACGACCGTGAGGCGCGCGCCCTGGAGGACGTGCGGCGGGAGATCGACGCCGTGCTGACCGTGCGGCAGGACGCCGAGCAGCGGCTGGTGAAGCTGCGGGACGTGCTCTCCCGCGCGGACCGCACGCTCGCCGAGGCGCGCACCGCGCGCGGCGAGGTCCTCGCGAAGATCGCCGCGACGGAGGTGCCGGTGGTCAGCGGCCCGCCGACCGTGCTGCAGGAGCAGCTGGCGACGGCCGCCGAGTACCGCAGACACGCCCAGTGGCACCGCCTGTCCCCGCTCCTGGAGTCCCTGGAGCAGAAGGCGGAGGACGAACTGCTGCGCGCCCGCGAGTCGTTGACCGCGGTCACCGCGCCGCTCGCGGTCCGCGCGGAGCTGCGCGGCCGCCTCGACGCGTACAAGGCGAAGGTGGCCCGGCTCGGGCACGCCGAGGACCCGTTCCTGATCGAGCGGTACGACGCGGCGCGCCGGATGCTGTGGAGCGCGCCCTGCGATCTGCGCGTCGCCGAACAGGCCGTACTGCGCTACCAGCAGGCGGCCGCCGAGGTGCTCGGCGGCGGCCCGCGGGTGCCGGGGCAGGCCGGGCCCGAGGACCGCAGGGGGCCCGGAGCGTGAGCGACAAGGGGGGTAGAGCGTCATGAGTCAGGCGGAGCAGCCCTGTCAGCGGCCCGGCTGCGAGGGTTCGTACGAGGACATGGGCGGCGGCGAGCTGTACTGCGACACCTGTGGCCTGGCGCCGGTGGTGTCGGCCAACGGCGCGGTGGGCTCGGCGTCCACCGGCGGCAAGGACTCGGCGGGCAGCGGCAGTTCGCGCTCGGCCGGCCGCGGCAGCTCTCGTACGTCCTCGCAGTCGTCGAAGTCGCGGCGCTCGGTGTCGGGACGGCTGTCGCGGTCCCTGTCGGGCAAGTCGACGGGCCGCTCGGTGTCGGTGCGCAGCTCCGGTTCCAGCACCAACACCAGCTCCCGCGGGCGGCTGGGCGCCGGTCTGGTGCAGGTGCCGGACGTGCCGCGGCCCGACCCGCGCGCGATGGTGCTGGAGAACCCGGAGGTGCCCGAGCGCAAGCGGTTCTGCTCGCGCTCCGACTGCGGTGCGCCGGTGGGGCGTTCACGTGGTGAGAAGACGGGCCGTACGGAGGGCTTCTGCACCAAGTGCGGGCACCCGTACTCCTTCGTGCCGAAGCTGAAGGCCGGGGACGTGGTGCACGGCCAGTACGAGGTCGCGGGCTGTCTCGCGCACGGCGGGCTCGGCTGGATCTATCTCGCCGTGGACCGCGCGGTCGCCGACCGCTGGGTGGTCCTCAAGGGCCTGCTCGACACCGGCGACCAGGACGCGATGGCGGCGGCGATCTCCGAGCGGCGCTTCCTGGCGGAGATCGAGCACGCCAACATCGTGCGGATCTACAACTTCGTGGAGCACCTCGACCAGCGCACCGGCTCCCTCGACGGCTACATCGTCATGGAGTACGTCGGCGGCAAGTCGCTGAAGGAGATCGCCAACGACCGCCGTACGAGCGCCGGGAAGCGCGACCCGCTGCCGGTGGAGCAGGCCTGCGCGTACGGCATCGAGGCCCTTGAAGCCCTCGGCCACCTGCACAGCCGCAACCTGCTGTACTGCGACTTCAAGGTCGACAACGCCATCCAGACCGAGGACCAGCTCAAGCTCATCGACATGGGCGCGGTGCGCAGAATGGACGACGAGGAGTCGGCCATCTACGGCACGGTGGGCTACCAGGCGCCGGAGGTCGCCGAGGTCGGCCCGTCGGTGGCGTCCGACCTGTACACGGTCGCGCGCACGCTGGCCGTCATGACCTTCGACTTCCAGGGCTACACGAACGTCTTCGTGGACTCGCTGCCCGACCCGGACAACATCGAGGTCTTCCGCCGGTACGAGTCCTTCTACCGTCTGCTGGTCCGCGCCACCGACCCCGACCCGGCCCGCCGGTTCGCCTCCGCGCAGGAGATGGCGGAGCAGCTGACGGGTGTGCTGCGCGAGGTGGTCTCGCTGCAGACGGGCCGGGCGCGGCCCGCCCTGTCGACCCTGTTCGGGCCCGAACTGCGGGTCACGGACGCGGAGTTGTTCCCGAAGCTGGAGGGGGACGTGTCCCGGCTGGGCGCCAGGTACGCGCGCAGGCGGACGCTCACCGCGGATCCCACCGCCGCGCCGCCCGCGGCCGACCCGGTCGCCCTGAACGGCAGCCCGGCCCTCGTCAAGCACGTCAACTCCCCCGCCGCGGCCCTCGCGCTGCCCGTCCCCCGCGTCGACCCCAGCGACCCCAACGCCGGTTTCCTCGCGGGCCTGATGACCACCGCGCCGGCCGAGCTGCTCGGGGCGCTCTCGGCGGCTCCCTCGCCCTCGGTCGAGACGCGGCTGCGGCAGATCCGGGCCTGGCTGGAGAACGGCGACTCCGAGGCCGCGCTGACCTCGCTCGCCAAGCTGGAGGACGAACGGCCGGACGACTGGCGGGTGGTCTGGTACCGCGGTGTGGCCGCGCTGGTCACCGGCGACCACGAGAACGCGGCGCTCGCCTTCGACGCGATCTACGACGCCTTCCCGGGCGAGATGGCGCCCAAGCTGGCGCTCGGCCTGTGCGCGGAGGTGCTGGGCCAGCTGGACAACGCGGCCGAGTACTACCGCCTGGTCTGGTCGACCGACCCGAGCTATGTGAGCACCGCCTTCGGGCTGGCCCGCGTCCAGCTCGCGGCCGGGGACCGGCGGGGCGCCGTACAGACGCTGGAGTCGGTGCCGGAGTCGTCGATCCACTACACGGCCGCGCGGGTGGCCGCCGTGCGAGCGCGGCTGCGGCAGCGCACCGCGGCGCCCTCGGACGCGCCGTTCCTGGAGGATCTGACGGCGGCCGCCGGGCAGGTCGAGGCGCTGGACTCGTACGGTCTGGACCCGGCTCGCCGGGAGCAGTTGTCGGCCGAGGTCCTCGGCTGCGCGCTGGACTGGATACTCTCCGGGGGCCAGGGTTCCGCGCCCGCCGGGCAGCGGGCGCTGCTCGGCAGCGACCTGGACGAGCGGGGACTCCGCTTCGGCCTGGAGCGTTCGTACCGCACGCTGGCCCGGCTGGCGCGGGGCGGCGAGGAGAGGATCGACCTGGTGGAACGTGCCAACCGTTACCGCCCCCGGACGTGGGTGTAGTTGATGTCGCAGATGCCCCAGTTGTCCGCCTGCCCGAGCTGCGAATGGCCGCTCGAGTCGGGTGACCGTTTCTGCGGTGCGTGCGGATACGACCTGTCCGCGGTGCCGCCACGGCCGGACGACCACCCGACGATCGCGCTGAACGGCGCGGACCTGGCGCCGGACCCCGACGGCGTGGCCTGGCCCGTCGCGCCCCGGCCCGACAGTGCCCCGGCGGCCGCGCATCTGCCGACCGACCTGGCCGGCACCGATTCCGGCGGGATCCCGCTGCCGCCGGAGCAGCCGCCCACCGGATCGCCGGTCTCCCCGGCCTCCGGCGTGCGCTTCGACCGGCCGCCGGAGCCCGACGAGTACCCCTTGCAGGCCCCGGATCCGCGCGTCGCCGACCTGTCCGCGTCCGAGGGCGCGGGGCTCTGCGTGGCCTGCCGCGCGGGCCGGGTCGACACCGACGGCTACTGCGAGAACTGCGGGCACGCCCAACCGCGGGAGCGCGACCACATGGAGCAGGAATGCGGCCCGCTGGCCGCCGTCAGCGACCGCGGCCTGCGGCACCACCGCAACGAGGACGCCTTCGGCATCGGCACCGCCACCCTTCCGGACGGCTCCCCCGCGTCGGTGGCGATCGTCTGCGACGGCGTCTCCTCGGCGACCCGCCCCGACGACGCCTCGCTCGCCGCCGCCCGGGCCGCCAACGAGTCGGTGCTGGCCGCCCTGCCGCGCGGCACCCACCCGCAGCAGGCGCTTCACGACGCGATCGTGGCCGCCTCGCAGGCCGTCAACGCGCTGGCCGTCGAACCCGCCACGGCCCGCGAGCACGCCCCGCACCAGAACGCCCCGGCCTGCACCATCGTCGGCGCCGTGGTCACCACCGGCCTGCTGGTCGTCGGCTGGGTCGGCGACAGCCGCGCCTACTGGGTCCCGGTCGACCGCAACTCGCCCCCGGCCCGGCTCACCGAGGACGACTCCTGGGCCGCCCAGATGGTCGCCGCGGGCCTGATGAACGAGGCCGAGGCGTACGCCGACGAGCGCGCCCACGCGATCACCGGCTGGCTCGGCGCGGACGCCTACGAACTGGAGCCGCACACCGCTTCCTTCAAGCCGGACCGGCCGGGTGTAGTGGTGGTGTGCACGGACGGGCTGTGGAACTACGCGGAGGCGGCCGAGGAGATGGCCGAGGTCGTACCCGCGGACGCGGCCGTACGTCCGCTGCACAGCGCCCGCGTCCTGGTCGGCCACGCCCTGGACGGCGGGGGCCACGACAACGTAACAGTGGCCGTCGTGCCGTTCCCGGCCGTGCCTCAGGGGGCAGGATCGGCCTGAGGCCGGATACGACGGGGAGGCCTCGGCGGACCGGAGGGGACCGGTCCGCACACAGTCGTCACCTCGCGATCGTGAGGTTCTTGAGGGGGATTTGAGTAGGCATGGCCAATTTCTCGAAGTCCAACGTGCCGCAGTTCTCGATGGACGTGTACCAGAACGAGTACCTGCCCGAGGGCGGCTGCGAGGTCAACGCGATCGTGACGGTGACCGCCACCGGGGGCGGCACGATCGGCGGCGCGGTCACCGCGCCGCACCTGTACGGGCGCGGCCAGGGGCCGTCCGCGGCGGTGGCGGTCATGGTCGACTGCTCCGGCTCGATGGACTACCCGCCGACCAAGATGCGCAACGCCCGCGACGCTACGGCCGCCGCGATCGACACCCTGCGCGACGGCGTGCACTTCGCGGTGATCGGCGGGACGCACGTGGCCAAGGAGGTCTATCCGGGCAGCGGGCGGCTCGCGGTCGCCGACGCCACCACCCGGGAGCAGGCCAAGCAGGCCCTGCGCAAGCTCAGCGCGGGCGGCGGCACCGCCATCGGCACCTGGCTGCGCCTGGCCGACCGGCTGCTGTCCTCCGCGGACGTCGCCATCCGGCACGGCATCCTGCTCACCGACGGCCGTAACGAGCACGAGTCGCCGACCGACCTCAAGGCGGCCCTGGACTCCTGTGCCGGGCGGTTCACCTGTGACGCACGGGGCGTGGGCACCGACTGGGAAGTGAAAGAAGTCACAGGGATCGCCTCGGCCCTGCTCGGCACCGCCGACATCGTCGCCGACCCGGCCGGCCTGGCCGCCGACTTCACGCAGATGATGGAGACGGCGATGGGCAAGGAGGTCTCCGACGTCGCCCTGCGGGTGTGGACGCCGGTCGGCACGACCATCAAGTTCGTCAAGCAAGTCGCGCCCACCGTCGAGGAGTTGACCGACCGCCGCACCGAGGCCGGGCCGCGCGCCGGGGACTACCCCACCGGGTCCTGGGGCGACGAGTCCCGCGACTACCACGTGTGCGTCGAGGTCCCCTCCGCCGGCCTCGGCCAGGAGATGCTCGCCGCCCGGGTCTCCCTCGTCGTCCCGCAACCCGACGGAGGCGTCCAGAACCTGGGCGCGCAGGGGCTCGTACGGGCCGTGTGGACCGACGACATGGTGGCCTCGACATCGATCAACCCCCAAGTCGCGCACTACACGGGTCAGGCCGAACTCGCGCAAGCGATCCAACAAGGTCTCGATCTACGCAAAGCGGGCGATATCGATGGAGCGACGGCCAAACTGGGCCGGGCCGTCCAGCTCGCGAACGACTCGGGGAACGCGGATACTGCGAAACTGCTTTCGAAGGTGGTCGACGTGGTCGACGCCGCGACAGGTACTGTGCGACTGAAGGCGAAGGTCGAGGAGGCCGACGAGATGACTCTCGAAACCCGGTCGACAAAGACTGTTCGTGTAAAGAAGTGACGTAGCGCAGCAACGAGAAGTTCCCTGACACGAGAGGGGGAAGCGCCGACATGCCGACCTGCCCGAACGGACACCAGTCGGGTTCCGACGACTGGTGCGAGGTCTGCGGTCACCGCATGGCCGGTGCCGTACCCCCGCCCCCTCCGCCGCCCCCGCCCGGCGGTGGCTACGGCTTCCCGCCGCCCGGCCCCGGTGGCCAGGGCGGCCGTCCGCACCTGTCCTCGGTGCCGGACCCGGAGCCCGAGCTGTGCCCGCAGTGCCGCACACCCCGCGAGGGCGGTGCGCCGTTCTGCGAGGAGTGCCGGTGGAACTTCCTCACCAACACGGCCACCTCGTACACCCCGGCCGCCCCGCGCCCGCCGGCCCCCGGGCCGAACGTGCGCTACCAGCAGCAGCCGCCCGGTCCGTCGTACGGCGGCGGTGACTCGTACGAGTACCAGAGCTCCCGCCCCTCGCAGGTGAACCGTCCCGCCGAGCCGATCCCGCCCTTCGGCAACGACCCCTCCGCTTCCGGCCCGCCCCCCTTCGGCGGCGACCCCGGGGGCCGCGGCGGCCCGTACGGCAACGACCCGCGCCCCGGCGGCCCGCCCCAGGGCTACGGCAACGACCCCCGTCCCGGCGGCCAGCCCGGCTACGGCAACGACCCGCGCCCGGGCGGCGGCCAGCAGGGCTTCGGCAACGAGTCCCGTCAGGGCGGTCAGCAGGGCTTCGGCAACGACCCCCGCCCCGGTGGCCAGCCGCAGGGCTTCGGCAGCGACCCGCGCCCCGGAGGCGGCCCGCCCGGCTTCGGCGCGGACCCGTCCCGCCCGGTCCCGCCCCCGCCCGGCCCGACACCGACGGCCGGCGGCCCCGGTGGACCCGGCGGCCCGGGCGCAGGCCCCAACGGGCCCGGCGGCGGTCCCGGCGGCCCCGGTGGTGGTCCCGGTGGCGGGCTCCCGCAGGCGTTCCAGCAGGCCGGCCCTCCGGCCCCGCCCGCCTTCCCGCAGGAGACCCAGCGGCCCGCGCAGGGCGGCCCGTCCTTCGGCGGCGGCGAGGACGACTGGGTGATCTCCCCGCCGTCGTCCGGCCCCGGTGCGCCCGGAGGTCCCGGCGGTCCCGGCGGTCCCGGTCAGGGCGGTGGTTACGGCTACCCGCAGCCCGGCTCCACACAGGCGCCGCCCGGTGGCGGGTTCCCGCAGGCGCCGGCCGGCCCGGCGACCTGGACGGCGACGATCGGTCCGGACCGCGAGTACTTCATGGCGATGATGCAGCGGTCGGGGCCCGAGGCCGCGGGGCTCAACCTGCCCGCGTACTCGCCCGAGCAGCAGCGGACGCTCTCCGGCAACCAGATCACCATCGGCCGCCGCCGGCACTCCACCGGTGACACCCCGGACATCGACCTGTCGGTGCCGCCGGAGGACCCGGGCGTCTCGCACCAGCACGCGGTGCTGGTCCAGCAGCCGGACGGCAGCTGGGCGGTCGTCGACCAGAACTCGACGAACGGCACGACGGTGAACGGCTCCGAGGACCCGATCCAGCCGTTCGTCCCGGTGCCGCTGCAGGACGGCGACCGGGTACATGTCGGGGCGTGGACGACGATCACGATCCGGCGGGGCTAGACAAACCTCCGGCTCTCAGCCGGCTCTCATCGGAGGGGCCAGATGTACGGCCCCTCCGGATCGTCCAGCCAGGCCCACTCCCGGTCGGCGCCGACTGTGATGCCGTAACGCTCCCGGGTCGGCTGTCCCTCCCTCTCCCACAGGGCGTACGCCTCCTGTGGTTCCAGGCTGCCCCGGGTGAGGGTCAGCAGGAAGCGGAAGAGTTCGTTGTCCCTGGCCGGGCGCGGTATCGCGCCCAGGTGGGCCGGTTCGGGCTCGGGGCGGGTGTCGCCGCGCAGCGGGACGAAGTACGCCGGTGTGTGCAGGAAGCGGCCCTCGGCGCAGCCGGTGTCGTCGACGGTCAGCGCGAGCAGGCCCGTGGCGAACGGGGTCAGGATGCGCGCGCCGGGGTTGCACTGGGCGATCCAGGCCGGCGGGACCGAGGTCAGGGTGCAGGTCGCGATGATCCGGTCGAAGGGGGCGCGTTCGGGGACACCGCGGGCGCCGTCGCCGGTGATGACGGCCGGGTGGTAGCCGGCGTCGGCGAGATGCCGCCGGGCGGCCTCGGTGATGTCCGGATACAGGTCGATCGTCGTGACGAGGTCGTCGTCGCGGAGCCGGTGGGCGAGCAGCGCGGCGTTGTATCCCGTACCGGCCCCGATCTCCAGCACCCGGTCGCCGTCCTTCACCTCCAGCTCGACCAGCATCTTCGCCATCAGCGAGGGCTGGCTGCTGGAGGAGACCAGTTCGCCGTCGCGCAGCCGGGTGGCGAGCGGCGCGTCGGCGTAGGCCCCCCGCAGCCACCGCTCCCGCGTCCGCGGATCCGGGCTCTCTCCCCACCGCCGCTCGTAGCCGCCCCTGACGCCGACGTAGTAGTACGGCACGAACAGATGCCGCGGCACGGCCTCGAACGCCTGACGCCACACGGGGTCGGCGTCCCACACCCCGCTCGCCCCGATCTCCCGCACGAGCCCCGCTCGCGCCGAGGCGGCGAGCCCGTCCAGATCCTTGCCGAGAACGTGCGCGCCCATAGGTCCACTGTGCTGCGGGACGGGTCGCGGTGCGAGTACTGGAACCACCCGATCCGGAATCCGGCCTTCGGAGGGGTGCACCGTCCTAGGTCTCAAGTCCTCGTTCCCGCGGTCTGACACCATGGAGGGCGTGAATGAGATTCGGCGCGGCACGCTTCAGGAGCAGACCTTCTACGAGCAGGTCGGCGGGGAGGAGACCTTCCGCCGGCTCGTCCACCGTTTCTACGAGGGCGTGGCCGAGGACCCGGTCCTGCGGCCGATGTACCCCGAGGAGGACCTCGGACCGGCCGAGGAGCGGCTCACGCTGTTCCTGATCCAGTACTGGGGCGGCCCGACGACGTACAGCGACAACCGCGGCCACCCCCGCCTGCGGATGCGGCACGCCCCCTTCACCGTGAACCGCGAGGCGCACGACGCCTGGCTGAGGCACATGCGCGACGCCGTGGACGAGCTCGGCCTGTCCGAGGAGCACGAGGAACAGCTGTGGCGCTATCTGACGTACGCAGCGGCCTCGATGGTGAACACCCCGGACTGACCCGGACCGACCCCGGATCGCCCGGCCTGACGCTCGGATTCCGGTCGTACGACGCCGGATTCCGGTCACAATCCGGTCAAGGCCGGTCCACAAGCGCTTACAAGTCGCCCCTCACCTCTGACAACATCGCCCGGAGGTCTGGACAACATCTGGACGACCACGGGGGGTCGGGGTGTCAGCGTTCGGTGGGGTGGCGAGGTTCGTGCTGCTCCGTGCCCGCGCGCACAGACTGCTGCTGGCCGCCGCCCTGCTCACCGTCCTGCTGACCACGGCCGTCCTCGCGACCCTCACCGCCTACTCCGGCGCGATCGGCGACGCCTCCCTGCGCCACTCCCTGCGCGACGACGAGAACGCCGCCGACAGCTCCCTCATCGTCAAGGCCGACGTGCCCGCCGACCGAAGAAAGGCCGCGGACACCGCCGTACGACGGGAAGCGCGCCGGGCCTTCGACGGGCTGCCGGTCTCCGTGCGGACGCTGGTGCGCTCCGGCCCGTACGCCCTGCCGCGTTCGCTGCAGCCGCCCGCCCAGCGCTCCGGTGACCCCGATCTGACCTACCTCGCGGCGCTGGACCCGGCGCAGGTGCGCATCGTCGCCGGGCGCATGCCTACGGCCGCCGCGGGACGGATCGAGGCGGCCCTCCCGCAGAACGCCGCCCGGCGCCTCGGTCTCGAACCCGGCGCCCGTCTCACCCTCACCGACCGCCTCGACGGCCCGAAGGTGCAGGTCACGCTGGTCGGCCTGTACCGCACGACGGCCCCGAACGACCCGTACTGGCGCCTCGACGACCTGGGCGGCCGGGGTGTGCGGACACTCAGTTTCACGACGTACGGCCCCCTGCTCGCCGCCCCGAGTGTGGTGGCCGGAGACCGGGTGAGCGCCGGGCAGTCGGCCTGGCTGGCCTCGGGCGACTTCTCGGCGCTGACGACCGGGCGGATCGACGGGCTGCGCGACGCGGCCCGCGCCGGCGCCGCCGCCCTGCGCAAGGAGCCCGCGCTGAGCGGCTCGACGGCCGTGACCACCGGGCTGCCCGGCGTCCTGGACCGCGTCCAGCGCTCACTGCTCGTCTCCCGCTCGACCCTGCTGATCGTCGCCCTCCAGCTCGCCCTCCTCGCCTGCTGCGCGCTGCTCCTGGTGGCCCGGCTGCTGAGCGCCGAACGCACCGGTGAGACACGGGTGTTGCGGGCGCGCGGCGCCTCCCGTTCCCGTATCGCCGCGCTCGCCGCCCTGGAGGCGCTGTTCCTCGCCGTGCCCGCCGTGGTGTGCGCACCGCTGCTCGCGGGCCCGCTGACCCGGCTGCCAGCCGGGCACGGGGCGCTGGCCCGGATCGGGCTGCACCTGGACGTGCCGACCGGCGGGCGGCTCGGGGTGTGGCTGGTGGCGGCGGGCGTGGCCCTGGGCTGCGCGCTGGCGGTGACGCTGCCCGCGCTGACCGTCGAGGGCTTCCGGCCGGGCCGGGCCCGTGCGCTGCCCGGTTCGGTGCGGGCGGGCGCGGACCTGGGCCTGCTGGCGGTGGCCGCGGTCGCGTACTGGCAGCTGAACAGCCACACCTCCGGCGCGGTGAGCGACGACCGGTCCGGCGCCCTCGGCGTCGACCCGCTGCTCGTAGCGGCCCCCGCCCTGGCGCTGCTCGCCGGGACGGTGCTGACCCTGCGGCTGCTGCCGCTGGTGGCGCGGCTCGCCGAGCGCCGGGCGGCCGGCGGGCGCGGGCTCACGGCGGCCCTGGCGGGCTGGCAGCTCAGCCGGCGTCCGATGCGCGGGGCGGGCCCGGTGCTGCTGCTGGTCCTCGCGGTCGCCCTCGGCATGCTCGCGATCGGCCAGGGCGCCTCCTGGGAGCGTTCGCAGGACGACCAGGCCGACTTCACCGCGGGCGCGCCCGTCCGCGTCCTGGGCGCGGGTGATGGCGGGATCGGGCGCACTCAGACGTACGCTGCCGTCCCGCACGTCCGGCAGACCGCGCCCGCGGTCCGCGCCGAACTCCCGCTCTCCGGCAGCCGTACGGCCACCCTGCTGGCCCTGGACACGGCGCACGCGACGGACACCGTGCTGATGCGCCGGGACCTGGCGTCCGAGCCGGTACGCCCGCTGCTCGCGTCGCTGGGCCCCAAGGCACAGGCGTCCGGGGCGGCCGTCCCAGGACACACGGCCCGGCTGCGGCTGACGGCCACCCTGCACAGCTCCACCGGCCCGGGGACGACGGCGAACGTGACGGTCACCCTGGAGGACTCGTACGGCACCCCGTACGAGCTGCGCGCGGGCGAACTCCCCGCCGACGGACGGCCGCACACGCTCACCGTGCCCGTCGCGGGCGGCCCGCTCACCCTCACCGGCCTCCAGCTGGTCATGGCCCAGCCGGTCGACCGCGCCGAACAACACCGGCTGAACCTGGGCGAGTTGACGGCGGTCGACACCCAAGGGGCGGTACGGCGGCTGCAGTTGCCGGCCGACTGGACGGCGGCCTCGCACGTCGACGGGACGGTGTCCTCGCCGGACCCCAACACTCGCGCGACCAAGCCGAAGGTGAGCACCTCCGGGCCGCTGACGGTGTCGTACGGCACGGGGTTCAAGCCGGCCGGGGACACCTGGACCATCTCCTCGGTGACGGTGCGGGTGCAGGTCGCCCAGCCGAAGCCGCCCGAGATCACCGGCCTCGCCACCGACCGCTTCCTCACCTCGGCCGCCGCCCGCGTCGGCGACCGGGTGGACGTGACGGTCGGCGGGCAGATCGTGCCCGTGCGGATCCTGCGGGCGGTACGGCAGCTGCCGACGACGAGCGACTCCGACGGGGGCGCGCTGCTGGTCGATCTGCGGTCCGTGAACCGGGTGCTGGAGGCGCGCTACGGCATGGGTGTCACGCCGACCGAGTGGTGGCTGCGGCCGGCGCCCGGCAGGGCGGCGTCCGTCGCGGCGGCGCTGCGGGCGCTGCCCGACGTGGATCCCGAGCAGGTGCTGGTGCGGGACGAGACGGCGGCGCAGCTGCGGGACGATCCGTTCGGCGCGGGCCCGGAGGCGGCGTTCGCCGCGGCGGCCGGCGTGGCGGCGGCGCTGGCCGCGGTGGGCTTCGCGGTGAGCGCGGCGGGGTCGCTGCGGGAGCGGAGCGCCGAACTCGCGGTGCTGCGCGCCCTGGGCGCCCCGCGCCGCCGGCTGGCCCGGATGATCGCCGTCGAGCAGGGCGTGCTGGTGGCGCTGGCGCTGCTGGTGGGCGCGGCCCTCGGCACGGTCCTCACCCGGGCGGTGATCCCGCTGATCGTCCTGACCGCCCAGGCCACCCGCCCGGTCCCGACGGTACTGGTCGAACTCCCGGTCTCCACGGCCGCCGTACTCCTGGCGGCGGTGGCCCTGACACCGCTGGCCGTGACGGTGGGGCTGGCGGTGCGGCGCGGGGATCCGGTGGTTTCGCTGCGGGAACAGGGAGGCGAGTGACGTGAACCGGATACCCGCGCCCTGGATCCGCACCCGGCTGCGCACCGCGCCGGCCGCCGCGGCCGCGCTCGCGCTGCTCGTGGCGCTGACCGCGTGCCTCGCGGGGGCGTTCCCACGGGCGGTCGACCGGTACGAGGACGCGGGGCTGCGGCAGGCCGTGGAGCGGGCGCACCCCCTCAACACCAGCGTGACCGTGTACGCCCAGCAGCCCGACGCGCTGCTGTCCCAGCGGCAGCGGGAGGACGCCCTGCGCCCCGCCGCGCTCAACGCGCGCTACGCCGCGGTCCTCGCCGCTCTCCAGCGCCCGTTCGTCGCCGACCGCGCCCAGTCGACGTACGGAGTGCGCACCGCCAACCCCCAGAAGGCACCCGACCCCTTTCTGCCCCAGCCGTACGGACTGCCCGCGCAGATCGAGCTGACCGCCCAGGAGGGGCTGGCCGCGCACGCGACCGTCAAGGCCGGCCGGCTGCCCCGCGCCGACGGCCTGGTGACCGCGTCGACACCCGAGGTGGAGGCGGCCGTCAGCGCCGAGACCGCCAAGTCGCTCCACATCAAGGTCGGTTCGGTGATCCACGTACCGGGCTCGGGCCGCGCCCCGCTCGCCGTCCGCGTCACCGGCATCGTCGTCCCGCGCGACCCCGGCGGCGCCTACTGGGCCACCCACGAGCTCCTGCACACCCCCAACCTGATCCCGGTCCCGAACACCGACTTCTACTACTGGCTCGGCGCCCTCCTGCTCTCGCCCGACGCGGCCCCCGCGCTGCTGGGCACGGCCGGAGACGCGCAGCGCTACTGGCAGTTGGCCCCCTCCGTCCCCGCCCTGCGCTCCCACCAGCTGGACGACCTGAAGTCCGCCGTGGCCTCCATGGAGACCGGCCCCGACAACCGCAGGCTCCGCGCGGCCACCGACCCGTCCACCAACGTCACCACCTACCTCGACGACGTGCTGGACAGCTACGGCGCGCTGCGCGGAAAGGTCCGTCCGCTGGTCGCCGTCGCCGCCTTCGGCACCGGCACGGTCGCGGCCGTCGTCCTCCTGATGGCGGCCGGACTCGCCGCCGACCGCCGCGCCGCCGAACTGACCCTGCTCCGCGCCCGCGGCGCGTCCCTGCGCGGCCTCGGGGCCCGCCTGTTCGCCGAGACGGCGGTGGTCGCCGTCCCCGCCTGGGCGGTGGGCCTCACCGTCGCCCTGCTCGCGGTCCCCACGGACCGCGCCGCCTACGCGACCGCGGCGGCCACCGCGGTCACCCTGATCGCCTGCGCGGCCCTGCCCGTCCGCGCCATGGCCGTGCACCGGACGGTCCGGGTGCACGCCGCCCGCGCGGACGTCTCGACGGTACGACCGTCCCGGCGCCGTACGGTCGCGGAGCTGACCCTGGTCGTGGTCGCCCTCGGCGCGGTGGAGACCCTGCGCCGAGCAGGCACCTCGGGAGGCCAACTCTCCTCGCTCGCCCCCGTGTTGGTGGCGACGGTCGCGGCCCTCCTCCTCATCCGCCTCTACCCGCTTCCCCTGCGCGCCCTGGCCCGCCCGGCGGCCCGTCTGCGCGGCACGGTGACCCATATGTCGCTCGCCCGCGCCGGCCGCACCTCCGCCTCCGCGGTCCTGCCCCTGCTGGCCCTGCTGACCGCGCTCACCACGGCGGCCTTCGGCGGCTCGGTCCTGGCCGGCGTCCACGCGGCCCGCGACCACGCGGCCTACCTCGCCGTCGGCGCCGACGCCCGCGTCGAGACGCCGACACCGCTGCCGGCGGACCTGCCCGACCGGATCCGCCGGGCGCCGGGCGTGCAGGCCCTGTCGGCGGTGAGCCTCTCGTACGAGTCGAAGCCGGACGACGGCGAGCACACGGTCCCGGTGGCGGGCGTGAACCCGGAGGACTACGCGGAGTTGGCGGCGCGGACGAGCCTCGGGCGGTTCGGCGCGGGCGAGTTGGCGAAGCGCCCGGCCGCCGAGCCCCAACCGGCCCTGGCCTCCCCGTCCGTGGCCACCCGCTACGGCACGCGCTCCTTCCCGGTGCGCCTGGAGGACGGCAGCACGATCACGGTCCGCGTCGCGGCGGTGGTGGACCGCACTCCGGCGGTGATCGGCGCGGACTTCCTGGTGGTGAACCGCGCGATCCTGGACGCGCGTGCGGCGCGCCCGTCGGCCCTGCTCCTCACGGGCTCCGGCATCCAGGCCTCCACCCTGCGCAAGGCGGCAGGCTCCTCGGCCCAGATCCAGTTCCGCTCCAAAGAGCGAGCCGAGTACGGCGACTCGCCCCTCCAGTCGGGTGCGGAACGGGTCTACGCGGCGGCGGTGGCGGCGGGCGCGGGCTATGCCGTACTGGCTCTGCTGCTGTCGCTGCTCAGAGCGGCCCCGGAACGCACGGCCCTCCTGGCCCGTCTGCGCACCATGGGCCTGACCCGCGCCCAGGGCCGCCGTCTGCTGATCCTGGAGTCCCTGCCCCAGGCGGCGCTGGCGGCAGCGGGCGGCGCGCTGACGGGCTGGGCGACGATCCGTCTGCTCTCCCCGGGCGTGGACCTGACGACGATCGCCCTGGCCACACATGAAACGGCGGGTGGGGAGGCCGTGTTGAGGACGGACGCGATGTCGCTGGTGCTGCCGGCGGCGGCGGTTCTGCTGGTGACGGTGGGAGTCGCGGGGGCCCAGGCATGGTGGACGGGGCGCCAGGGGGCGGTCGCGGAACTGAGGGTGGGGGATGCGCGATGAGCCGGCACGGCCAGTCACTCAGCTGTCCAGGAGGGTCCCGATGACCACGACCAACCCCACCCTCGCCGACCTGGCGGCCCGCGTCACCACGGCCCGGAACCGTCCCAGCTACGGCCACGACGCCCTCATCACCTGCGACCGCCTCGTCCGCATCTTCACCACGGACGGCATCGAGGTCCAGGCCCTCCAGGGCCTCGACCTCCTCGTCCGCGAGGGCGAACTCATGGCGCTGGTGGGCGCGTCCGGCAGCGGCAAGTCCACGCTCATGAATATCCTCGCCGGCCTGGACACCCCCACCGCCGGCGCGGCCCGGGTGGCCGGCCGCGACCTCCTGACGATGACCGCGAAGGACCGCCTGGCCTACCGCCGCACCACCGTCGGCTTCGTCTGGCAGCAAACCTCCCGCAACCTCCTCCCCTACCTCACCGCGGCCCAGAACATCGCCCTCCCGATGCAGCTCACCGGCGTCGGCGGGATCCGCGGCGCCCGCAAGGCCCGCCGCGCCCAGACCGAACGCGCCCTGGAACTCCTGGAGTTGCTGGAAATAGCCGACTGCCGCGACCGCCGCCCGCACCAGATGTCCGGCGGCCAGCAGCAGCGCGTCGCGATCGCCGTGGCCCTCGCCAACAACCCCGCGGTCCTCCTCGCCGACGAACCCACCGGCGAACTCGACTCGCACACCGCGGAACAGGTCTTCGCCGCCTTCCGCACCGCGAACGAACGCCTGGGCACCACGATCGTGATCGTCACCCACGACCAGGCCGTCGCCGGCGAGGTCCGCCGCACGGTCGCCATCCGGGACGGCCGCACCTCCACGGAGGTCCTGCGCCGCAGCGAGGTCGACGAGACGACCGGCCACGAGACGATGGTCGCCCGCGAGTACGCCATGCTCGACCGGGCCGGCCGCCTCCAACTCCCCGCCGAGTACACGGAGGCACTGGGCATGCGGGACCGCGTCGCGCTGGAACTGGAGCCGGACCACATCGCCGTATGGCCGGACGACAGCGAGAAAGGGTGAGCCCGGTCGGTGCGAGCAGGGGTGAGCCGGGTCAGCGCACGCTGACGTCCAAGGCCCCGAGTCCCGCCCGCCGTACGGCGATCGACCCGTAGGCCGTACGCAACCGCAGCCACGCCCCCGACGAGTACAGCGCCAACTCCCCGCCCCGCAGGAACCCGAGGGACTGCGCCGCGTGCAGGGCCCGCACCGGAAGGTGGGTGTCCCCGACCGTCCGGGACCAGATCTCCCGTCCGATCCGGTCGAGTTCGGCCCGGGTACGACCCTCGGGCGCCAACTCCTGTGTACGGGACCGGAATTCGGCGACGGCGGCGCTGACGGTGGTGCGCAGCGCGTCCGGTGCCGGCAGTCCGGGCTCGGGCCGCCAGCCGCCCCGCGGCGGCAGCACCCCCGCCCACGGCGGCCCGGTCACCGCCGCCGGCACGGAGGCCGTGGCGGCCGACTCGTCGACCGTTTCGAGGAGTTCACCGGCGGACACGGTCACGTCGAGTGTGACGTCGAGACCGTCCTCGTACGGCTTCGCCAGCCGCACCGCGCGGATCGCCAGCACCTCGAAGGACGGCGGCCGCCCGAAGACGGCGAGCGCGGTGCCGGCCCCCTGGAGGCGCACCGCGGCTCCACGGTCGTAGTGGAGCAGCCGGGAGAGGAAGGCCGCGAGGTCCGCCGCCTCCCCCTCGTCGGCGAGGTGGAGCACCGTCATGCGGCGACGGCCTCCTCCTCGGCGTCGTCCCGGTACTCCTCCAGGAACTCCCGCTCCTCGGAGGTGATCCGGCGCGGCCGCTGGGCCTCGAAGTCGAACGGCACGACCACCGTCGAGGCCCGTACGTAGACCAGGTCGTCGTCCTTCACCTCGTAACTGATGGTGAAGGACGCGGCCTTTATCTGCGAGACCCACAGCTCGATGTCGACCGGGTGGTGCCGGTGGACGAGCTGCCGCTTGTAGTCGATCTCATGGCGCGCCACCACGGACCCCTGCTGGAAGTCCTTCTCCGGCCGGAAGAGGAAGTCGATACGGGCTTCCTCCAGGTAGCGCACGAAGACGGCGTTGTTGACATGGCCGTACGCGTCCATGTCCGACCAGCGCAGGGGGCAGCGGTAGATGTGGCGCAAGATCAGCCCCGGGTCAGCTTCTTGTAGGTGGCGCGGTGCGGACGCGCGGCGTCCGGGCCGAGCCGTTCGATCTTGTTCTTCTCGTACGACTCGAAGTTGCCCTCGAACCAGAACCACTTGGAGTCGCCCTCGTAGGCGAGGATGTGGGTCGCGACCCGGTCGAGGAACCAGCGGTCGTGGGAGACGACGACGGCACAGCCCGGGAACTCCAGCAGCGCGTTCTCCAGGCTGCTGAGGGTCTCCACGTCGAGGTCGTTGGTCGGCTCGTCGAGGAGCAGCAGGTTGCCGCCCTGCTTGAGGGTGAGCGCGAGGTTGAGGCGGTTGCGCTCACCGCCGGAGAGGACGCCGGCGGGCTTCTGCTGGTCGGGCCCCTTGAAGCCGAAGGCGGACACGTAGGCCCGGCTGGGCATCTCGACCTGGCCGACATTGATGTAGTCGAGCTCGTCGGAGACCACGGCCCACAGGGTCTTCTTCGGATCGATGTTCTCGCGGCTCTGGTCGACGTACGAGATCTTGACGGTCTCGCCGACCTTGATGGTGCCGGAGTCCGGGGTCTCCAGACCCTGGATCATCTTGAAGAGGGTGGTCTTGCCGGCGCCGTTCGGGCCGATGACACCGACGATGCCGTTACGCGGCAGCGTGAAGGAGAGGTCCTCGATGAGGACCTTCTCGCCGAAGGCCTTGTTGAGGTTGTTGACCTCGACGACGATACTGCCGAGCCGCGGGCCCGGCGGGATCTGGATCTCCTCGAAGTCCAGCTTCCGCATCTTCTCGGCCTCGGCGGCCATCTCCTCGTACCGCGCGAGACGGGCCTTGGACTTGGCCTGCCGCCCCTTGGCGTTGGACCGCACCCACTCGAGCTCTTCCTTGAGGCGCTTGGCCCGCTTGGCGTCCTTCTGCCCCTCGACCTTGAGACGGGTCTGCTTGGTCTCCAGGTACGTGGAGTAGTTGCCCTCGTACGGGTAGGCGCGCCCGCGGTCGAGCTCGAGGATCCACTCGGCGACGTTGTCGAGGAAGTACCGGTCGTGGGTGATGGCCACGACGGTGCCCGCGTACTTGGCGAGGTGCTGCTCCAGCCAGTTCACCGACTCGGCGTCGAGGTGGTTGGTGGGCTCGTCGAGAAGCAGCAGGTCAGGAGCTTCGAGCAGCAGCTTGCAGAGCGCGACGCGACGCTTCTCACCACCGGAGAGCTTGGTGACGGCCCAGTCGCCCGGGGGGCACCCGAGCGCGTCCATGGCCTGCTCCAGCTGAGCGTCGAGATCCCACGCGTTGGCGTGGTCGAGCTCTTCCTGCAGCTTGCCCATCTCGTCAAGCAGCGCATCGCTGTAGTCGGTGGCCATCAGCTCGGCGATCTCATTGAACCGGTCGAGCTTGCCCTTGATCTCGGCGACACCCTCCTGGACGTTCTCCAGGACGGTCTTCTCCTCGTTCAGCGGGGGTTCCTGCAGCAGGATGCCGACGCTGTAGCCCGGCGACAGGAAGGCGTCACCGTTGCTCGGCTGCTCGAGCCCCGCCATGATCTTCAGAACGGTGGACTTACCCGCACCGTTCGGTCCGACCACACCGATCTTCGCGCCGGGGAGGAAGTTCAGCGTCACGTCGTCAAGGATCACCTTGTCACCGTGCGCCTTGCGCGTCTTGCGCATGGTGTAAATGAACTCAGCCAAGAGAAACCGTCCGGCAGCTTGAAATCTGGCAGTGGGCAGATACACCCCATCTTGCCCGACCGCCACCCCTGGGGGGAAACGGGTATGGTCGGGCGGCTCTGACCTGCGACTCCGTCGCACGGCCCAGAGACGGCCCGGGGAACGATCACTCGGCAGACATCCGCCACTCATCCAGCCGGACCCTGACCTGGTGGTTGTGGGCGTGCCAGAGGACTTCCCCCTCGATGGAGGCTCCGAGAGCAGGTAGCTCCATCCCCGGCGGCATGGCGGTGATCTCAGCCGGCGCCACGGCAGCGGGCACACCGTCCATGCGTATGAAGACGCCGAAGGGCTGGCGGCCGATGACTTCTCCGGTGATGCGGGTCCCGACTGGCAGAGCTGCGACGGTTGCCGCCCAGGTCCCGAGAACCACGTCTGCGGCCGGCAGGTCGGGGCCCGTGGGCCACGCGTACTCGTCCATCGACAGATCATGACGCAACGTGGTGAGTGCGCCTGGGCTGCACCGTGTCCTAACCCTGCGGCGTGGAGCGTGATGGTCACCGACGCCGGGGGCGAGAGCTGGTGGGCTGTTTGTGCGGAGCATGCTGCTGCATCGGCCGTGTTGTCCGCCGAGGCTACGGCCAACTGGCACACGGCTCCGGAGGGTGCTTCGGTCTTGGGGGCGGCTGCACCTGGTTCCCGCTGAGGCAGAGTCAGATGTGGGCTCTGATCTGCTTCACCGGGTGCCCGAGTGTGTCGCCGACAGTGGCCAGTTCCTCATCGCCGAACCAGTCACGTTCGGGGTTCCAGATGGCAATCTCGAAGCGGGCGAAGCCGCACGGCCAGTCGTAGTCCAACACGTCGAGCGACGTGGCGGCTCCGCAGCAGGGCACTTCCACGGCCAAGGTGGCGAAGCCGTCCTCACCGTGGCTTTCCAGCAGGTCGGCGTACCACTCGGTGTCGATCGCGGCACCGCAGTGCGGGCAGCCGATCCGTTCCAGGTTGTCGCCGCAGTCGATGGGGGTGAGGGTGTCGTGCCAGGTGACATCGATCTCGGCCTCCGCGCCATCGGGCAGGCCGGGAGCCAGGTCCGCAGCGAGCGCGGCAGTCCGCTCGGCCGCCGCCCGGTCGGGCTGCCACTGGGGATCGGTCGGAATGATCGACAGCACGTCGTCGCTCATGGGCTCACTCAATTCGTCGGGCACAAGCATTCGGCGGGGTGCCGCGATCGTAGGGCCACGTGGCAGGGTTGCCGACCTCTCGCTTGAGGCCGGGCAGTCGATGACGCCGCCGCGTGCCAGGACCTGGGCCGCGCCGAGCTTGGGCCGTCCAGGCGCGCCTGCGGACATCAGTCCCAACCCGCCCTGCTCCCGCCAAGCCCGGCGCCATCGCTCAACCGAACGTTCACCGACCCGCAGGGCGGCGGCGATTTCCCGGTTCTTCTCCCTGCGTTCGAAGCGTTCCACGGCCTGCAGCCTGACCGCTTGACCCGCTCCCCGGGCGGCCCTTCCCGCGGCGGTCAACCCGCCGCCCTGCGCGTATCTCACGCCGTTATGCGGACGAACGCGGGTCCGCGGTCGTGTTCAAGCCGTGCAGGAGCATGTCGAGTCCGGCGATGAACTGGTCGCGGTCGTCGTGGTCGCGCAGGTCCTTGGCGGCGTGGGCGAGAAAGGGATAGTCGGCGGCGTCGAGTCGTTCCCAGCGTTCGGCGGTCTGGGCGAGGTAGGCGTCGCGACCGGCGGGCGCATCGACGGGGATGCGCGGAGCGATGATCTTGGCGCTGACTCCTGTGATGTAGAAGGAAATCGCGGTGGCGGCCACGAACAGCCGTTCGGCGGGCAGCCCGGTTCGTGCGACCAGGGTGCCGATACGGTCGAGCAGGCGCAGCGCGTTCACCAGCATGGGCGGCGCGTTGACATGGGGTGCCGCCCACCTGTGCCGGTCGAGTGCGTCGAAGACGGCCATGGCGAGCGCGTGCAGCGCGGCGCGGGGGTCCTCCTCGCGGTGCTGGTCCCCGGCGAGGGCGTGGCCGAGGACCTGATCGGCGGCCAGGACGACGAGTTCGTCCTTGTTCGCCACGTGCCAGTACAGCGCGCCTGTGCCGGTGTTCAGCCGCTCGGCCAGCAGCCGGAGGGTGAGTCCCCGCTCGCCGCGCTCGTCCAACAGCGCGATGGCCGCGCCGACGATCACCTCTTGGGAGAGGGCGTCGGCACGCCCCCCGGCGGGCGTTCTTCCTCGCGTCCGTGGCATGACCTCATTTTGACACACGCTGGATCGGCGTTCCATATTGATTATGGAACATCGGTCCATATGGGTGTCCGGGTGGAGGCTCGGCGCTCTGCCGCACAGATCGGCGGCCTGCCGCACAGAAACGAGGAAACCCATGAACACCACCCACCACCCGATCGCCATCGTCGGCGCCGGTCTCGGCGGCTTGACCCTCGCCCGGGTCCTGCACGTCCACGGCATCCCCGCGACGGTCTACGAGGCCGACCCGTCGGCCGCGCACCGCACGCAGGGCGGTCAGCTCGACATCCACCAGGACGACGGACAGCGCGCGCTCGCCGACGCCGGCCTCACCGAGGAATTCCGCGCGATCATCCACGAGGGCGCCGAGGCCACACGCATCCTCGACCAGCACGGCAAGGTGCTCTACGACGAGCCCGACGACGGCATCTCACGACGTCCTGAAGTGCTGCGCGGAGACCTGCGCCGCATCCTGCTCGACTCCCTGCCCGACCAGGCCGTCCAGTGGGGGCACAAGGTCACCGGTATCCGGCCCCTCGGCGACGGCCGGCACGAGCTGGCCTTCTCCGACGGCACGTCCACGACCAGCGCTCTCCTCGTCGGTGCCGACGGCGCCTGGTCCAAGGTCCGCCCGCTGCTCTCCGACGCCACGCCCCAGTACACCGGCACGACCTTCATCGAGACCTACCTCTACGACGCCGACGAGCGGCACGCCGCGACGGCCGAGGCGGTCGGTCCTGGCGCGATGTGCGCACTGGCACCAGGCATGGGCATCGCCGCGCACCGCGAGGCGGGGAACGTCCTGCACACCTACGTCGAGCTGAACCGTTCCGCCGAGTGGATCTCCGCCATCGACTTCACCGACGCCGCCGCCGCGACCGCCCGGGTCGCAGCCGAGTTCGACCAGTGGGCGCCGCAACTCACCGCGCTGATCACCGACGGCGAGACCGCGCCGGTCGCCCGCATGATCTACACCCTCCCCGACGGGCACCGCTGGGAACGCGTACCGGGAGCCACGCTCCTCGGTGACGCCGCGCACCTGATGCCGCCCTCCGGTGACGGCGCGAACCTGGCGATGTTCGACGGCGCCGAACTCGGCAAGGCCATCGCCGCTCGCCCCGACGACTTCGAAGCGGCCCTCACCGCCTACGAAGAGGCGCTGTTCTCGCGCACCGAACCCTTCTACGCCCAGGCACACAGCATGCTGGACCTCATGCTCGGCGACCGCGCCCCCTTCGGATTCATCGACTTCTTCACCGGTGCCGCCCAGGGCCAGGGGACAGCAGGAGAGCAGCCCTGAGCCACCGAGTCCACCGGCGCGGGCACGGTGTGGCCGGAGGGGAGCCCGAGTACGGCGGGAGACTTTATCGCCCCCGCAGTAGCGGGGCCGCCGCTGTCAGTCGTGGCCACCCGGCGTGCGGCGGGCCAGCATCAGAGCCGTCACCGCCAACGCACCCGCGGCACCCACCGCCCCCATCGACCGAAACGCCCGCGACGAACGCCACGACAGGATCGACCACTGGGAGTGGGCGGAGAGCACCGAGCCCTTGCTCAGCCAGGAGCCGGCCGAGATGAGGGAGAGGGCCGAGCCGATCGAGCCGACGGAGAGGGCGCTGCCGATCGAGCCGATCGACAGGGCCGAACCGACGGAGCCGATGGACAGGACCGAGCCCACCGAGCCGATCGACAGCACCGAGTCGTGCGACCAGAGGGACAGGATGGAGGGGACAGCGGTCGTGTCCGCCGACGGCACGGGTGACTTGGTCATGCGCTCATCCTGCCCGGCGCCGGCTCCGGCGGACACCCCGCGCGCTCCCGCAGACACCCCGCGTTTCCTCCGATGTCCCGCGCTTCCTCCGACGACCCGCAGCAGCTCACTCCTCCGTCGGCGACTGCTTCTTCCCCGTGAGTACCAGCACCGCTCCCCCGATCACCACCAGCCCGATGGCCACGCCCGCGATCAGCGGGGTCGTGCTGGAGCCGCCGGTCGCCGCGAGGTTGGTGTCGTCGACGCTGCCGCCCACCGTGGCCGGGCTCGGCTCGCTCAGCGTCTGGACCGCGTCGCCGTCCTCGCTCGCCTGCGCCTCCGTCTTGCAGTCGAGGATCCCCGTGAACCGCTTGTCCAGCCCGCCCGGCCCCGTGATCGTGAAGTCGTACGGCTGGTCCTCCTGGAGGGGAATCGTCACCGTGCGCGACTCGCCCGCCGGGATGCTGTACTCGGTCTCCATCAGCGAGAAGGTGAACGCCTCGTCGCCCTGGTTGGCCGCGGTGATGTCCACCCCGCCCTTGGCGCAGTTCCGCACCGCGGACAGAGCTGGTATCGCCCCCTTCTTCGCCCAGGCCGCGCTCGCCGTCGCCGAGACCGTCGACTCGCTGGAGCCGGCCAGGATCTGGGTCTGACTACGGCTCTCGGAGGCGAAGGCCCGGCCGACGGGCACGGTGGTCGAGGCCTGCACGGTCAGCTCGGCCGAACCGGCCGCGGCGTCCTCGGGCACGTCGAAGAAGACCTGGCTGCCGTCGACGGCCGAGGTGAGCGGCTTGCCGTCCTTGCCGACGATCCGTACGCCCGTCATGGCCGCGTCGGCCGGCGGGGTGAGCGTCGCACCTGCCGCGTTGGTGTGCACGGTCACCGGGCCGAGCAGTTCGCCGGGGTGGCCGGAGACCGCGGGCGGGTCGAGGGTCAGCGAGGCCTTGGGCTCCGCCACGTCGACGGCGCTCTTCTGGAGGTAGTCCGCGAGCTTCTCGGCCTGCGGGTCGACGGCGTCGACGTCCGCCCCGTCCGAGTAGCGCCAGATCGCCACCTGGGTGCCGGCCGCCGCGTCCTGCTCGGTCAGGCCGCCCTGCACACCCGCCTTGGCGGCGAGCGCGGCGAGGTCGTTGACCTGCGGGTAGGAGTTCTCCAGGATCCAACGGATCTTGCCGGCGCCCTTGTTGGCGCCCAACGAGGTCCCGCTCCAGGGCGTCTCGTGGTACTTGGCGTCCCGCTGCGTGGGGTTGTGCAGGTCGACGCAGTACGTCTGCAGCGTGCCGCCCCCGTCGACGGACATCTCGAACAGGCCCGCCGAGACCTGCTGGTCGCCGGAGTCGCCGTGGATCACGGCCTCCCCGTACGTCTTGAGGCCGCCTATCGTGGCGGTCGCCCCGCCCTGGCTCTGTGTCGTCTCCTCGGCGACGGCCGACCCGGCCCCGGTGAGCACACCGGCGGCGACGAGCCCGGACACCCAGGCCACGGCGGCGAGGCGGACCGCCCCACGCCTGCGCGGCGACGGCGAAGAGAACGCGGAGAACGCGGAGAACGCGGAGGACACAGAGAACGCAGCAAACACCAAATTCCCCTTCTAGCAGGACCCGTTGACGTGGGGGGGGTGAGGTCCCACCAGCAGAATCAGAAGCCCCGGCAGCCACGAGAGCCTTGTCCGGCATCCTAGGGACGCGCGCGCACCGCTCTTCCCGGTCATACCGTCGGACAATGGATCCGACTCGGAATCGTTATCGCCAACACGGCCTGTGAGCAGGGCTTATCGACAAATCCACCGGGTCGTTCGGAGCGCATTCGCCGATAAGCCGCAGTCCGGTCAGCTCGGGGCACTGTCTGACATCGCACCGTCTGACATGACACCGTCTGACATCACGTCACCGCAGCGGGCACCGGCTCCTGTTGGGACGCCGCGGCATCCGGATCCCCGGGCGGTGTCTCCCAGTTGGGCTCGGGCTGCGCCGCCTGCACGGCCGTACCCCCGTCCGACTTGTTCGCCCGGCGGAAGGCCGAGGTGCCCCTCGCCATGTCGTGGCCGATCGTGATCGCGTCGAGGTCGGCCGAGGTCCAGGTCTGTCCCTCCCGGATCTCCGAGCGCACCTTGAGCCGGCCCTGCACGATCACGGGATCGCCCACGTCGAGCGAGGCCGCCGCGTTCACCGCGAGCTGCCGGTTGGCCCACACCGTGAAGAAGTTGGTGTGGCCGTCGGTCCACTCGTTCTTCTCCCGGTCCCAGTAGCGCGGGGTCACCGCCAGCCGGAACCGTGCGGACGGTCCCGAGGCCAGCTCCCGGTACACCGGTCGTGTCGCCACGTTCCCCACGGCACAGACGATCGTCTCGTTCATCACGAACCCCTCCCTAGCCCGGCCGCCGGGGCCGGGCGGACATGCGTACGGGCCCGTCCCGTACGGCTGCGTCTGCCGCGGCGACCACGTGCTGCGTGATCGCCGCACCGCCAGACTGCCTCCGTCGGGCCGAGCCCGCTGAGCCCTGTGGACCACCGCCCACCTGTGGAAAACTCCATCACCCGGACGAGTGAGCCACCGTCACCCCGACGTGGCGCCCACCCCCACAACCCGCCCGTACTGCTCCCGCACTTCCCGATACCGCAGCAGCTCCGCCGCCACCGGATCCAGCACCCGGGCCCGCCCGCAGCCGGCGGCCGCCTCCCGCAATCGGCGTTCCGCGTCCATGCCGTACCGCCGGGCGGGCCCGCGCGCCGCCATCCGGCAGCTCCACTCGACCAGCGGGCCGCCGACGATCCCGGTCACCATCAGCAGCACCGGCACACCCAGGTTGGGCGCCATGAACCCGATGATCTGCCCCAACAGCCACAGCCCGCCGACGACTTGGAGGATCGTCATGGCCGCCTGGGCGAGTACGGCGGCCGGCCACCAGCCCGGTCGCGGCGGCCGCCCCGGCGGCAGTCCCGCGCGCGCCGCCAGCTGGTCGAGCGCCTCGGGCAGCCCCTGCGATCCCCTTACGGCGGCCTCGCGCACCGCCTGCGCCCAGGGCGCGGGCAGTCCCGCCGAGGCCCGGTCGGACAGGGTCCGTACCGCCTGCTCGACGCGCTGGCGCGCGGTGGCCTCCTCGTCGGCCTGCGCGCGCAACGGCAGCCGTCCGGTGGCCGGTTCGTACCGGTCCTGGTACCAGCGCCACAGCCGCAGCCAGGGCGTCCCGCAGGCCTTGTTGGCGTTGCGCAGCCACGCGCGCTCGGCCGCCTCGCCGGCCGCCGTGGCGCCCACCGCGTCCGCGAGCCGGGCGGCGAACTCGTCGCGCGCCTCCTCGTTGAGGCCGGTCCGCCGCCGGGTGGCGTACACGGGCCACAGCCCGGCCGCGGCCGCGTCCAGGTCGGCCGAGATCCGGCGCGCCGGGGCACCCCGCTCCCCCACGAACTGGCCGAGCAGCTCGCGCAGTTCACCGACGCCGTCCCCGGTGAGAGCGGACAGCGCGAGCACGGTGGCGCCCGGTTCGCCGTACTCGCCGAGCGCGATCCCGTCCTCGTCGAGCAGCCGCCGCAGGTCGTCGAGGACCTGCTCGGTGGCCTCGCCGGGCAGTCGGTCGGTCTGGTTGAGGACGACGAACATGACCTCGGCGTGCCCCGCCATGGGCCGCAGATAGCGCTCGTGGAGGACGGCGTCGGCGTACTTCTCCGGGTCGACGACCCAGATGACGGCGTCGACGAGCGCCAGGATGCGGTCGACATGCTCGCGGTGCTGTACGGCGGCGGAGTCGTGGTCCGGCAGGTCGATCAGGACGAGCCCGCGCAGCTGCGCCTCGCTCTCGGCGCTCTGCAGTGGGCGTCTGCGCAGCCGGGGTGGGATGCCGAGCCGCTCGATGAGGCTCGCGGAGCCGTCGCTCCAGCTGCACGCGATGGGCGCGGCCGTGGTGGGCCGTCGTACTCCCGTCTCCGAAATGGTCACCCCGGCGAGCGCGTTGAAGAGCTGCGACTTGCCGCTGCCGGTCGCGCCCGCGATGGCGACCACGGTGTGCTGCCCGGACAGCCGGCGCCGCGCCGCCGCCTCGTCGAGCACCCGTCCGGCCTCGGCGAGCGTGCGGCTGTCGAGCCGGGTGCGGGAGAGCCCGACCAGTTCGCGCAGAGCGTCCAGGCGCGAGCGCAAGGGGCCGTCGTACGCCAGTGGGGCCGCGGGGGGCGCGTTGTGGCCCCGCGCCTCCACCATGGCCGCGTGCTCGGCGGCGGCCCCTTCGATGACGCGCCGCGCGATGAGCCCGTCGTCCCAGGCGTCTCCGGATTCCGTACGACCGGAGGGGTCCGTGGATTCCGTACGGCCGGACACGTCCGCGCCCGCCACGCGCGCGTGGTCGTCGCGTTCACGGTCCGCGGGGGCCTGCGCGGCATCCGGCTCGTCGGTGCCGCCGCCCTTGGAAGTGCGCTCCCTATAGGGGCCGTTGCCGGAAATCGCGGCCGTGTCGAAAATCGCGTCCTTGAGGAGGCCGTTTTCGCTGTCGTCGTCCTTGTTGTCGTTGTTCTCGTCGTTGTCGTTGTTCTCGTTGTCCTCGTTCACCGCGTCCCCCGTGTGATCGGCGTGCTCGGTGTGGTCCTGGTCAGTGACGGCGGTCACCGGTCACCTCTCCTTCTGCAGTACGGACAGCGCGGCGATGAGTTCGGCCTGGGGTTCGGGGTGGACGTCGAGCGCGTCCAGGGGCGCGAGCCGGCGTTCGCGCTCGGCGTGCATCACCTGGTCGAGGTGCTCGTTGAGCAGCCGCCCGCCCCTGTCGCGCAGCCGCAGCGCCCCGTGCGCGCCGATGCGCTCCGCGAGCCCCTCGCCGGCCGAACGCGCCCGGCGTCCGCCGAGCAGCGCGGTGGCCACCAGGGCGGCGACCGCCTCGGGGTCGGGCGCGACGCTGCGTTCGAGCTCGCGGACCTCCTCCTCGGCGTACTCCTCGAGCTCCCGCCGCCACCGCCGTACGGCCAGCCCGATACGGTGCTCGGCGCTGTCCAGCGACGCGTCGCGCCCGGCGAGCTCCGGGGCGGACGCGGCGGGTTCGCGCCGCCAGGCCTCGTCCACGCGCTCGTCGGCGGCGGTCACGGCGCACAGCAGCAGCGCGGCCAGGCTCTCCACAAGGGCGTCGAGGAGCTCGCCGGCGTTGCAGTCGAGCGGAAACGCGCGCCACCGCTTCAACGCGTCCCCGGCGAGTACGGCGCCTGCCTGCAACCGCCCACGCACGCGCGCGTGCTCACTGTCGTACGCGCCGTCGACGGCGGAGGTGAGCCGGAGGGCGGCCGCGTACTGGGCGGCGGCGGCGCCGGCGAGTTCGGGCATGCGCGCCTTGAGGGAGTTGAGCACTCCGTGGGCCGTACGGGCCATGGCGTGCTGCCGCGCCGCCGGATCCTGCGCCAGGTGGACGAGCCAGGTGCGCAGCGGCGCCACAGCGGTGGCCGGCAGCAGCCCGCCGCCCCAGGCGGACTCGGGGAGTTCGGGCACGGTGAAGCGGGGCACGTCGCCCAGGCCGGCCTTGGTGAGCAGGGCGCCGTACTGCCGCGAGACCTCGGAGACGACCTGGTGGGGCACGCGGTCGAGGACCGTCACGAGGGTGGCGTCGTACTCCTTGGCGGTGCGCAGGAGGTGCCAGGGCACGGCGTCGGCGTACCGGGCCGCCGTGGTGACCATGACCCAGATGTCGGCCGCGCAGACGAGTTCGGCGGCGAGAACGCGGTTGTCGGCGACCAGGGAGTCGATGTCGGGGGCGTCGAGGAGGGCGAGGCCGCGCGGGAGGGTGTCGGCGGTCTCGACGCGCAGCACGCGCGCGGGGTCCTCGCCGGGCAGCAGGAGGTCGTCCGCGCCGTCCTGGTGGGGCACCCAGACGCGGGTGAGATCGGGCAGCACTCTCATCCCGCTGAACCAGTGATGGTCCTCCGGATGGCAGACCAGTACGGGCGTCCGCGTGGTGGGGCGAAGCACACCGGCCTCGCTCACCCTGCGCCCCACAAGGGAGTTGACGAGGGTCGACTTGCCGGCCCCCGTCGAACCCCCGATCACGGCCAGCAAGGGCGCTTCGGGCTCCCTCAACCGGGGCACCAAGTAGTCGTCGAGCTGCGCGAGGAGTTCGTCGCGGTTGGCACGCGCGCGTGGAGCCCCCGCCAGGGGCAGCGGGAAGCGTGCGGCGGCGACACGGTCGCGCAGGGCGGAGAGTGCGTCGAGCAGCTGAGGCCGTACGTCCAAGGTCACCACATGCGAAGAATGCCCAATTTTAGGGGAATTCTGAAGCATATGAGCATGTCTGCGCGCCGACAGGACACAAGGGACGGAAGGGATGACTGGGACGGAGGCACAGTCCAGGCATAACGAGTGCACAACACCCGGTGCGTGAGCGGCCAAAAGCGATGCACGATTCGTACCTGCCTGCGATTATCAGGACCGCTTCACCGAACCTCCACATCGAGCCACGGAGGCGAAGCAACAGGGACATGGACGCGGGAGCCCTATCCTTGTCCCCGGCAACGTCACGGACCGGCCCACACCCGGGCACCCAAGACAGAGGCCACACACCCGGCCCCCGTAGCTCAGTGGATAGAGCAGGCGCCTTCTAAGCGCTTGGCCGCAGGTTCGAGTCCTGCCGGGGGCGCCCAAAACATGGCTGGTCTTCTCCGGTGCGAGCCGCCGTGAGCGGGGCGACCACTTGCCGCGTCAAGCGGCCCAGCTCTTCGGCCGTCGCGGCCGGGACGATCACCTGGAGCTGGACCTCACGCCGGGGCCGCAGGTAGCGGACCTCTAGCTGGAATGCGTCGTAGAGTCGCCGCTGCTCGGCTTCCGGGAGCGTCGCGAAGCTCGTGCCGAGTCGGGGCAGCAAGTCGATGAGGTCGGCGTTCTGTTCTTCCCTGCCGCTCCCGCTTTGTTCATGCTGGTGGAGCCGGGCGAGGAGTTCACGGCGCTTGCGTTCGTGGCGGTCGAAGCGTTCACGGATGCTGCGGCGGAATTCACGAGTGGTTTCTGGGTCGCCCGCGTCTTCGTGTTCGTCGAGTTCGTCGAGGAGACGTTCTTTGCGGCGTTCGATGGCCTTGATCTCCTCACGGAGCTGTTCGGCCTTCTGCGCGTCACCGGCGCCGGGTGTGGAGGCGGCCAGCTGGGCGTGGAGGAGCTCGGTGCGGCGGGGGCCAAGAACGCGCTCGCCGAAGAACCAGTGAACTGCGTTGACGAGGATCTTCTCACTGACCCACAGGGCCTTGGGGTGCTGATCGAACCAGTCGGCGTTGCGGTGGTGGACGTCGTCGCGGTAGCACACGTAGTGCGGGCGGCCCTTGCTGGTCTTGCCGAACATACGGCGCTCGCACAGCGTGCAGCGGACGTAGGAGCGCAGGGGGTAGGTGCGCTGGGTGTCGGGGTGGGTGTTGGGCTCGGCGCCGCCGCGGGAGCCCTGGCCGGATCTCTTGTTGGTCCAGACGGAGTTGAAGATCTCGCGCGTGACGAGGGGCTCATGGACAGGCTGCGGAGACCAGATCCATTCTGAGACAGGGTTGCGTTTGTTGCCGCGCTTCTTGCGGGCCTTGCGATTCCAGACCTGGTAGCCGGTGTACTTCGGGTTTTCGAGAATGCCGCGGACGGATTGCACGGTCCACAGGCCGATGGTGGCCTCGGCCCGGTTGGCGACGGGCGGCGGGTACTTCGCGAGGTCCAGGTTGAGGCGGTCGGCGATCGCTTGGTAGCCGAGTTTCTCCAGCGCGCGGAGCTGGAAGATCTCGGTGACGACCGGACCACGAAGGGGGTCGGGGAGGAGGCGATGTTTGGTGCGGCCCTCGGCGCGGCGTGCGGGGACCGGGTGGGGAACCTTGTCGGCAAGGTAGCCGTATGGGGGTTTGCCGATGTTCCAGCCCTGTTTGGTGTGCTCAATGAAGCCGTCCCAGGACAGCTCCAGCATCTGCAGCACGTACCACTCCGCCACGGCCTGCTTGACCCGGCGGGTGAGGGTAGGGGTGGCACGCTTGGCGGTGTTGCTGGTGAGGATCGGCTCGTCGGCAGCGCACAGAGCGACACCGCACTGCTCCAGTTCGTGCTCGATCTTCGTACCGAAGTAGGTGCGGCGCGCGACGCGCTCGATGGACTCGCAGATCACGGCCGCGAAGCGGCGGGACGGGCTATGGGCCTCGTCCAGGAGGTCGCTGATGCCTCCGTCACGGGGGATGGGGATGGCGAAGCGTTCGTGCGCGGTGCTGTGGCCTCGGGCGTCGAGGTCCTTGCGGCCGGATTCGACGTCGTAGAAGTGAGCCACGATGACCCACCCCGGAGGCAGTGCGGCGCGGGCGTTGCGCAGCTGGCGCGGCAGCGAAAGGGTGGGGTCCTGGGAATCCTCAGTAGAGGTGCGCCCCAGCCAGGCAACCGGGACAGTAGCCTGGACGGTGTGCGGTTCAGGCGGGGACGGATCCCAAGGCATCCCCGGGACTGGTGCCCCGAAAGATGCTGTGGGCGATGTGGTCACTGGCGTCCTTCCCGCCGCCCCCGATTACTGGTCAGAGCGGCCCTTGCGCGTGGTCGAGGCGCCGTTCTCGTCCGTGCCATCAGAATGGGCGGCCAGCCAGGCCAGCACCTGACGGATCGCGGCGGCTTGGCGCTGCGCGAGCGCTTCACCGTCGGGCCCGTCGACGACGACGTACCGCACGGTCACCGTCGGCGCGCCATCCGCGCCCGCCATTCGCGGGGCGGGCGACGCGCCGACCGACGACCATGGACGCTCCGTCTCGGCCGCGTCGTCAAGGCCGCGATCTTGCGCGTTGACGCGGGGCGGCGGAGGGCTGTTCACCACTCGACTCCCACTCGTGTGTCGCACCACCGCGAATGATCATGCGGTGGGATGCCATCGGGGAGCAGAAGGGCCATGGCGTGAGCGGCTTGTCGTCGTACGACGCTGTTGCCGAGGAGATGAAGCTGGGTGGCGCGGGACAAGCCCTCGGTCTGAGTGACCCAGCCTTCGGGGAGCGCCATCATCCACTCGACGAATTCGGCGGAGAGGCGGCGCGTGCCGATCACGGTGGGCCTCGGCGCCGCGCGTTGGGTCAGGTGCTCCCATCTGCGGATGGCGGGCAGATAGGCGCCCCACCAGCTGGCAGGCGAGTCACGGCCGTTCTCAGGTTCATGCCGCCCTTGCGTTTCGGGGTCGTGCCCGCGCCACCGTTCCCGTCCGAGGACGTCGGGGTGGGGAGGAGGTACTCGGCCCCCTCGGCCGGAGCAGGGTGCTGGGCTGTGGGCTCCCGTGCGGCGGAGCGCAGCTCCGTGGCCTCGGTCGGGGTGGTTGGCACGGCGAGCGTTGCCGCGGTGGAGGCAAGGGTGAGGCTGCCGTTGCCGTGGCGTTGGTTCGGGGAGCCCTTGGCACCGTCGCTGGCCTTCGGGGTGGGCAGGAGGTGTTCGATCTCGTCGGCCAGGGTCGGGCCGTGGCCTCCGGCCTTGCGCCTGGCCGGGTGCTGGGAGCCGCCGTTGCTGCCCAGGTTCGCCGTAGGCGTCTTCAACAAAGGTCCGTTGTGCGGGTGTTGCCGGCCAGGCGGTGAGGAAGGCTCTCTCCCGACGGTGTGGGGCTCCGACGTCAGAGGCGCGTACGCATGTCCAGTTCGCGTCGTACCTGAGGTCGGCCAGGTCCGCGAGTAGCACGCCCAGTGCCCGCATGCGGGGTTGATCGGGTGGGTCTCCCAGACACCGCGGGCAGGGTTCCACGTGGCGAAGGGCGTGGGTTCCGGCTCGGGTGGAGAGCAGGCCTCGGACATTCTCGATCACCACCAGGCAGGGGTTGAGGGCGTCGATGGCGTCGACGACGTGGCGCCACAGGCCGGAGCGGGTGCCGGTGGCCAGTCCGGTGCGGGGGCCGGCGACGGAGAGGTCCTGGCAGGGGAATCCGGCGGTGAGGACGCACACGGGCTCGGTCCGGTGCCAGTCGATGGCCTGGACATCGCCCAGGTTGGGCACCTGCCAGTGGCGGGCGAGGACCTGACCAGCGTGTGGGTCGGACTCGGCGTGCCAGGCGATGTGGCCGCCGAGTGCGGCCTGGATTCCGAGGTCCAGGCCGCCGACTCCGGAGAACAGGCTGCCGATCGGAAGGTCAGTGGCCGCCACAGCGGCCCCTTCGGGCGCAGGTGCGGGAGCGGACGGCGGCCGGGGTCGCCGGTCTGCAAGCCGCTGTGGCTGCGCGCCGCGGCTCGTCCGTCGTTGCTTTCGGACCGGTGTGTTGTCCGGGCCGGGTGAAGACGAGGACGTCCTCGTGCTGGACCACCGCGAGGGGGAGGCCCCGGCGGCGGGCGTCACGGACGTTCTTCATCTGGAAGAACGACGGGCGCGAGATCAGGCGGCTGTCGCGGATGCCGGCGAGGAGCGCGACGCAGCGCTCGGCGGGGGTCAGCCCGGCAGCCTGTCCGGCGGCGAGGACGGCGGAGGGCAGGTCGATGAGTTCGCCGCCCTCGCGCCAGGGGCGGGTGGTGACGACCACGGTGCCGCCGGGGCGAAGGACGCGTCGGCACTGGGTGAGGATCTCGGTGAAGGCCTCCAGGAGCCGGTCGGTGGAGACGTGGGCGAGGTTGGAGGGGTCGTGGCTGTAGCGGAAGTCCTTCTTGACCACGCCGCGTTCGCCGGTCTCGCGGGTGGAGCGGACCTGTCCGTGCACCGAGTTCCCGTACGGCGGTGACGTGATGACGAGAGCGATCTTGCCGTGGTGGCGTTCGTCGACGAGGTCGGTGAGGCGGCGGGCGTCGCCGCACGCGACCTGTCCACTGGCGCCTCCGGTTGTCTGCAGGGTGTGGGCGACGTTGGCGCGGGCCAGGTCGGCCCAGCGGGGTTCGTACTCGGTGCCGAGGGCGTGGCGGCCGAGGCGGATGGCCTCGACGAGGGTGGTGCCGATGCCGCACATGGGGTCCAGGACCAGTTCGCCGGGGAGGGTGTAGGCGGCGATGGCGTGGGCGGCGATCTGCGGGAGCATCTTGGCCGGGTGGGCGGCAGAGCCAGGCACGTAGCGGTCGGCGCGCTGGGCGGGGGCGGAGGTCGGGGCGGTGTTCCACACCGAGAGCGGGGACGGCACAGCGGTACTCCTGTTCCTCTGCCTAGGCATGGGTGATCGCGGACAGGGCGATCACGTCGCAGTGCGCGACGCCACGAGACGCGTCCGGGGGCAGCACGGGCACCAGGCGGTCGCCGACCGGGTGGCCGTAGACGACCACGATGTGCTGGAGGTAGCGAAAGCCGGCGGTGCGGGCGGAAGCGATCAGCGCGCCGAGCGGGTCAGTGAGGCGTCCGGAGTCCCGGCGCTGGCGGGTGGCCAGCAGCAGGAAGCCGTTGGCCGGGAGGAGCCGGTGGGCGCGGTGGAAGAAGCCGGGCCAGCCGTCCTCCAGCGCGCCAGCCATCTCGCTGCTGCTGGCCGGCAGGTCATCCGTGGGGGCGGGGAGAGCATCGGGGTGAAGCTCGGCGAGCAGGATGGACGGCTTGCCCGTGGCGCCTTCGTCGTCGGCCGTGGTGGAGATGGGCGTGCGCGGGATGCGGGCGGCCATGCCAGGCGCCGTGTCCCGGATGGCGATCTTGAGCAGCGGCGCGGGCCGGTGACCGGGGCGGCCGACGAACTCGGTGCGGACCTTGTCGATCGCCCAGGCGGGCAGCACCGCGCCGGGGATATGGGCGACGTTGGGCTCATCCGGGCCGGGGAACCAGATCGTCGTCGGCAGCGGGTTGGACGTACGCGGGCGGGAAGCGGTGGATCGGCGGGAGGGGGTCTTCGTCATGGGCTAGTTGGCGCCCGGGACCGTTGGTCCGGCCGTCTCGTGCTGACGTGAAGTAATAGGGACCCGGCGGCTGATCTTTGTCATCCCGCCAGTAGGTGTTCGATCCCCGGGCAGCTGCGGCCGCGCCCTCGGAGGCATCCCCGGTCACCTCACGGTGCACCGTATCTGCGCAGCTCATTGCGCATGCGAGCCAGTCGCGCGCCAGCTCCGAGCCACCGCTGGGCCACCTCGACTCATCGCACGGAGACAACTGAAACCGGAGCCGAGAAATTCTGTGTTCGATTCGCGTTCCGGCGGCTGGGGCATCGCTCCAGGTCATCGGGGGCGGACCGGCGGCGGGCCATCGCACGCGCCGAACCATTCGACCGCAGCAGGCACGGCGCTGGTCTGCGGGTGGGCCGTTCGTGGCCCGAGGGCTTGGGAGGAGTGGCGGCGGAAGTTGTCCGCACCGCTCACGGGAGACGCACCATGCACCACCGTCACCACGACCACCGCCCCACCCCCCGTCAGGCCGGCGCCGTCCGCTCGCCGCTCGGGGAGCTGGAGCAGGCGTTCCTCGCCCTTAGCCACAAGGTGGAGCCGCTCACGCTGCCCGCGCACCTGGTGTGCGACGACCCGGACCGTGCGGCGTGGCCCGTCGACCGGGTGCGCACCCACCTCGCCCACCCCTCCACTCGCCCCGAACTGCGGGAACAGACCTGGCGCGAGGTGATCCGGCGCGCCCACGAACTGGGCGAGCCGTGGGACGTGGTCGCGGTGGCCATGACCGTTCCGGTCCTGCGCCGGATGCTCGCCCGGCTGGCCCGCCCCGTCCACCTGGAGCGTGCCGAGGTCGAGCAGGAAGCCCTGGCCGCCGTCGCCTCGGCCCTGCGCACGGTCGACGCCACCACGGAGCGGCTGGACCGGGAACTGTTCAGCGCCGCCGACCGGGCCGTGCACCGGCTGGTGTACGCCGCGCTCCGCCGCGCCACCCGCGAAACCGCCCCGGCGGCGGTGCACCTCGACCACGTCTGCTCCGCGCCGCAGGCAGGGAACGGTGAGCCGGCGGATGAGTTCACCGTGCTGGCCCGTGCCGTACAGGCCCGGGTGGTGGATGTGGCCGAGGCACGGTTGATCGCCCGTACCCGCCTCGACGGCGAGCCCATGCACCGTCTGGCGGCCGAGCGCGGCGTGAGTGTGCGTCAGCTCTACCGGCACCGTAGCGCTGCCGAGCAGCACCTCGCCGCCCATCTGCGACGCCAGCTGCAGAACCGGTAGTTCGCCCAGCAGGAGGACTTACGGCGGCGGGATGTCAATTCCCGCCGCCGGGGTCTCTATTCACGGTGACGGCGGCCCGCCCGGCTTCGGATCGGCCCGTCCGTCGAGGTCCGGGGCGGCGGCCGATGCCCCGGACCAGAGCTCCGCAGCGTGCGGGGTGAGCACGACCGTCTCGTGCTGACACCCGAGAACTGCCTGCCGCCGCACCCCCGCAAGGAGGTCGGCGCCCGGGCCAAGGGTCTGCTCACCCCGCGCCAACTGCCCTACGCCTCTACGACGTTCCTGTCCCGTCCTGCTCCCATCCGGCCGTGTGCCCCGATGAAGGTGTGCTGCCATGCCCGCAAGGCTCCGTCGGCCACGCCGACCACTGGTCCGCTGGTCCTTCCGGTTCGTTTTCACCAGCGCCCTGACCGCCTGCGCACTGCTAGCGGACGCGCCGCATGTCTGGGCGGTCGCCGACATCCCGACCGTCATCACGAATCTGCGGAACTGGATCGTCGGCCTCCTCGCCGGCCTTGCCACCTTGTTCCTCACCTTCGGCGGACTGCGCTATCTGATGGCCGGTGGCGATCCAGGGGAAGTCGAGGCCGCCAAGCGGGCGTTGAGGGCCGCGGCCATCGGCTACGGGCTGGCGGTCCTCGCCCCGGTGTTCGTGACCGTCTTGCAGGGCATCGTCGGCACGGGCGGAGGCGGGCAGTGACCCCCGACGGCCGACACTCACGCGCTGTGCCCCTGTTGTTCGCCCTGGCCGTCTTCGTCCTGGTACCGGTGGCGGTCTCCTTCGCCGCCCCGCACCCGGCATACGCCGCAGCGCAAGCGCCAGCGGCTCCGCAGCCGCCTGAACCTCAGCCCGCGCCGGGACCCACCGCTCCCCCACCCGATCCCGGAACTCAGCCAAAGCCCGACCCTTCTCCCGGACCGCCCCCGACGCCGGGGCGCCCCGCTCCCGCGCCGAAGCCCTCGCGGCCAGAACCGGCACCAGGCCCTATGCCCTCCGCATGCGAGGCGACCGGCGTGGGATGCGACAAGGACACCAGCTGGGACATCCTCGACATCCCCGGCATGATCGTGAACGCGATCACCTCGTTCCTCGGCATGCTGATCGAGCAGATCATGAAGCCGGTCCGCGAATTCCTCGCCGACACCCTGCTGGCCACGCCCGATGTCACCAAGCACGCCGACATCAAGCGGCTGTGGACCGCCATGCTGGGGATCACAGCCGGGATCTATGTGCTGTTCGTGACTGCGGGCGGCGTCACGGTCATGGGCTACGAGACCGTGCAGACCCGCTACGCCCTCCAGCAGATCGCCCCGCGCCTGCTGCTCGGCATCATCGCGGCGGCCACCTCCCTGACCGTGATGGGCAAGGCGATCAGCCTGTCCAACGCCCTCGCCCACGCGATCATGGCCACCGACATGGCGGACGCCGGGCAGGGCATGGTCGAACGCGTCCTGCCCTTCGCCCTGTTCGGCGTCGCGGGGCTGAAGCTGTACCTGCTGATCCTGGCGATCGTGATGATCGCGCTGGTGCTCGCGGTGCTGATCGGCTTCCTCGTGCGGGTGGCGGTGATGGCCCTGCTGGCCGTGGCCGCGCCGCTGATGCTGGCGTGTCACGCGCATCCGCTGACCGATCCCGTCGCCCGGCTGTGGTGGCGGGCCCTGGCAGGCTGCCTGGTCATCCAGGTCGGGCAGTCGATGACGTTCGTTCTCGCCCTGAAGCTGTTCTTCGCGCCCAGCGCCACCACCCTGGGCATCCCGAAGTCCGACCAGTTGGGCACGATGCTCGCCGGAGTGGCCCTGTTCTGGGTCCTGTTCAAGATTCCCGGCTGGAGCCTGCAGGTCGTCCTGCGCGGCACCCCCGTGCATCAGCCGCACGCTCCGAGCGGGGTGCGGATGCTCAAGCACCTGGCGATGTACCGGCTCATGGACCACTACCTGCCCGGCATGCGGCTGCCGCGGCGCCGTCCCGGCGGTGGTGGAGGTGGGGGGCTCGGTCCTGGTCGCGGCGGGCCGGGAGGCGGGGGCGGCCGTCCGGGGCGGCGCGGAGGCGGGCCCGGAGGGGGCCGCCCGCCCGCCGCCGGGCCCGGGCGCGGCGGGGGCGTGCGGGGCCGGGGCCGGGGCCGTGCGGCACTGGGCCGTCCGGGTGGCAGCCCCGCGGCAGCGGGCCCGGCCGCACCCGGTGCCCCGGGCAGGCCGGGCAGGCGCCGCGCGGGCGCCGCCGGCGCGGCCCCCGTAGCAGCCGGCGCTCCCGGCACCCGGGCCCGGGCAGGCCAGGTCCCCAGGCGCCGGGGCCCCGGGGCGGCTCCCCCTGTCCGTACGCCGAGAGGTCCACGCGCTGTGATCCATCCCGCCCGGGCCCGCCGCATGCGCCAACTGGCCCTGCCCATCGCCGCACAGCGTGCCCCCGCCCACCCCGCGAGGGCCACGCAGTTGTGGCTGCCAATCCGCGCCGAGCGCGTTCCCGCCCGGCCCCCGGCAGCCCGTGCCGCGCCCGCCGCACCGCCCCCGGCCCGCCCTGTGCCGCGTGCGCGCCAGTTGGCCCTGCCCATTCCCGCGCGCCGCGCCCGTGTTCGCCCACCGCGCCCCATGCAGCTGCGGCTGCCCCTCGAACCGCCCCGGAGGTAACCCCGTATGCACCCGACCGATGAGACATCAGATGGCTCGTACGCCACGCGCATCCCGGCCGACATCTCCCGCCCCGACCGCCTCCTCGGACCGTTCACGGCCCGGCAGACCGCCATCCTCGCCGTCGCCGCGCTCGTGCTGTACGGCGGCTGGTGGGCCAGCCGCGCCTTCATGGCACCGCTCGCGTACGCGGCTCTCGTGATCCCGATCGCCGGGGCGGTAGCCGCACTCGTCCTGGGCCAGCGCGAAGGAATCGGCCTGGACCGGTTCCTGGCCGCCGCCCTCCTGCACTCCCGCTCGCCCAAGCGCCGCGTGTACGCTCCCGAAGGCATCGCGCCGTTGCCCTCCGTCGTCCCCGACCGCTGGGCCAGGGCCGCCGGACCGCCCCCGGCCGCGATGGACATGCCGTACGACGGCATCACCGCCGATGGCGTGCTCGACCTGGGCACGGAGGGCAGGGCCGCCCTGGCGACATGCTCCACGGTCAACTTCGAGCTGCGCTCGGCGGCCGAACAGCAGGGCCTGACCGCGGCGTTCGCACGCTGGCTCAACTCCTTGACCGGCCCCACCCAGTTGCTGGTGCGCTGTCACCGGATCGATCTCGCCCCGCTCGCCGACCTCCTCCAGCAGGACGCCGCCGCGCTGCCGCATCCCGCGCTGGAGAGGGCGGCCCGCGCACACGCCGAGTTCCTCGGCGACCTCGCCACCGGCGACAACCTGCTCGGCCGACAGATCGTGCTGGTCGCCCGCGAGGAAAGCGCACCGCAGGGGATGCGTCGCACCGCGGGTGGGGGCCGGGCTCTGCAGCGTCTCGACGAGGCGGCCCGGGCCCTGGCTGCCGCCGAGATCACCGTCACGCCCCTGGATGCCGAACGCGGCGCCGACCTGGTCAGCGCGGCCTGCAACCCCGACACCCAACTCCCGCCCGCCACCAAACCGGAAGGTTCCCTCGGATGACCCGACTCCGCTTCGGCCAGCGTCCCCCCATCTCCCCCACTGCCAGCATCGACGGCGCCGAACTGCTCGACGTCACCGGGCCCGAGGCCGTCGAGGTGCACGCCCGCGCCCTGGCCGTCGGCGCCCATCTGGCCACCACGCTGGTGGTCACCGGCTATCCGGCCGAGGTCACCGCCGGCTGGCTCGCCCCGCTGCTGAACTTCCCCGGCCACCTCGACATCGCCCTGCACATCGAGCCCGTCCCCAACCCGGTCGCGGCCGCCGGGCTGAAGAAGCAGCGCGCCCGTCTTGAGTCCGGCCGCCGCACCGGCTTCGACAAGGGGCACCTGGACGATCCGGAGGTCGAGGCCGCCGCTGCGGACGCCGCCGATCTCGCGTACCGCATCGCCCGCGGCGAGGGCAAACTCTTCCACGTCGCCCTCTACCTGACCGTGCACGCCCCGGACGAGGAGAGCCTGGCTGAGCAGGCCGCAGCTGTCCGGGCGATCGCCGAGTCGCTGCTCATGACCGTCGCGCCGACCACCTACCGGGCCCTGCCCGGCTGGCTGGCCACCCTGCCGCTCGGCATCGACACGCTCAAGATCCGCCGCACCTTCGACACCGCCGCGCTGGCCGCCTGCTTCCCCTTCACCAGCCCCGACCTCCCCGTCGCCACCGGTGAGGACGGTACGGCGTCGGGGGTGTTGTACGGGCTGAACGCGGTCTCCGGCGCCCCGGTGCTGTGGGACCGCTTCGCGCAGGACAACTACAACTCCATCACCCTGGCCCGTTCCGGCGCCGGCAAGTCGTACCTGACCAAACTGGAGCTGCTCAGGCTGCTGTTCACCGGTGTCACGGCCTCGGTCATCGACCCGGAGGACGAGTACGTCCGCCTCGCCGAAACCGTCGGCGGACACGTCATCGCCCTCGGCGCGGACGGCGTACGCCTCAACCCCTTCGACCTCCCCGCGGCGACGGACACCCAGGAGGACGTGCTGACTCGGCGGGTGCTGTTCCTGCACACCTTCCTCGCCGTGCTGCTCGGCACCGACGTGACCGCGGCCGAGAAGGCGGTGCTCGACCGGGCAATCCTCGCCACATACGCACGAGCCGGGATCACCGGCGACGCACGCACGTGGAACCGTACGCCGCCCACACTCGACGACCTGGCTTCCGTCCTGGCCGAGGACGGCAGCGAGACGGCGGCAGATCTCGCCAACCGGCTGGTGCCATACACCACCGGCTCCCACGCCCAGCTGTTCAACGGCCCCAGCACCACCGCCGCCTCCGGTCACCTGGTGGTCTTCGCACTTCGTCAGCTCCCGGAAGAGGTCAAGGCGCCGGCCATGCTGGTGGCCCTCGACGCGATCTGGCGGCAAGTCACCTCCCGCCCCGGCTCCGGCCGCCACCTCGTGGTGGTCGACGAGGCGTGGCTGCTGATGCGCGACGGCGCCGGTGCCCGGTTCCTCTTCCGTCTGGCCAAGGCGGCCCGCAAATACTGGACCGGCCTGGCCGTGGTCACCCAGGACGCCGACGACGTCCTCACCTCCCCGCTCGGCCGGGCCATCGTGTCCAACGCGGCCACACAGATCCTGCTGCGCCAGGCCCCGCAGGCCATCGACTCGATCAGCGAGAACTTCCATCTCTGCCATGGGGAACGGGAGTTCTTGCTCTCCGCGACCCGTGGCGAGGCCCTGCTGCTGACCGGAGATCGCCGCCACAAGGTCGCTCTGATCAGTATCGCGGCTTCCGGCGAACATGAAGTGATCACCACGGACCCGAGTGAACTCGCGGCCCAGCACCCAGGCGGCGACGCCGAGTCGGATGGCTTCTACCTCGGTGAAGCGGTCGGAGACGAGGAGTGGCAGCTGTGACGGCGCACGGCCAGCTTGCCGCTGTCCAGCCGCACGGGTGGCTGGTGGACTTCCTCAACCATCCCGGAGCCTTCGGCGAGCTGGCGCTCACATCGGCCGTGGACTGGTGCGCCGCGTCCGCGCCTGTCCTGGCTCCCGCCGCCCTCGTATCCACAGCGTGTGGATACGCCGTCCGACGCCACCTGGTGCGCGTGCGGCAGCAGCGCCTCGCCGACGGCGCCCGCCTGGTGGAGGTCCTGGCTCCGCCCCAGGTCGCCGCCAAGGGCGGCGAAGTCCTGTGGGCCCAGCTGTCCGGACTCCTGCGCCCGTGGTGGCGCCGCATCACCACCGGCCAGCCCCATCTCGCCTTCGAATACGCCTGGTCCCACACCGGACTCTGTATCCGCCTGTGGGTTCCCGGCACGGTGCCCCTCGGCCTCGTGCGCCGTGCGGTGGAAGCTGCCTGGCCCGGTGCCCACACCCGCGTCACCGAGCCCGGCCCCCTGCTGCCGATCGGGCACGAAGTGACCGCCGGACGGCTGCGGCCGGCCCGCCCCGACGTCCTGCCGTTGCGCACCGACCACGCCAGCGACCCGCTGCGCGCACTTCTGCAGGCCGCGACCGGGATGTCGGAGGACGAGTCCGCCTGCGTGCAGTTCCTGGCCCGCCCGGCCACCGGCGGCGCGCTGCGCCGGGCCCGCCGCCAGGCACGTCGTCTCAAGGCAGGTCAGGCCCCCGCCCGGCTGCCGGCCCTGGCCGCTCTCCTTCTCCACCGCGCCCAGCCGGCCGCCACCGGACGGCAGGACCCCGAACACGCCACCGCCGTACGGCAGTCGGCTGGCAAACTCGCCGGATCCCAGTGGCAGTGCACTCTCACCTACGCCGCTACGTGCAGCCCCAAGGAGGAGCGTGCCCACGACGTGGCGCGCGGCCGGGCCCACTCGATCGCATCCGCCTTCGGCCTGTTCGCCGACCGCAACTACCTCGCCCGCACCCGTCTGCGGCACCCCGAACCGAACCTGAGTGCCCGGCAGTTCTCGTCTGGGCGCCCCGCCCTGCTGTCGGTGCCGGAACTCGCCGTCCTCGCTCATCTCCCCGCCGATGCGGACGCGCCGGGCGTCCAGCGGGCGGGCGCCCGCTCGGTCCTGCCGCCCCCGCTGGTCCCCGAGCCCTCACCCGGAAACGGGGTCAAGCCTCTCGGACGCTCCGACACCGGAGCGCGCCGCGGCGTTGGTCTCGCGGTCGCCGACGCCCGCCATCACCTCCATGTCATGGGCGCGACTGGCTCCGGCAAGTCCACCCTCATCGCGAACCTCGTCCTGGACGACGTACGCCACCATCGCGGCGTCATCGTCATCGACCCCAAAGGCGACCTGGTCACCGACCTGCTGGACCGGCTCCCGGACACCTGCGCCGACCGCCTGGTGCTCATCGACCCCGATGACCCGCACACCCCGCCCTGCCTGAACGTCCTGGACGGCGCGGACATCGACGTCGTCGTGGACAACATCACCGGCATCTTCCGGCGTATCTTCACCGCCTTCTGGGGCCCGCGCACCGACGACGTCATGCGCGCCGCCTGCCTGACCCTCCTCAAGCACCGCGACCGCACCCGCCAGCTGGTCACCCTCGCCGACGTCCCCCGCCTGCTCGGTGAGAGCGCCTACCGGCTGCGGATCATCCCCGCGCTCAAGGACCCGGTACTGCGGGGCTTCTGGGCCTGGTACGAGTCGATGTCCGAGCCCTCCCGCGCGGCCGTCGTCGGCCCGGTGATGAACAAGCTGCGCGCCTTCCTGCTGCGCGACTTTGCCCGCCGCGCCATCGCCGCCGGCCCCTCCACCTTCGACCTCGGCCAAGTCCTCGACGGCGGCATCCTGCTCGCCCGCCTTCCCAAAGGCGCCCTCGGCGAGGAGACCGCCCGGCTCCTGGGTTCGTTCATCGTCGCCGGCACCTGGCAGGCCGCTGCGGCCCGCGCCCGCCTGCCCGAGCACTCGCGCATCGACGCCACGCTGAGCATCGACGAGGCGCATAACTTCCTGACCTTGCCCTATCCGCTGGAGGACATGCTCGCCGAGGCACGCGGCTACCGCCTGTCCATGCTGCTGGCCCACCAGCACCTCGCGCAGCTCCCCCGCGACCTGCGCGAGGGCATCTCGGCCAACGCCCGCAACAAGGTCTTCTTCAACGCCTCCCCCGAGGACGCGAACGCACTGGAGCGGCACACGCTCCCGACTCTGGCCGCGCACGACCTGGCCCATCTCGGTCCCTACCAGGCCGCAGCCCACCTGCTGGCCGGCGGCGCGGAGACCGCCGCCTTCACCCTCACCACCCGGCCCCTGCCGCCCCAGGTGCCCGGCCGGGCCACAGACCTGCGCACGGCAGCGGGCTCCCGGACCGGCCCCCGACCGGCCACCCGCCCCTGAAACAACACCCCACTTCCCTGCGATTCCTGGTGGTGACGACCTGTCATGCCCGCACTCCCCCGCCCCGCCGCCGGTCCCGGCTCCCGCTACACCGCCCGTGCCTCCACCACCCGTCCGCGCCCTGCCCGGCACACCGACGTAGCCGCGCTCTCCCGTCACCTCACGACCCGTGATCTGTGGCTGGCCCGGATGCTCCACGAGCACCGCGTCCTGACCACCCACCAGGTCGCCAGCCTCGCCTACACCTCTCTCCGCTCCGCGCAGCGCCGCCTGCGCACCCTGCACCAGCACGCCGTCCTCGACTCCTTCCGCCCCCTGACCCAGACCGGGTCCGCCCCCGAGCACTACACCCTCGGTCCCGCCGGTGCCGCCGTGCTCGCCGCCCACGCCGGATGCGACCTCGCCGACCTCGGCTGGCGCCCGAGCCACACGGGCCGCATCGCCTATTCGCCGTCCCTGGGTCACGACCTCGGCGTCAACGAACTCCTCGCCCGCCTCGCCGCTCGCAGCCGCACCACGCCAGAAGCCGGGCTGCCGGTCTGGCTGTCCGAGCGCTCCTGCGCCCGCCGCTGGGGCGACATCGTCCGCCCCGACGCCTACGCCCACTGGCGCGACGGCGACCAGACGCTGCCGTTCTTCCTCGAATACGACACCGGCAGCCAGCCCTTGTCCCGCGTCGAGGCGAAACTCGCCGGCTACGCGGCCTTCACCACCGCCACCAGCACCCGGCCTGCCCTGCTCGTCCACACCCGCACCGCCTCCCGCGACCAGGCGCTCCGCCGTCGCCTCGCCGCTCCTGCACGCGAGTTGAGCCTGAACATCGCGACCTCCTCCGCGGACTTCACGACCTCCAGCCCCTGGGGCCCGTGGTGGAGCCCCCTCGGCCCCGGGGACACCCGCCGCACCACACTCACCAGCCTCGCCGCCCGCTGGACCCCGCTCGGCTCGGCCGCCGACCTGGAGCCCACCGACGCCGACACCGCCCTCACACTCCCCGTGCCCCCGCTCCCGCCCACGCCCGACGCAGGAACGTGAGTTCCCTGTTCACCAAAATCGCCGGAGGCATCGGCTGCACAGTCCTCGCCCTGCCACTCCTGGCCGTTGTCATCATCGCCGCGCTGCTGGGCGGGCTGTCCTCCGGCGGCAGCGTGGCGGCCTCGCCGAGCAAACAGGCGCTGGCGGACATCCCCGCGTACATGCTCGCCCTCTACCAGCGCGCCGCCCCCGAGTGCCCCGGCCTGTCCTGGACGATCCTCGCCGCGATCGGGAAGGTGGAAACCGATCACGGACGCAACCCCACCATGGTGTCCTCGGCAGGGGCCGTGGGGCCGATGCAGTTCCTGCCGTCCACATTCACGTCGTACGCGTATCCCGTACCGCCCGGCGGGAAGCAGCCGCCCACCCCCTGGGACCCGACCGACGCCGTCCACGCCGCAGCCCGGCTGCTGTGCGCCAACGGCGCCCGCAACGGCAAGAACCTCCGGCAGGCCCTCTGGCACTACAACCATGACTGGGCCTACGTGGATCACGTCCTTGCCGTGGCCGCCGACTACGCCGCCGCGCCTCTCGCCCCAAACAGCGCTACCGCCAAGGCCGTTGTCTTCGCCCGCGCCCAGCTCGGCACCCCGTACGTGTGGGGCGGCGACGGACCGGCCGACGGCGGCTTCGACTGCTCCGGACTGACCCAGGCCGCCTACCGCGCCGCGGGCCTCACCATCCCCCGCGTCGCCCAGGCCCAGTACGACGCCGGCCCCCGCCTCCCCAACGGCGCCCAACTGGCCCCAGGCGACCTGCTGTTCTTCGGGACCGGTCCCCGAAACGTCACCCACGTCTCGCTCTACACGGGAGGCGGCCAGGCCATCGACGCCCCGCACCCCGGAGCCGTCGTACGCCAGGGCCCTGCCCGCACCAACACCGCCTCTTTCCAGGGCGCGACACGGCCCTCGAACCGAGGAGCGGGTGCCCGGTGAAGCACATCGCCGCCCGCGAGGCCATCGGTCTGCTGCGCTCAATGACCTGGGTCCTGTGCACAGTCGCGCTCCTCGCCCTGGTCTTCACCACGGTCAACGTCACCCGCTTCGCCGCGAGCCGCGGTGTCCCCTGGCCCATCGCCATCCTTCTGGACCCGATGATCGGCACCGCGCTCGCCGGCGTCCTGTACGTGGACGCGCGCCTGGCCTCCTGGGGCATCCGCCCGCCGGCCTGGTCGACCGCTCTGCGCTGGGGCGCCGGCTGTACGGCCGCTCTCATGAATGCCTGGGAGAGCCTGTGGCCCGACGGGCAGATCGGGTTGCCCCGCAGGGCCGACCCGGCAGCTGTCCTGCTGCATCTGACCCCGGCCCTGCTTCTGATCGCCCTGACAGAAACGATCGCCGCCTACCGAAGGACCGTCACCGACCTGCTGGAGCAGATCGGCATCGCCGATCCCGTGGAGCAGCACCTCAGACACCCCGTCCTCACAGCTGGATCGGGCGGAGAGGAGTCCGACACGGATGCCACTGCCCCCGATCCGTCCGGCGATCGCCCGTCGCAGGGCAACCCCGATCACCGCCCAGCCATAGTCGGCACCCCGGTTCCCCGCAACAAGGGCCGTGCCGAGCCCCGTACGGGCGACCAGGTGCCCCATGGCCGTTCCCTTGCCGCCGGATCGCCGTCGGCCGAGAACCGGGCGACGGACGCCGACGTGTGGCCGCGCGCTGTCGCCCTGAACGATGCTGCCCGCTCTGCCTCAGGAAAGCCCGTGAGCATCTGGCGGCTGAGAACCGATCTGCGCATCGGGCCGCGCCGCGCCCGCCAGATCCGTGACCAACTCCTCGCCCATGAAGCCGATCGATCGCTCCCACCCGGATGAGCAGCAACCCGGCCACCGCTCGGTCCGTCCCGCCGAATCCGATCGGGCCCGCCGTTCCGCCTTCCCGCAGAGCGCCGACCGGGAGCTGGCGTGCGGGGCTGTCACACGTCCCTCGCCGACCGCTGCCCACCCATGCCAGCCGCAACGTCCGGCCCTTTCGGCACCCACTCTGATCTGGTCAGATCCGAGAGGGATCGGCCCGCTTGACTTCCTGACGGAGCGGAGCGTCCATGGTCGTGGCCGACGCGCCGGGCGGGCCGACGGAGATCCGCGAACCCGCCCGCGTCACAGCCACGTTCGCCCGGGAGACACGCGATGCGCACGCGCCCGCCGAACACCGCGGCCCGCCCACACGCGGTCCCGCACCCCGGCCGGGACCTCAACCGCCCAACGCCTCATGGAATCGAGGTTCCCTCATGTCCGACACCACGACTGACACCACGCATACGCTGCACGCCGTCCCCAGCCCCGAACCGCTGGCCGGTCTGGCCGGCGCGCCCGCCTCGATCTACGCCGAACTCGTCAAACTCACCGCCGACGGGGCCACGGCCGCCGAACTCGCCCTCGCCGCGGGCCTGGGCCGCTCCACCACCGGCAAGGCCCTGGTCACCCTGGAGGAGCACGGCCTGGCCGTACGCACCCCCGGCGGCCACGACGGCCCCCGCCGCACCCCCGACCGCTGGCGCGCCGCCCCCACCCCCGCAACCAGCAGCGATGGTCCCGCCAATCCGGAACCCGCAACCAGCATGCTGGAGACCGCCGTCACCAATGCCCCGGACGTGCACAGCCCCGAGCCGGACCACGACACCACGGACCACGAGAATGCCGCTACCGCCGAGACCGCACCGGACACCGCACCGGACAACGGCAACGTCGACACCGCCGACCCGGCAACCGAGGCGCCGCAGGACACCGAGCACAGCAACACCGACAGCGGCACCGAGGACGGCCCGCACGACAAGGACGACAGCGACTGCTCGGGGGACGCGAACACCCCAGCCCTGCACGCAGACGCCGGGCAGCAGACGGCTCCCGCTCCCGCGGAAGCGATCATCCTGCCGGGTGAGAACAAGCGGCTCGCCCCCGGAGCACTACGACAGATGGTCGTCGGCCACCTGCAAGCGCATCCCGGAGAGGCATTCACCGCCACCAAGATCAGCCGTGTGATCGAGAAGTCCTCGGGCGCGATCGCCAACGCCCTGGACAAGCTGGTCAAGCAGGGCATCGCCGAGCAGGTGAGCGACCGGCCACGCACCTATTGCCTGGCGGCACCCGAGACCAACCGATAACCCGCTGGCTGCGCCGAACCGGGCTGGTTCCCACGAGAGTTGGGAACCAGCCCGGCCGCGTGCGAGTCCCCCACACCACATAGGCGGCAGCCTGGCTGAGCACGGTCGTGCCGGAGGTGTCGGCGGCAGCCGCTACGGAACGGCCTACCGGACCGGGCGTTCCGCACGCGGCACCTTCGCGCACACGATCCCTGAGCTGGCGCGCTGGACACACCGCAGTCGCCGCCGCAGGCACAACCAGGGTGGCCTGGAGGGCCGGTCACGAGCCGGTGCTGACCAGTTCCTCCTTGCCCCATGCCACTCGGGACGAGTGCACGTACCCGGTGACGCCGGTTCGCTTCATCGTGACCTTCACCCATGTTCCGTCGCCCTCGGCCCAGCCGTGCGCGGTGCAGGAATCGCCCCTGTGCGCGGTGACGAGTCTGGCCGCACTCCTGCGGGGCTTGGAGCGCACCGCCGCCGTCGCTGCGGCGATGCGGCAGAAGTCGTTCTTGGCGGCGACCGCGGTGGCGGGCGCCTGTGCTGGCGCCGTGGCGGCGACCGCAGGAGCCGAGAGGGCGAGCATCGGGACGGTGAGCACGGTCGCGGTGAACAGCGAGACGCGGCGGAGAGACAACGGGCGTTCCTTATCTACGGGTTCAGCGGCATCGGCACTGAAGACTGCTGCGAAATCACACACCCGCAGTTCCTCTTTGCTCCATTTAGCAGCATGTTCCGCTAGTTCAGGTGATTCTGCACCGCTTCGCGCACACGCCGGTCGTTGCAAGGGGCAGCCGGCGGGGCGTTCCGCATACCCAGCCCGCCGGTCCAGGACGTCGATGCCCCCGGTGTCGCGTTGCGCATGAAATTGACCGAAGGAGCAGGAGATGGCCCTGTCTTGCGTCCACAGCCGTCTGCGTCCGACCGTAGCCGGTCTCCTGGGCTTGGCCGCCCTGTTCGGGGGTCTCGCATCGGCCGACCCGGCCTGGCCCAGTCCCAGAACCGGGCCAGGCCGACTCACTGCAAGGTCAAGATCACGGGTAGGAAAGTGGCCGTGCGCAGACCGGTGGGCGACGCTCCGGTTGCCCGAGCCGACTCCCCGGTGGTCCGCTACGTCCACCGCGGCGAGGTGATCCGGAACAACTTCTGCGTCATCGCGTTCGGTCGCAGCGACAGTGGGCCGCTCTACCGCGAGTGCGGCAAGCACGGCTACAACTGGTACATCGTCGTCGGCGGCCAGGTCCCCGTGACCTGCGCGCAGCGCGTCAGATAGGCGACCTCGGCCACCCGGCGGCCTGCCCGGGTGCGGCCACCGGGGCAGCGGCCGTCGCCATCGTCGGGCCAACAGTGCCGAGCGCCGCGGTCTACTCCCGCAATGTGGCACGGCCCACTGTGGCCCGTATCCCGCGCCCTTCCGTTTCTGATCCACCTGCCGGACGTCTCAACTGCCGGCCCGGCACTTCTCCTTGGATGAACCATGAAGCATATGACGACCGTTGCAGCGGCGTTCCTCTCCCTGGTCTGCGCGATTGCCCCCGCGCACGCGGACGCGACCGTCACGGACGGCAAAGTCGGACTGAGCGTCAAGGGCAAAGGCTTGTCAGTCAAGCGGGCCGGCGGATGGATGGACGGCCACGGCACCGGCGTCCGGGCCCGCCTGTACACGGTCTACAAGGGCGAGCGGACCGACATCACCAGATGGAAGGACGCGACTCCGGTCACCGCAGGAACGACGAAGTTCTCGGACGTCGACTGGAACCTCAAGGGCCGAAACTTCCCGGACGGCGCCTGGCTGTGCATTGAGTTCAACAGAGCGGACGGCACACCGTGCGCCAAGATCCACCGCTGACGTCGCGTAGCGGTCCGCCGGGGGCTGTCGGCCGCTCGGTCACGATGCCGCAGAGGCCGCCCGCGGCTTCGCCCCGGGCGCTGGGACGACGTCCTGGTAAATACCAAGGAGCCGGATCAGGGCCGTGTCCAGCACATCGCACCGCTCCAGCATCACCTCCAGCTCCCCAGCCGAAGAGCTGATTTCCTCTCTCAAGGCGTCGATCTCCTCAGGGTCTCCGACCAACCGACCGCGCAGAGCCCGCAGCTCGCGGCCAGCCTGTTGTACCCGTCCGTACGCGGTGTCCAGTTCGCCGGCGGTCTGGCACAAGGCGCGGGCGAGGCGGTGAAGGCGGTCGCCGGGTGGGTGGCGGGCAGTGAGGACGGTCAGCGGGTCGCCGAGAGCGAGTTGGTCGGCCAGCAGGCGGGTACCGGGTCCCGGCGGGTTCGGTGCGCTGGTCATGGCGGTGAGATCTCCCGGAGTGTGCCGAGCGCGCGGGCCAGGCGCAGGGCCAGGCTGCGGCCCTGGTCGGGTCCGTCGGCGAAGCCTCGGCAGATCGCCGGTGTCGCAGTGCCCAGGGTCGCGTGGCACACAATGTGCCCCTCTGCACGAGACGCCCGGGTGACCATGTCCGTGACGCGCCCGGGCTGCAGATCCATGAGGTTACCCGGGCGGAAAATGCATGTGCCGCAGCGGCGGGCGCACAGGCGGACGGTGCCGGTGAACGGGTCAGCGACCTCGTCGTACGGCTCACTACCCTCGGGCTCGACGCCGTCGACGTCGGGGGGACGCCGCACCTCGTCGTCGCCTCCGGTGGCATGCCGGCTCATCGCCGTCCTCCGCAGCCCGCGTGCCCGCAGCCACCGCAGAAGCCACCGCTGTTGCACGGACACGGGCAGGCCCCCATCCGACGCCCCCGGGCGGTCGTCTGCCCGCCTGAGGGCGGAATGCGCCTGACGGGCAGCTGGGTGCCGCGAGGGCCTGGGGTCGGGTGTCGGATGGCCCCGGTGAGCAGGCCGATGCGAGCCGTGCGGGGCAGTCGGTCGAGCGCTTGCAGGCAGTAGGGCACGTTCGGGTCCCCCGGGCCGATTGAAATCCGGCAGCGGGCGAGTAGCTGGCTGGCGGCTTCTGCCACGGCCCAGGCGAGTGCGGGCGGGTCCAGGTGTCCACGGTCCTCGGCTGACAAGCGGTCCGCCGCCCGGGTCAACAACTCGGTGAACGGCGGATCTTCCTCGTCCTCGGCAGCGAGGAGGAGGTCATGGGCGTGCTGAAGGATCTGGTGTACCAACGTGAGGTGCTGCGGCATGGCGCTACCAGGCATAAAGGATGTCCTTCCGGGACGGGCGGCGGCCGGTGCGGTCCGTGATCTGCGGGCGGGGCGGGGCCCGAGTGTGGGCCCCACAGGGTCAACGGCGGCAGGTCATGCCCGGGTGCGCCGCACGCAGGCCTCCAGCAGACGGAGGCGCTCGGGCAGCGGGAGGCGGTCCAGATCACCCAGCCGGGCGAGCAGGTCGTCGTCGAAGGCAGTGGCCACGCGCTGAGGCGTGGCCAGGTTCAGCAGACAGGCGGCGGCCTCGTCGACGACCCCACCCAGGGAGGGCGGGCAGCCACCGAGTTGGTCGCGGTCGAAGAGCCCGACGACGAGTCGGGCGAGGAGTTCGTGCAGGCTCGGGGCCGACGCGGGCGGTAGTGCGGTGAGACGCTGGTGCGCCTCGACAAGGAGGTCCTGAACGGCATACCGGTGCGAACTGAGCGGAGTGGAGGGGGTGTTGGTCTGAGGGGCGGTACCTCGGGTACGGCTGGCGGGGTCGGTCATGGCGGTGCGTGTCCTTCCTGCGTGGCGGGGTCGGCGGCCAGTCAGAGGGTTTCGCCGTAGCGGCAGGTGCTGGCGTGGCCTTCGTCGTCGGCGAAAGTGTCCGGCACCGTGTTCGCGCGCTCGACGTCCTCGGGCGTGAGCGGCGGGCGGGCGAGGTGGGTGCCGAGGTCGGCGAGGTGCCGGACGGTGGCGAGGGGGACCTGGCCGGAGCATTCGGGGCACGGACCGAGGAGTTCGAAGGCTTCGTCGTCGTAGATCGGGAAACGGGCGAGGAAGACGTACGTCTCGTTCGTGTCGGGGCAGGTGGCGGTGGCCAGGACCGGCTCGCCCGGGGTGGTGCGCCGTCGCAGCGAGTCCGGGGCGGTGGTGATCTGGTCCAGTCCGAGGCCGAGGGCGGCGGCCAGCCGTACGGCGGTGCGGGCGTGTTCCTCGCCCCGGTAGCGGCCGTGCGGGCTGACGGCGGTGTTGTGACGGATGAACACGGCGGCGGCGTGGGCGCGTTCGGCGAGTGACGTCATGGGAAGCGGGCTCCTTTGTATGAGGGGTGGTGTACGGCGGGGTGCAGCGCCACCACGACGCCCAGCGGCCACAGCAGCCGCCCGCGCTCCCGCTCGCCGGCGACGCCCAGCGGCCGTAGCGAAGGATCGCGCCAC